>ONOI01000006.1:0-47730 GCA_900319375.1 uncultured Bacteroidales bacterium | reverse complement strand
AGCGCAATATATATCCACAATCTACACCGTTGAATCGAAGTTATGACTTCCAATACAACTTCTTTCCAAACCACTTGGATAATCCATAAGAATAGATAGCAGTAACTTCCAAATTCATACGGTATTATTTTTGTATATTTGCGCCATTCAAAGCAAATAAACTCAATACATATGGAAAAAGAAGATCCCATCGCAAGACTTGAACGCGAAAAAGCAGAGAAAAAGAAGAGCAACGGATTCGCCGTTGTAGCTCTTTCGATTATAGCAGTAGGTCTCGCTGTAGCCCTTGCAATTATCGGCACCCGCGACTACAAAATGGTCAAGGAACTGGAAGCAGACAAGGCCGACCTTACCGAAAGAATCGGTCAGCTCCAGGAAGATTTCGCTAACCTTTCTTCAGACTACGACAGCATCAACAGCCAGCTGGATTCATCGCGCGAGGAAGTCGCTATCCTCGTAAACCGTATCAAAACAACGGAAGCTACCAACAGGGCAAAGATGCGCCAGTACGAGAAAGAACTCGGTACTCTCCGTTCGATTATGCGCAACTATCTTGTCCAGATAGATTCGCTCAACCAGCAGAACCAGAAACTTACCGCGGAGCTCTCAACAACCAAGAAAAACCTCGCCGCCGCTACCGGAAAGAACGAGGAACTTGAGGCCCAGAACAAAGAGTATGCGGCCAAGGTCGCTACCGGTTCGAAGATCAAAGCCCGCGGAATAGTCTGCAAGGCCTACAATGGTTCCGACAAGGTTACAGACCGCAGCAGCCGCGTCCGCAGGCTCGCAGTCGAACTCAGTCTCGTAGAGAACGATCTCGCAAAAAGAGGCCCCGTCACCGTCTACCTCAGGGTTAAGGATCCGGACGGAAATCTCCTTCTGGATGGGACCAACGCATCATTCACTCTCGCCGGAGAGGCTGTCGCAGCTACCGCATCGCGCGAAGTGGACTATGAGGGAGCAGAGGTCGATATGATTATTTATGTAAACGACATTCCTCAGTTCGAGAAGGGCGTTTACACTATCGAGGTTTACTCGGAAGCCGGCCTTCTTGGAGAGACCGAACTCGTGCTCCGCTAATGATCTATGTCCACGTCCCCTTCTGTAAGAGTTTCTGCCGGTACTGCGATTTCTATTCGGAGCTGACCTGCGGACGAGCAGAAGAGTACGACGCCTACATAGATGAAATCTGCGCAGAAGCAAGGCTTCGAAGCGGGGAAATAAAAGAGTCTCAAGAATTACTCAAGACCCTCTATATCGGAGGAGGCACACCGTCGGTGATGCCCCTCCGTTTCTTTTTCGACCTGATGAAGGCCCTGCCCGAAGGGCCGTATGAGGAATTCACCGTTGAGGTGAATCCAGACGACATAGTCAGCAGGGGCATGGGCTTTATCCGCAATCTGCGCGAGGTCGGGGTGAACCGCGTGAGCATGGGGGTACAGTCGCTGGACGACGGGATGCTCCGCTGGATGGGCCGGCGCCACGACAGTGCCGCCGCAATCGAGGCCTTCCACATGCTCCGGGAGGGCGGAATCGAGAATATAAGCCTGGATATCATCTTCGGAATCAACGGTCTCACGGACGAGATGCTCTCCGCAACCCTGGACGGCATTCTCGCGCTGCGGCCGGAACACATCTCGGCCTACCAGCTGTCGATCGAAGAGGGCTCGCAGCTCGCAAAAGATATTGAGAACGGCAAGTACGAAGAACTCCCGGACGAGCAGTGCGCTGCGCAGTACCAGCTGATTTGCGACAGGCTGCGCGAAGCCGGTTACCGCCATTACGAGATATCGAACTGGGCGCGCGCCGGGAGGGAGGCCGTCCACAACAGCGCCTACTGGCGCAGGGTCCCCTATGTCGGCCTCGGCCCCGGCGCGCACTCCCTCGACTCTACCTACGACGCTGATACTCCCGGCGGCCTTCGCGAAACCCGCAGTTGGAATTCCGAATCCCTTACCGGCTGGACACGAAGCTTCGAAGTTCTCTCCCCCGAAGAAATCCGCGAAGAGAAGATCATGCTCGGGCTGCGCACGGCAGAAGGCGTTGAGATCGACGGAAAACGAGTCGTCATCCCTGAAGAAAAGTGGTTTGTGGCGGACTCCATCATCGCAGATCTGGTATAATTTGGTACTACTCTGCGGGAAAATCCGCAGAGTAGTACGAAGTTTTTTCGTATATTAGTGGACTATGACGAAAGTATCGGACGTAATTAAAGCTATCGAGCGGATTGCGCCGCTTCGGTTTCAGGACGAGTGGGACAACTCCGGCCTTCAGGTAGGGTCTGCCGGCGACGAGGTAACCGGCATACTAGTCTGCCTGGACATAACCGAAGACATAGTAGACGAAGCGCTCGCAAAGGGATGCAATATGATAGTCTCTCATCATCCCCTTCTGTTCCACTCCCTAAAACAGGTCAGCGACTCTACCTACCAGCAGAGATGCGTTACCAAGGCTATCAAAGAGGGCATCGCAATTTATTCTGCCCACACCAGCCTCGACAATGCCCCTGGCGGAGTAAACCATAAAATAGCCGAACTTATCGGTCTTAAAAACCCGGAATGGCTCGAAGCGAAAGAAGATTCCGGCAGCGGCCTTATAGGCGAATTGCCGGAAGCCCTGGAGCCGGAGCGGTTCCTCGAAACACTTAAAACGACCTTCAAGGTCGAGTCCTTGAGACATAGCGAGCCAGCAGGGAAACCCGTGAAAAAGGTCGCCCTCTGCGGCGGTGCGGGCGCATTCCTGATGCCTCTCGCCAAGACCCTCGGCGCAGACTGCTTCATCACCGGCGAGTTCCATTACCACGACTATTTCGAGAGCGACGGAATGCTCCTCGTAGAATTGGGACACTACCAGAGCGAACAATACACTCAGGATCTCCTGAAAGACATACTCGAAAAAGCCCTTCCCGGAATCCAAATCCAAATAACAGAAATCAACACTAATCCTATAAGATATAGATGAGACGCGTAATGCGATACATATTGGCGGCGGCGCTGATGCTGCTTCCCCTCGAAAGCCTGCGAGCCCAGGGTCTCCCGAAGCTCAAACAGGCCGGGGAAGTCACAACCGGAACGCTTCCCAACGGTATCTCATACTACCTCGTCTCAAACCCGGCCGTCAAGGGAAGGGCAGACTTCGCCCTCGTTCAGGAAGGCATCACCGACATCCCGGCTACCAGACAGGCGCTCTCTAAGCTCGAACATCTCAGCCCCGAGGAATTTCTTAAGCGCACGGGCGTCCCTTATACCGAAAACGGCTATGTAGACATCTCGAAAAACGCCCGCACCTTCCACTTCCCCGAGGTAGACATCAGTACGAAAAGCACCTCCGACTCTACCCTCCTGATGCTCTTCGACCTGGTGAAACTATCTACTGGCGAGCAGTCCATCATCATCAGCGGAGACATAGACAAAACAGTCTACAAGACAGCCCTTCAGACCCTCGGCCTTATCATCCCCCACATTACTGCAGGCCAAAGGCCCAACCAACCCAAGGAAGGCAGCAAGCTTGAATTCAACCCCGACGGGGAAAACGGCGCCCTCGAGTTCGTCTTCAAGGGCGGAAGCATCACCCGCGACCAGGCCAACACCCCCGTCCCCCTCGTTTCCGAGCTGCTTGGACGCGAGATGAGCTACATAGTCACAGACCGCCTCAAGCGCGAATTCAAGGACAGGGACATCCCCTGCCACATGAACGCCGAGCCAAACACCCTCAAACTATACGTGCCCGGCGACCAGCGCGAAGAGGCTATGAGAATAGTAAGCGGAGTCTTCGCAGACATCTCTAAAGGCGGAGTTACGCTGGCGGAGTTCGACATGGCTAAGAAGATCTCGCTCTCGATGCTCGTTCAGACCGGTCTTAAACCGGGCAAGAGCAATGCGTTCTACGTAGAGAGGTGTGTTTCTGCGGCCCGCTTCGGGACCAACCTCGCCTCACAGGAAATAATCAAGAACTTTTTCAAAGGGCGCAAAATCTCTCCCAAGCGTGAGCTGGAACTTTTCAACAACTTTGCCCACGCATTCCTCGGAGACAACTGGACGGAATTTGAAGAGCGTTCTCCTCTGAAGAGTTATCCTATAATGGCGGAGGTGTTGAAGGCTCCTATAGTAAGGGGCATTAAACTCGCCAATACTACGGTAGACCCCGTATCCGGCGGACGCCTCTGGACTTTCAGCAACGGAATCAAGGTCATCTATAAGCCCGATATGGCCGCAGACGGATTCAAGTTCTGCTTCGCAGCGCGGGGAGGCGCATCATCTGTAAGAGATATCAAACCCGGCGAGAGCGCATACCTGTCGGACGTTCTGGGGACAGGCCGTATAGCCGGAATGGATGCGTACGACTTCCATCAGTTGCTGTTGGCCGAAGGAATCTCCCTTAAAGGGCAGATCACCCTCGAAGACATGAGAATCTTCTGTGACGCCCGGGAAGACGATGTAGAGTCGGTACTTAAGGCCCTTCTCAAAATCGGTTACGACTGCGAGATAGACAGCAAGTCGTATGACTATTTCAGACGCTCGGCCCTCATAAAGACCAACTCTGTACCGCCTTCCATCGTCTCGGTGATGGACAGTCTCATCTGTCCGGACTATATCTTCCTTGAGAAGAGTTCGGCAAGCAACCTTAGCGACGACCTTCCTGAAAGAGTTCAGGAATACATTACCCGCAGGTTCAGCAATGCAGCAGACGGTATCTTCGTCTTCACTGGTAATATCAGCGAAGAAAAACTGCTCCAAGCCCTCACAAGGTATCTTGGCAACTTCAAGACCTCGCGCATCTACGCTCTCCGCGAACCCGTCCGTTACAACCTCCACAGCGGACGTACTACACACATCGCAGACGGTTCCGACCGCAGCGTCAACCTTGCAGCGACCGGCCTGTTCCCCGCCAACCTGGATAACTATTACGCCTTCCTCATAGCCCTGGAGGCCGTAAAGAAACAGCTGGCCGAGGGACTAGCGCCCCTGGGCATGTATGCGGAAGTCAGCGGCAAGATGGACCTGACTCCTATCGAGCGGATGACACTTTATATTACCTGCAGGCCCTGCGATCAGGACGGCCTGCCCGCCGGAGTAACGGCCCTGGAGCCCCTCTCCGCCATCAGGGACATACGACGCGAATTCGAGAACCTTCAGTACTTCTCGGTAAGCGACTCGCAGTTCAAGGCCTACAAAGAAATAGTAAAGAACAACGTAGCCCGCGAGCTCGCTACCCCGGAAGGCGTCATCAAATACTGCCTCTACCGCTACAGCGAGGGAAAGGACCTGATCTCACACCACTCAAAGAGCATCGACCGCATCGACGACGACGACGTAAGGATGATACTCGAAGAGATCATCTCATCTGGAGTCGTCGAATATATAGTCAAGTAATGCACCGCGACCTTTTCGGAACCATCATCCAGATTGGCGACATCCTCGTCTCGGAGGAAGTCGTGACGGAGTATTTCGCCTGTGACTACGAAGCGTGTAAGGGAGCCTGCTGTATCGAAGGAGACAGCGGAGCGCCCCTTAAAGAGGAAGAACTCGAGGGCCTCGAGCGCGATTACCCCGCGTTCCAGGAGCTTATGACCGACGCAGGCCGCGCCGCGGTTGGGCGTGAAGGATTTTTCTCGATCGACCGTGACGGCGACCTCGTGACCCCGCTCTCCGATGGTTCGGCCGCCTGCGCCTACTGCCATTTCCCGGGCGATGGGAACTGCCTTTGCGCAATCGAGTGCAAGGGCCTTCGCAAGCCCATCTCCTGCAGCCTCTACCCGATTCGCGTCACGAAGCTCACGGGAGGCGGCCAGGCTCTT
The DNA here is from genome assembly GCA_900319375.1 of uncultured Bacteroidales bacterium. Lineage (GTDB taxonomy): Bacteria > Bacteroidota > Bacteroidia > Bacteroidales > UBA932 > Cryptobacteroides. The sequence continues at coordinate 41,933 of ONOI01000006.1, read as the reverse complement.
AACCTCCACCGCTGGCATATCTGCAAGGAAGCCTACCGCCTCGGTCGCGAGAAGAAAATACGAGTCTACAAATTCCTGAAAAAACCCCTTATAGCTGCCTACGGCGAGGAGTTCTACGAGATGCTCTGCGCCGCGGCCAAACACGTCAACGGAGATGAGTAACATTTACGCCGAACGAATCGAAGCTCTGCGTTCGCTGATGCGCGGACGCGGCTGGGACGCCGTCATTATCGGGGGATCCGACCCCCACCAGAGCGAGTATCCGGCCGAGCGCTGGAAGCAGGTCCGCTGGCTTACCGGTTTCACGGGCGAGGCCGGCGACGTAGTCGTGACCCTGGACCACGCCGGACTCTGGACGGACACGCGCTACTTCATTCAGGCGGTAGAGCAGCTCGAGGGCACGGGCGTCATACTCCACAAAACCCGGGTCCCGGAGCAGGTACTTATTCCCGAATGGCTAGCAAGCCAGTTCCCGGACGGGGCTGTAGTCGCCGTAGATTCGCTTTGTACTGCCTCGGCAGACGCCGACGAGCTGCGTGAAACGTTTTCGTTAGTTGGGGTCCCGGACCTTCTGAGCGTACTCTGGGAAGACCGCCCGGACGTGCCCCAGACCTCGATATTCCGCATTCAGGCGGGGGAGTCGCGCGAAGAGAAGATGGAGTGGCTGCGCGAGGAGATAGCCGAGCGGGGCGCCGACGCCATCCTGCTGAGCGCGCTGGACCAGATCGCATGGATACTGAACGTTCGCGCTTCCGATATCGAATACAACCCGATGGTCATATCCTATCTTCTTGTGGGCCAGGACTTTGCCAAATGGTTTGTCTTGAAGGAGGAAGTTGAAGACCCGATTACCGAAGAGACTTTCGAAGCCCTGCAGGGCGACGGAATCGAACTGCTGCCCTATGGCGAGGTCGGCCTTGAGCTCTCGTCGTTCGAAGGCAGGCTCTGGCTTGATAGCGTGACCGCAAACTGCGAACTGCGCGAAGCGGCATCCGGCCCCGTAATCGTGGCCCCGAGTCCGGTAGCGCGCCGAAAGGAGCAGAAAAGCCCGCAAGAGATCGAATGGATGCGCGAATGCCACATCCGCGACGGCGTGGCCATGGAAAAGTTCCTCTTCTGGCTCGAAAAGAGTGTCGAGGCGGGAAAGAGAGTGACAGAGTGGGATGCGGCCGTAAGGCTCGGGCAGTACCGCGCCGAGATCGAGGACTACCAGGGCGACAGTTTCGAGACTATTTCAGCCTACGGGAAGGGCGCAGCGCTGCCCCATTATATCACACCCCGCGGCGAGGAAGCGCCGGCGATCGAGCCCCACGGCCTGTATCTTTGCGACTCGGGCGGCCAGTTCCTGAGCGGCACGACCGACATCACCCGTACCGTCCCCATGGGCGAATGTACGCCCGAAGAAATACGCGACTACACCCTGGTCCTGAAGGCCCATATCGACCTGGCGGCAGCCGTTTTCCCCGCCGGGACGCCCGGTTGCAGGATCGATGCTGCGGCCCGCCTGCCGCTGTGGCGCAACCTGATGAACTTCGGACATGGGACCGGCCACGGCGTCGGCTTCTTCCTCGGAGTCCACGAAGGGCCCCACCAGATCCGGCAGAACCTCGACCCGACCCCGATTGTCGAAGGCATGATCACCTCCGACGAGCCGGGAATCTATCGCGAGGGCAAACACGGCGTGCGCCACGAAAACCTCGTCCTGACGGTCGATGCCGGGACCTCCGAATTCGGCCATTTTCTTTGCTTCGAGACGCTAACAATGTGTCATTTCGATACTTCTATTCTCGATCTAAGCCTGCTGGACAAGTGGGAAATAGAGTGGCTTAACGACTACAACCGCAGGGTGTTCGACAATCTTGGCACGCTGCTTGATGAAGAAGTAGCCCGGTGGCTGAAGGTAAAAACCAGCCCCATCGGTTTGGAGTAGTTAGTATTTTTTAATAATTTTGTCTTTCAACCGGCAATAAAAGATTTAACGATATGAAGAAGGTATTAGTATCAGTTTGCGCGCTTTTCGCAGCCCTTTCGCTGGGCTTCGCGCAGGATGTAAATGAAGCAACGGATCTTTACAACCATGGTGCAGAGGCTATCGCTCTCGGAGACAAGGCCGGAGCCATGGATTATTTCCAGAAAGCATACGATCTCGCGATTGCTTGCGGAGAGGCCGAAGGCGCTGCGGATATCGTAGCCAACTGCGAAAGCATTATGCCCTCGCTCAGCCTTTCTATCGCAAAGGACGTTCTTAAGGAAGGAGACTACGACGGAGCAGTCGTAAAACTCGCAGAGGCAGCAGCCCTTGCAGAGAAGTTCGGAGCAGAATCTACCGCAGTCGAGGCTCAGGCCCTCATCCCTCAGGCCTATATCCAAAAAGGTTCAAAACTCCTGAAGGCAAAGGATTTCGAGGCCGCAGCAGAGGCTTTCCAGAAGACCCTCGAGGTCGATCCTACAAATGCTAAGGCAACCCTGTACCTCGGTCAGGCATACGAGAAGACCGGAAATATTGAGAAGGCCGTCGAGACTTATGAGGCAGCAGCCGCTCTCGGTCAGGAAAAAGCCGCAAAGAAGCAGATTTCCGGTATCTTCCTCAAGAAGGCCAACGCAGCCAACAAAGCCAAGAAGTTCGCCGAAGCTATCGAGAACGCAGACAAGAGCAACTCTTACCTTGAGAATGCAGACGCCTGCTACATCGCAGGTCTTGCAGCCCAGAACCTCAGCAAGACTGAGAAGGCTATCGCCAGCTTCGAGAAATATGTTGAACTCAAACCCGGCGCAGGCAATGTATCAGCCGTAAAGTTCACCATCGCTACTCTCTATCAGGGTCAGAAAAACAACGCCAAGGCTATCGAGTATTACAAGATGGTCGAGAATGATCCTGCCTATGGTCCCGAGGCTCAGAAGCAGCTCAAGGCTCTCAAGTAGCCAATGAAAACACTCGAACTTCTTGCCCCGGCAAGAAACACAGACATCGGCATCGCAGCTATCGACTGCGGTGCCGATGCGGTGTATATCGCCGGGCCGGATTTCGGGGCGCGCAAAGACGCAGGTAATTCCGTAGAGGAAATCGCCAGGCTCTGCGCATACGCACATAAGTTCGGTGCCAAAATCTTCGTTACTTTCAACATTCTGCTGCGCGAGGAGCAGATGCCCGAAGTCCACCGCCAGATGATCGCGGCGCAGCAGGCGGGCGCGGACGCCTTCATCATACGCGATCCCCGCGTGGGGATATGGGATGATATCCGCATCCCTCTCCATGCTTCAACCCAGTGTTCGATCAGAACGGTCGAGCGCGCCCGGATGTTTGCCGAGGCCGGCTGTTCCAGGCTTATTCTGGAGCGGGAACTGCCGCTTTCGCTTATCCGGGAGATTGCTTCGGCTGTCCCCTGCGAAATCGAATGCTTTGTCCACGGCGCCCTTTGCGTCTGTTACAGCGGACAGTGTACTATGTCGGAGGTCCTGACTGATGGGGCCAGGAGTGGCGACCGTGGCGAGTGTATCCAGGCCTGCAGAAATCTTTACGACCTGGTAGATTCCGAAGGAAAGGTACTGGTTCGCGACAAAGCGCTTCTGTCCTTGAAAGATTTCAACCTCAGCGCAAGGCTTTCGGATCTTGTAGCCGCCGGCGCTACATCCTTCAAGATTGAAGGCCGCCTGAAAAACGCCTCATACGTTCGAAATACCGTAAGACATTACTCCCTTTTGCTCGATAAACTGGTAGCGGCCTCTGGAGGTGCTTTGAGGCGCGCTTCGTTTGGCCGGGTGGAAGGCGGTTTTACGCCCGATCTTTCGAAGACCTTCAACCGTGGGTTTACCGAACTGTTCCTGGACGGCAAGCGCGGGAAATGGGCTTCGCTCGATACTCCGAAGTCGATGGGCGAAGAAATAGGCGCCGTCTCGTCCGTCCGCCCGGTGGCGCAGGGGATGGAGATTACCATGGGCCCGAGAGCGCTGGATCTTCATAATGGCGACGGTTTCGCGTTCGTCTCGGACGGGGAAATCATCGGCTTCAGGGGCGATGTGTGCCAGGGGAATAAGATTGTTTGCAAACCGGTCGCAGGCCTGAAGCCCGGAGTTACTCTCTGGCGCAACATCTCCACCGCCTTTGAAAAGAGCTTGGACGCGAATCCCTGCAGGAGGTTCGTAGAGGTGGAACTGGACGTTGCGGCTAGCGGGTCATCGCTCTCGGTGGTTGCGACTTCCGAGGATGGCCGTCAGGCTTCCGTCTCGGTCTCGGATTGCGAAACGGCCCGCGATTCCGAGCGCGCGGCCTCACTTATTTCGGGTCAGCTCTCAAAGCGCGTAGACCATTACTGCTTCGCTGTCGCGTCCATCGGGTCTAATGGTGGCTTCCCCCATCTCAGTGCCGCTGCCCTCAACGGCCTTCGCCGCGAGCTCGCCGCTGGGCTCGATTCCCAGCCGGTCCGCGCGATTCCACTGAAGACGGGAAGCGCCCCCTCCATCGCCCCGGAAACCCTTCAGACCGGCCGCCTCCCGGGCGAGCTTATGCGCTCCAAGTACTGCATCAAGTACGAACTCGGTCTTTGCCCCGTCCACCAGGGCGCAAAACAGACCGGCAGCCTCTTCCTCGTCAACAACTCCCGCCGCTTCCCCCTCCTCTTCGACTGCAAGGCCTGCGAGATGGCGGTACTCTTGTATTAATTCTCTTATATCCCGTTATTAAAAGATTGGAGTGAATAAGTCATTTAGTGTCATCTCACTATTGTTCCTCTGTGGGTTTATCGCCTTTGCACAAAAAACCGCAGAGGGGGATTCGCTTGCCACGGTCAGCGGAAGGACCATCTGGTATTGGAATAATTTGCACGCCAACAGGAAGCCTTCTGCCGCGCCTTTTGTTTTCGTAAGGCTTATTTCAAATAAAGACACACTCTCTGTGATGTCTAAAGAGGACGGCTCTTTTGAATTCAAGAATATTATCCCGGGCAAAAAACGGATGCTCGCGTCTGCCCTGAATTTCAAAACAACCATGATGGACCTGGACATTCTTCCCGGAGACAATGCCTTTATGGTAGAGGTGGTGCCAGACTATAAGGATCTTGCAGCCGCATACGTATCTGCCGAGGTGTCGCCGATTGAGATCCGCGGAGATACCCTCGTCTACCAGCCGGCTGCGGTAAACACTATGGCGGGAGAAAGTGCGCTGGAAATTCTCAGACAGATGCCGGGCGTTGAAATAAAGGACAATGCAATTTACATAAACGGCCAGCGTGTCAAGCGGGCATACGTCAACGGCACTATGCTCTTCGGTGATAATCCTATGGCTCCGCTCAATACTTTGATGGCAGACGAAGTCACTCAAATCAAGTCTTTTGAGGAAGCATCAGTGGAGACCAGGCTGAAAGGAGACACACACGGCGAAAAAGACAGGGTAATCGACATACGCACCAAAGAAGAATTCATAAGCGCGTACGACGCTTATGTACAGGGCGCGGGAGGAGTAGACAGCGCTCCGCGCGAGGACGGCAAACCCCAGTTGAGATATTTCGCTGGCGCAAACGCAAATTTCTTTTCGGAAAGATTCCTTTTTTTCCTGAATACCTATTCGAATAACCTCGGCTTAAATTCCAATCGCTTTCGAGTTGCCGAAATGCCCAAAGGAAGCCTGAGTGATTACCACATTCAGAGTGATGTCTCTACGGGAATCCAGAAGTACTGGGGAGACCGACTGCTGGGAAGCAATATCCGGTTTGACTACTCTTACAAGGACGACCGGAGAAACAGTTTCTCAAGATCACTGAAAACATATCTGGCATCAGTAGACAGCCCTGAGAGGGAGGTGTCTGATACTCTGTTTAACCGGAGTTCCTCAGGAACACACAATCTCACGTCCCTACTGATAATCAACAATAGCAAAATTAAGAACCTGGTCGTTTCAACCAATCTGTCAGTCAGCGAGGCAGACAACGAACGGGAGCGGATGGAATGGAACAGAATAAAGAACGGAAACACCTACAAGATAGCCGAAGAAAGGACGGGAAATACACGTTCGTGGTCCGGTTCCGGTATGGTCAGTTGGAGGAATTATTCCGCAGAGAAAGTCTTGCCGTCGATAATGGTCAAGATTGACAAATCACCTTCTCAGGGAGAAGAATGGACCATTGATACCCTGGCTTCATCCATCAACAGAAGGTATCTTAACGTTTCCTCGGGGAACGATAATTTTTCCGTATCGGCCAGTTCCTCGGCATCCATACGGCTTCGAAACACAGAAAAGGAATCTTCTTCCTTATCCGTCAGCTATGGAGTCGAGTACTCCAATCAACACCACACCCAACTTGGTCTGGATTACTATGATGCCACAGGAAAGCTCCCCTCTCCTATGACCAACACGGTCAATACGTTTGATTTTTCCCGGCAGTATGTCTCACACGGACCGGTGTTGCAATATGAAAAGAGGACTAAACAATGGGGCTATATGGCTTCTTTGGGTGTAGGCTTCGCTTCCCATATCGACACAGAAAGGATCCCTACCTTGGATGCCGCACCTCATCAATTCGTATTGCCGGACGTTGGGGTAGTGTTCAAATGGGATGAGTTCATATTGCAATATCACATGGACTCCAGTATCCCAAGCATAGAACAACTCCGTGACAGGCTGAGTGACAATGATCCCCTCTATCTCGTCGCTGGAAATCCGGATCTTCGGCCCTCTCATACTCATAGTTTAACAGCGCATTATGCCCACACATTTCCAAAGACTTCGTCAAGCATTGACGTTAGTGCAAATATTTCAACAAGACAGAATGCGATCGTATCAAAGATAAGTTATTTTACCGCGCCAACCCTTCTAGACCAATACGGCTACACCGCTTTGCCTGGGGCAAGTCTTACTACTTTTGAGAATTGCGAGGGAAATTGGCGGGCAAGCGGAGCAGTCACTTTCACCCAGAGCATTAAAGCCTGGAAAGCCAGATTATTTCTATCGCCGCAAGTCTCTTATCAGCAAACACCTGTCTACAAGGGGAATAATCTTATTTTAATGCGAGACTTTTCGCCAAGTTTTCCCTCATATATCTCCGCCAGGTTACACAAAAGTCTGAATATCCGCCTTGATGCCAATCTTAGATATCAGGAATCTTCGACAGATGGCGCTCAATTGCTTTCCCGCGTGATCAGTCCTTCCGGCAGTCTGAGCGTACACTGGACTAGTCAAAACAAGCTGTTTCTGAGTGGACGATATGATATAAATGGATCAATCCCTGTTTTTGGAAACTTCCCTCGAGTGACAACTCAGTTGTTGGGCCTGGCCGCAGGAGTAAACCTGCTTGAAGGGCGTTTACGCATTTCCGTCTCAGGAAACGATATCCTTAGTGCCGGCTCTTCTTATTCCATCAGTATGTCCGACGACTATATAGCTCAGTCCTGGAGGCCTACTTACGGCAGGTACTATCTCCTGTCTGTCTGTTACAGGATCAATAAACGCAAATCGTCCACCCAATTCCAGGGAGAACTCAATAGGGGGGAATCACACTCCTTTGTTGGGTTCTAGACAATGCTCCGGGCGACGAACGTTTAAAGAATTCTGATATTCTCCAGGCGTGAGAGGTGTTTCACGTTTCCAGTAACCATATATAGGTCATTGACTATTGCCGTACAGCCAATGAAAAGGTCAAGGTCTTCGATAGTCTCACCCTTGGCTTTTAACCGAACGTACTGTCTGGCCGCCTCGCGGAATCCATCTTTGGACGGAAGGACAGTTAATCCGCCGACGATGCGCTCGATTGCTGCTTCTCCGTCTGGCCCGCCGAATAGTTCCACCCCGACATATAATTCATATAAAGTGATGTCCGAGATGGCGCAGTTGCTGATCCCAAGACTGACTATAAGTTGCTTGGTTTCAGGAGAAGTGCCGCGCAGCAGGTCTATAATAATGTTCGTATCAAGAAGGTACTTTACCATAGGTCTTCGACTTTCTTTGACTTGAGTGAAGACTTGATCTCCGACATTATCTCATCCGCCGTCTTATCTGTCTTCCAGGTGCCGCAAACAGCATCCAGGAACGCTTCTGTTTTTTTCTTCTCTTCCATAATCTCTTCTTCTGAAACGATGTCCTTTGTAATTTCTTCAAGGGCGCGGTTCAAATACTCATTCACGCTCATTTTTGCACTTTTTGCCGCAGTCTTAATGCGTGCTTTGGTGCGCCCCCTCAGTCTCAAAGACAAATAATCGTACTCTTTCTTTCTCTGTGAGTTCATAATTACCCCTAATTTTGAGTGTAAATATAAGGAAATTTCTGAACTCATTATACTAATTATTCAAGGACGAAAGAGATTAACACGTCGCCAAAACGGCCGGAGACATAATCGGCTTCCTGGAAGAAGCTGGCGCTGAGCTGGCCTCGCCAGACGATATCGTCTTTTTCATTATACGGGATATCACACTCGAAACCGTAGCTCTTGGATTTAATCTTGACGGTAGCAGAACATTTCCACGAAGTCTGGGTTCCTCCGTCGTCTTCAGTTATAAGGAAGGCCAGATTCTCCAGCTGGTTCGTAAAATCAGTCATAATAATACCGTTGTAGGGCACCTCTTCTCCCAGTTGCTTACGCTTGACGACCACCATAAAGTCCGTAACGCTGGGGTAGTAGAGTCTCATTTCTGCTTCGGTTGTAGCGTGGAAACCGTTTACGGCTCCGCACTTTACGAAGAATTCGCTTCCTCCGCGGAACCAGGAGTCATAGTGGCGAAGCATCGTGAAGGATCGCAGGAACAGCTTTCTCGGGCCGGATTTGGTTGAGGACTGGGCGGCTTCTGTATAGAGGTCCAGGGGCGTAAAACCGGCATCGTCGTTTGTGTTGATGACCCAGACCGGGTGTTCCCTGGCTATTTGTTCGTCTACATAGACGGAGTCCACTACGCTGAAACCGTTCGAATCCCTTCCCAGTTTATATCCGTAATTATAGTCGGACCCATAGCCCGGGTCGAAGGTAATGATAGGCAGCTCCTCGCCATCCCAATCTTCTGAATACGGCCAATACAGTTGCAGGTCCGACTGCGAGAGGGCGTTCAAATACTCCTCTACATCTTTTGCCCCCGCTTTCGTCTCGGTTGCAAGATATTCCGCTATCATATCCCTCAGCGGACGAGTATAGTTTCCGGCTTTTGTAGGGTTGTCTCCGACGCCGCAGCCTGGGGCCTCGATCAGCTGCTTCATCGTATATTCTTCGTCGTAGCCGTTCCCGATCGAGGCCGACGCTGCGTCTTTCACCTCTTCCATCTGATCCAATCCTATCGGGAGCGCAGCAAACATCCGGGCCAAAGACGATAAGTCGAATCCGGAAGAATCGGATCCATTCTCGACGGCAGAATTGTCGGGCATATAATAAGAAGGCCCGGATATGTATTTGCTGCAGGAGATAATTGTTGCGGCCAGAATAGAGGCTGCGATAAGTCTGAGTATAATTTTCATAGTTAGTTATAGTTTGGTTCTTCCGCAAAGGGACAAATAAAAATCCGTGTAAAAAAGTGTTTACACGGATAAATGAAGAAAATTTGTTTATATTTGTATCCCGATTAGTTCGTATCGGGAATGCAGCTCAAATTAGTCCGAAAAGATCAGGAGACCGCTCTCTACAGCCTCGTCTCCAAGGATACTCTGAATGCGTATTATGTAATCAGCAGTGAAGGCAGCCGCCGTTTGATGGCCTCTCCGGAGGTGATTGGGTATGAATGCTGCGACGTTCTGAAAAAGCCCATGACCGCGGCCCTGAAGGCCCTGGAGCCCGATTTAAAAAAGGCGGCAATACTTACCATCCTTCGCGGCGGCCTCAATTATCCCCTGGAGGAATGCTGCCATTCTCTCGGAATCAGACTCGACAACATCAACTTCCTCAGTTGCGAAAGGGTTATTGAGAACCATATTATAAAAGGTCTCGAGATCCGCTACGAAAAATTGCACCCTGAAAAGGACTGCACTCTTCTTATCGGCGATATCCTCGCGAGCGGAGACACTATCCGCAAATGTCTTAAATACACCATCGAGCAGTTCGACCGCGCAGGCGGTTCGATAAAGAAGATTGTCTTCTTCACGATCGGAGGAACGAAAGCCTTCAATCTGATGGAGAACATGACTGAACATATACGCCTGAGATGGCCCGAATTCGAAGGCTTCGAGTGCATCTTCTTCGAGGGCGCCTTTACTGTCTACGAAGACAAGGGCGTTACCGGAGTCAACGTCCCCATGATCGATTTCGGATGGAAGGGCGGTTGCATCACCCCTGAATTCCGCGAATACATCCTCGATTATACCCACGCTCCGGCCCTGCTTGAAAAGTGTATCATATACGACGGCGGAGCCCGCCGCTATGAGATTGAAGACCACTTCAAGGAGGTAATTGAGTACTGGCAGGATCTGCTCGAGGCAAGCCATACCGCCGATTATGAGGCCTTCCTGGCCGAGAAGGTGGGTTATGCCGAGGCGACCTACCCCGAGTGGCTGAATCTCTGCGGCTACCCGGCTGATTGGAATCTTGAACCACTATATAGAAAGGAACAGCGGTACCTCGCTGAACTTCGCAAACAGAACCTGACGGCAATCTGCGAAGCACGCCTGACACAATTATTTAATCTTATAAAGCAATGAGCAACAACAACCGCAAAGTCGATTTCGACTTCTCCAACTCGAGCGTACCCGCATCTTCGCGTCGCGGAACGCTGACAATGTTCATGATTATGCTTGGCTTCACATTCTTCTCCGCAAGTATGTGGGTCGGACAGAATCTCGCCGCCGGCCTTGATTTCAAGGGCTTCATCGGCGCTCTCATCCTCGGCGGCGTCATCCTCGGCGCATACACAGGTTCTCTTGGGTACATCGGTGCTGAAAGCGGACTTTCGCTCGATCTTCTCGCCCAGCGCAGCTTCGGCCGCAAGGGCAGCTGGCTCCCCAGCGCGATGATCAGCTTCACCCAGATGGGTTGGTTCGGCGTAGGCCTCGCCATGTTCGCAATCCCGGTCGCGAAGGAACTCCTCGGCCTCGAGGTAACTCCCGACTTCATGCCCGTCGAGGGCTACCTGCTCGTCGCGATTGCCGGTATCCTTATGACCGCCAGTGCCTACTTCGGCATCAAGAGCCTGACTATCGTCAGCTACATCGCCGTCCCGCTGGTTGCAATTCTCGGCACCGTCGCCATGGTCCTCGCCGTCAAGCATGGTGACTCCGGACTTATCGAGCAGTTCTCAAAGGGCACCAAGGACCTCGGCGTCATCGCCGGAGCCGGCCTTGTAATCGGAAGCTTCGTCTCCGGAGGTACGGCGACCCCGAACTTCACCCGCTTCGCCAAGAACGGAAAGATCGCGGCCATCGTCACCGTCTGTGCCTTCTTCCTCGGCAACTCGCTCATGTTCTTCTTCGGCGCTGTTTCTTCAATCTATGTCGGAGGCAACGATATCTTTGAGGTTATGCTTAACCTCAACCTCTTCTATGTCGCAGTCGCAGTTCTCGGTCTGAACATCTGGACCACCAACGACAACGCCCTCTACTCAACAGGTCTCGGCCTTGCCAACATTACCGGAGGATCGAAGAAACTGATGGTCCTTATCTCCGGAATCATCGGTACCGTAGCAGCCGTCTGGCTCTACTGGAACTTCTGCGGATGGCTCAACATCCTCAACTGCACCCTGCCGCCGGTAGGTATCATCCTTATCCTCGGATACTTCCTCCACAGAAAGGAGTATCTCGACGGAACTATCGAGATTAAGACAGTCGACTGGTTCGCAATCGCAGGCGTTGTCTGCGGCGCAGTTGTCGCCAACCTCGTCAAGGTCGGTATTCCTTCCATCAACGGAATGCTCACCGCGGCTGTCATCTACGTTGTAGGTCAGCTGATTTGCAAGAAAAAGTAGTAATAATAGGAGCCGGAGCCGCCGGGTGTTTCTGCGCGATTGAATTGAAGCGCAGGACGCCCGGCGCGGCCGTTACGGTCCTTGAGGCGGGGGCAAGGCCCCTCGCCAAGGTCTCCGTAACCGGCGGAGGCCGATGTAATATCAGCAATACTTTCGCCTCGGTAGGGACGCTTTCGGAAGTGTACCCCCGGGGCGAAAAACTTATCCGTCAGGCTTTCCACGCATTCTCTCCGGAAGACACGCATCGCTGGTGGGAGGCGGAAGGCGTGCGGCTCGTCGCCGAGCCGGACGGACGCCTTTTTCCCGCCTCGCAGGACGCGATGCAGGTAGTCCGCACCCTTGAGCGTCTGATGCGTCAGCTTGGCGCCGAGGTAAGGTGTAAGGCGAAAGTCGAAAAGATCTCTCATGAGGCTGGTGGCTACCGCCTGACCCTTGCTGGCGGAGAAACCATTCGTGCCGACAAGGTAGTAGTAACAACAGGAGGCGGAGCGTTAGGCCTTCTTGAAGGGCTGGACATCGATATAATCCCTCCAGTTCCCTCTCTGTTTACATTTAAATTATCTGATCCCGGCATCAAAGAGCTTACCGGGACATCCGTAGATGATGTCACCCTCGCTCTGGCCGGGACTAAGCTCCGCTCCTCAGGCACGCTTCTGCTTACCGACTGGGGCGTCAGCGGACCTGCAACTCTACGGCTTTCATCCTACGCCGCCAGATATCTCTCCGAAGCAGCCTACAAGGCTACCCTTCTTATCAATTGGCTCTCGCTGACCGAAGCCGGGGCCCGCGAATGGCTTAGCTCCGTTTCCGACGGACAGAAACTCCTCGCCAATGTCCATCCTGAGAGCCTCTCCGCCCGACTGTGGAAACATCTTATGAATCGGGCCGGCCTTCGCGAAGATATACGCTGGGCGGAACTCGGCTCAAAGGGCCTCAACCGCCTTGTCGCAGTTCTAACTGCAGACAGCTATGAAATAACCGGCCGGGCAAAATTCAAAGAGGAGTTTGTAACCGCCGGCGGAGTGTCGATGTCCACCGTGGACCCCTCCACCCTCGAATCGCGCCGCTGCCCCGGCCTCTTCTTCGCCGGGGAAGTCCTGGACATCGACGCCCTTACCGGCGGCTTCAACCTCCAGGCTGCGTGGAGCACGGGCGCAACCGTCGCCCGGAGTCTATAAAAAAGACCGACCCTGAGGGCCGGTCTTTGTGTTTGACTATATATCTTCAGACTAGAAGAGATAAGCTACACCAACGAACCACTGAGCGTCGCCAACCTTGGTGTTGTCAGCAGAAGAGCGGTTGAGGAGACCGATATCATAACCAGCCTTGATGCGGATGGTGTTCATGAAGTCGGCGCCAACGCCTGCTCCGAGGAATACGTTGAACTTGCCGTATTCGCTGTTCTCGCCATAGTTGTCGGTAACAGTAACATCGTCAGTTGTGTTGTTGGTAGACTTTGTCTTCGAAGAAAGGCCGAATGAGAAGCTGGGGCCAGCGAAGCCGAAGAGCTTGAGGTCGTTGCTCAGAGCGTAGGTATAGACTGCCTGAACAGGAACTGCAAGGTAAATCTCAGAAAGCTTGGAAGTACCGGTGAAAGTACCGAGGATAGGGAGGGTGATGCTACCGGTCTCGGTGTGGAAAAGGAAGGATCCCTTAAGACCAGCGAGAACGCCGAGGCCCTGTCCGAGGTCGAGAGTATAGTCGGCTCCAACATAGAAACCATTGGAAGGATTGGTTGTGGTGGTGGAGGTGCTGCCAGAGGTGTAGGTAGACTTCTGGGTGTTGGCAAGATAGCCGGCTCCGACCGAGATCTGTGCGAATGCGCTGGTAGCTGCTACAGCTACGAGTGCAAGAGTCATAAGAACTTTTTTCATTTTATTGAATAAAATATGTGTTCAAAAAAAGCGGTGCAAAGTTATAAAAACTTATGTAAATGACAAATTATCCGCCTATCGCGAGCGCAGAACCTCTCCGTTGTCGCGGACGATCGCCCTCTTGAAACGTTCGGTATAGCCGGGCTGAGTAAGGCCTTCAGGAGTACCGTCGTGGTACTTTGTGTGTTTGAAGTTGCCCTTGGCGTCCTGAGCCTTGACGTTGCCGTCGATAAACTTGACGAGAAGGGTCTCCTCGAGCTTGACCCACGCCTTGAACTGCTTCTGAGCGGTCTTTACCGAGAAATCGGTCATCTGCTTGACCGCCTTGTCGGCCTTGCCGGAATGGACGAGCTCGGCGAGCTTCTTATCCATCTCCGGAACGGCCTTTCCGATCTGTTCGTTCTCAAAGGCGTCTATCTTTTCGCGGACGAAGGGCTCCATCAGGTTGTACATCCTGTAGCAGGAGTTCGATACGCGGTTGTTGATCCAGAAAGCGGACTTGGCCGAATAGTGGAGCAGGTCTCCGTTGCCGACCTTGAAACACTCGGGGACCTCGGTCGAGCAGACGTAGATAGGGGTGAGCCATGAGGTAGCGGCATCGTCAACGCCGAACCACACCAGAGCGCCGACTACATCCGGCAGGCTCGGGCGGGCCTGGGCCACGAACCAGAATCCGGTCTGCTGGGTCGCAATAGCGCGCTCGTTGACATACTCAACGCCGTCGACCTTGAAGCTCATCGGCCTCCAGCGGTAGGGGCAGGCATTTCCGCCCGCACCGGCGTCGACCCTCATGTCCATGGGCGTGCCCTCGTAGTGATCGCGCATCGCGTCGGCAACGTCCTTGACCGTGATCTTGCGCGAAGGCTTGACGAACAGTGGCATCTCGCTGCTCAGGTCATGGCCCATCGCGTAGTTCAGGTAATCGTCTGCCGAGGCGCCACGCTCATTGCCCAAGGCATCTACGTAGGTGAAATGGCCGTCGCAGAGGATGTTGAAGGCTGACCATACGCGGGCCTCGCAGCACCTTGCGCCACCAAAATCGAGCGGGTTGTAAGCGTCGCGGAAGCTGAATTCTTCGTCGCTGCCGCTGAACCAGCCGTTGGCGCGGGCGAAGCTGATTACGTCCGGCGAATACTGGCAGTTGCCGGAGTCATGGAGAGGGAAACGGGTAATTCGGGCCTGGTTGGCATGGGCGCAGATGTAGCCGTCCGGAACGCGGCAGGCCACCCAAACGATGCCTTTTTCCTTGCCCTTGCCGACGAGGTCCATTATCCAGGCTTCGTCCTTATCGGCGATCGAGAAGGTCTCGCCCTCCGAGCAATAGCCGTAGGTATTGGCCAGTTCCGCGATGACCTTGATAGCCTCGCGGGCCGATTTCGCACGCTCGAGCGCGATATAGATAAGGGAACCGTAGTCCATCAGACCGCCTTCGTTAATCTGCTCTTCGCGTCCGCCCCATGTCGTCTCTCCGATTATGAGCTGATGTTCGTTCATATTTCCAAGGCGCTGGTAGGTCTGAGTCGCCTCGGGAATCTTGCCGAGAGGCTTGTAGGTGTCCCATTCGATAACCTGGCGCATGGCCTTTTCCTTGAAGGTTCCGGCCGGGCGGAGGTAGAGCTCGCCGTAGAGCCAGTGGGAATCGGCTGCGTAAGAAACCATCGTGGAGCCGTCTGCGCTGGCATCCTTCGTAACGATGATGTTGGTGCATGCAAAAGCGTCTGCTGCGCTTAGAATCATCAGCGCCGCAGCCGCAATAAGAAGCTTGTTTTTCATTTTATCTTGGAATTGATTAATTTTGCGTGTTTGTAGTATCAAGCAAATATAATGAAATTATTCCGCATACTGCTTTCAGCCGCGCTCCTTCTCGTGACGGGGGCCTTCGCTTCCGCCCAAGAACAGAAGAGTCCCGAACAGCAGGAGAAGGAAATGTATGCCATGATCGAGAAAGAGGTGGAGAAATATACCAATATCCTCGATCTGGATATGGCCCAGGAGTTCTACATCGATTCGATCCTTACCCACGACTATTTCGCGATGAGGGCGGAGATGCAGGAAAAGAGCCAGGCCAGGGTGGCAAACAGCGATGTCTACGTTGCAATTCAGGACAAGTGGACCGAGAAAATCTATCAGGCTTTTTACCGGGTCCTGGACGAAGAACAGTGGGCAAAGTATCTTAAAAACGGAGCGGCCAGGGATAAAAAGGCCCGTGACAAGCGCGAAGCAAAGCGCTCTTCGAAGTAATTATGAAGAAAGAAGATATTCAGCAGGTGATTTCAGAGCTGCAGGCTCTGAAGTGTGAGACTCTCAAGGATGTAGAAGAAGCGAGGGTACATTTCCTCGGAAAGAAAGGCGTCATTACAGCCTTGTTTGAGGAATTCCGTACGGTAGACAGGGAGCAGAAAGCCGAATTCGGCCGTCCGCTCAACGAACTGAAACAGCTCGCTATCGCCAAGGTAGAGGAATTGCGCGACTCGCTCGCCCTCTCCGAAGCTGCTTCAGGTCCTCGTGAGGACCTCTCGATGCCCGGAGACACCCTCGAGCTCGGCTCGCGCCACCCCGTAAGCATCGTCCGCAAGGAAATCGTGGATATTTTCCGCAAGTTCGGTTACGACGTAGCCGAGGGCCCGGAAATCGAAGACGATTACCACGTCTTCGAGGCCCTGAACTTCCCTCCGAACCACCCTGCCCGCGATATGCAGGATACCTTCTTCATCTCTGCAGGACACCCGAATCCCCTTCTTCTGAGGACACACACCTCTTCCGTTCAGGTCCGCGCGATGGAGAAAATGTCTCTTCCGATCCGCGTCATCTGCCCCGGCCGTGTGTTCCGCAACGAAGCTATCAGCGCCAGGGCCCACTGCATCTTCCACCAGGTCGAAGGCCTTTATATCGACGAAAACGTAACCTTCGCAGACCTCAAGCAGGCCATCCTCCTGTTTGCGCGCGAGATGTTCGGCCCGGATACCCAGATCCGTATGCGCCCATCTTACTTCCCCTTCACCGAGCCCTCCGCCGAGGTCGATGTCAGCTGTAACATCTGCCACGGAAAAGGCTGCAACATCTGCAAGGGAACCGGCTGGCTAGAGATTCTCGGCTGCGGAATGGTTGACCCCAACGTCCTGAAAGCTTCGGGAATCGACCCCGAAAAATACAGCGGCTTCGCCTTCGGAATGGGCCTCGAACGCATCGCAATGCTCAAGTGGCAGGTCAACGACCTCCGCCACTACTTCGAGAACGACCTGCGCTTCCTTCGCGAATTCAGCACTGCGGTAGAAGTGTAAAAAAATTTGCAGATTACATTTTTTGCCGTATATTTGCAGTCCCTTATCGCGGAAATAGCTCAGTTGGTAGAGCGCAACCTTGCCAAGGTTGAGGTCGCGGGTCCGAGCCCCGTTTTCCGCTCAAAACGAAAAGACCGTCCTTGTGGCGGTCTTTTTGTTTTGAATGTAGGTCAGTCCTACCCGCGACCTCAACAGACCCCCGAGGGGTCGGTGGCCGTGCCGCCGGGGGGTAACGTGGAAGCGAAGGCGTCAGCGAAGCGACGCCGCGGGTCCGAGCCCCGTTAATCGCTCCCTTCGCGTGGCTACCACCCGTGTATTGAAGGGTGATAGCCACTTTTTGGGCCTTTTTCGCTCCCATCACCTCCTTCGCAGGGGGTGATAGCCACGCTCAGGGCCGTAATACCCCAATGTCCAACCCTCGATTGCGCTGTGCCGGGCTCGAGGGGGCGGAAACGTCCCCGCGCCGGGTGGAGGGCTCGAGGGGGGGCGATGCGCTATTTGAGGACTAAATTTCGCGGGGTGTCGCTAAATGAACGGGGAAAATAATTACATTTGTAATGATATGAAAACTGATAACCAATTCGACATCAGCGGCCGAGTGGCCGTGATGACGGGTGCATGCGGTGTACTCGGGCAAACCATAGTCAAATACTTTGCCGCGCAAGGCTGCAAGATGGTACTTCTCGATCTGGAGCGCGCGGCGCAGAAAGGCAGGGAGATTTCAAAGGAGATCGAGTCGGAGGGCGGCGAAGCGATTTTCCTGCCTACCGACGTGCTAGACGAGAATGTTCTCGAGGCGAATCTTGAGACCATCCTGGACCGGTACGGCAGGGTTGATATCCTGCTCAATGCCGCAGGTGGCAATATGGACAAAGCCAACGTCCGCCCCGACCAGAGCATGGCAGATCTGGACATCGAGGCTATGAAGAAAGTATGCGAACTCAATATCTTTGGGACGGTGATCCCGACCAAGGTGTTTTCCAAGCCTATGATCGAAACCCGAAAGGGCTCCATCATCAATTTCTGCTCGATGACTTCGCTGCGCCCGCTCACCCGCGTCGCCGGCTATGGTATAGCCAAAGCCGGGATAGCGAGCTGGACGGAGTGGCTTGCGGGCGAGCTTGCCACCAAATACGGTGATGGCCTGAGGGTCAATGCCATAGCTCCGGGCTTTCTGCTCACAAACCAGAACAGGACGCTGCTGACCAATCCTGACGGCTCGCTTACCGACAGGTCCCACAAAATAATCGCCCATACCCCGTTTGGCCGTTTCCTCCAGCCAGACGAGCTCACCGGCACCCTCCACTACCTTGCCTCCGATGCCTCCAGGGGCGTCACGGGCACAATAAGTGTCGTCGACGGAGGATTCAACGCATTCAGTATATGAGATATCCGATGAGACAGAGCTGGCGCTGGTACGGTCCGCAGGATCCCGTACCGCTCCAGTACATACGCCAGGCCGGAGTCACCGACATAGTCACGGCGCTGCACCACATACCGAACGGCGAGGTGTGGACCCGCGAACAGATACGCATCCGTCAGGCTGAATGCAGAGCAGCAGGCCTGGAGTGGAGCGTGGTCGAGAGCGTGCCCGTCCATGAGCACATCAAGACCCGCGAGGGCGACTACCTCCGGTACATCGAGAACTACAAGCAGACCATCCGGAACCTTGCGGCTGAGGGCATCATGTGCATCACCTACAATTTCATGCCCGTACTCGACTGGACCCGCACCGATCTCGCTTATCCGATGCCGGACGGCAGCCTTGCCCTGCGTTTCGAGCGGGATGCCTTCATGGCCTTCGATCTCTTCATCCTCGAGCGTTCCGGCGCCGCTGCCCAGTATACGGCGGAAGAGACCGAAAAAGCGCGCAGGAGATTCGAGGCGATGAGCCCTGAAGACAAGCAGAAACTCACGCGCAATATGATAGCCGGGCTTCCGGGCAGCGAGGAGAGCTTCACCCTCGAGAAGTTCCGCGAGGCACTTAAACGCTATGATACTATAACAGAAGAAGATTTGCGCTCCAATCTTATCTTTTTTTTAAGGCAAATCTGCCCCGTCTGCGAGGAGGTCGGAGCGCGTATGGTCATCCACCCGGACGATCCTCCCTACCCTATTCTCGGGCTTCCGCGCATCATGTCTACGGCCGAAGACTTCCGTAAACTTGTTGCGGCTGTTCCAAGCCCCGCCAACGGGCTCAACCTCTGCACGGGCTCTCTCGGAGTCAGGGCTGACAACGACCTTCCCGCCATGATGCGCGAGTTCGGCGAACGCATCGACTTCGTCCACCTTCGCTCGACAAAGCGCAGCCCGGAGGGCGATTTCTACGAGGCGAACCTTCTCGAAGGCGATGTGCCCGTAGTGGAGATGATGAAAGCCCTTCTGGAGGTGGAGCACAGGCGCAAATTCCGCATTTTCCTCAGGCCCGATCACGGTCACCAGATGTGTGACGACCTTGGAAGAAAGTCAAACCCCGGCTACTCATGCTACGGCAGGCTCCGTTCGCTGGCGGAGCTCCGCGGTATCGAGGCCGCTCTGATAAACGATTATGAATAAAGTGGTTACTTTTGGAGAGATAATGCTCCGTCTCTCAACTCCCGGGAAGACGCGCTTTACTCAGGCGCCGCATTTAGATGTGTGCTTCGGCGGAGGAGAGGCAAATGTTGCCGTCAGCCTTGCCGGTTTCGGCCTGGAGGCTGCTTTTGTCAGCAGGCTGCCCGAAAACGACATTGCCGACAGGTGCATCAGCGAACTCAAAGGGCTTGGAGTAGACACATCTTCGATTGTCCGCGGAGGCGAGAGGATGGGCATATATTACCTCGAAAGCGGCTCCGGAGCCCGCGGGAGCAAGGTCGTCTATGACCGTGCACATTCAGCCTTCTCGGAGATTCGGCCCGGGATGATCCCTTGGCGGAAAGTGCTTGAGGGCGCGAAGTGGCTGCACTGGAGCGGAATAACCCCGGCGGTGAGTCAGGGAGCGGCCGATGCCTGTCTGGAAGCCGTCAAAACCGCTTCGGAGATGGGAATTACCGTCTCGTGCGACCTGAATTACAGGAAAAAACTCTGGAAATACGGTAAGGCAGCATCGGAAGTAATGCCTGAACTCGTTTCGTACTGCGACCTCATCATGGGCAATGAAGAAGATGCCCAGATGGTCTTCGGGATAGTGCCAGAAGGCGGTTTTGATGCCGAGAAATGCGGCGGCAGCCCTGATGCGGCCCGCTTCGGGAGCGTATGCCGCCAGCTGATGCAGCGCTTCCCCCGCTGCCGCAAGGTGGCTCTCACCCTTCGCGGCTCGATCAGTGCCGACCACAACACCTGGGGAGGCATACTCTTCGACGGGCAAACTCTTTTCGAAAGCCGCCGCTACGACATAACCGACATAGTCGATCGGGTGGGCAGCGGCGATGCGTTCATGGGCGGGCTGATCTGCAGCCTGCTCGCAGGCTCTGGCAATCAGCGCGCCCTCGAATTCGCCGCTGCCGCATCCTGCCTCAAGCACTCGATCCCGGGCGACTACAACCGCGTAAGCACCTCCGAGGTTGAGAATCTCATTAACGGCAACGCCTCAGGGCGAGTAAGCAGATAGATTGGACCATGGCAGCATTTACCAAAACAGAAACTATAGACCTCATACTCAGCGCCCCTGTCGTGCCGGTATTTTTCAACCCTGACCCGCAGACAGCCCGCCTTGCGATCAGGGCCTGCTACCGGGGCGGAGTCCGCGCTTTTGAATTCACGGACCGCTCAGAAAATGCCCTGCTGGTTTTCCGCGAGATAATCCCGTTCGTGAGGGAAGAATGCCCCGGCATGGCCTTTGGCGCGGGCACCATACTCAGCAAGGAAGCCGCGGAGGCTTTTGCCGCAGCAGGCGCAGATTTTCTCGTCTCGCCCTGCATGGTCACTGAGGCGCAGGCGGTTGCCGTAGCCCATGATATACCCTATATACCCGGCTGTGGAACTGTTACTGAGATTTATAATGCAGTCCGCTCCGGCAGCGAGATTGTCAAGGTCTTCCCCGCCGGCAGCGTCGGAGGCCCGGCGTTCGTTCGCGACGTGCTCGCCCCGCTCCCCGGGGTGAAGCTCATGTGTACGGGCTCGGTCGAGCCGAGCGAGGAGAACGTCCGGGCCTGGGCTGCTGCCGGCGCAGCCGCACTCGGGATGGGTTCAAAGCTTTTCCCGAAGGATGCCATTGCCGCTGGCGAGTGGGACAGTATCGCCCAGCTATGCTCTTCGAGCCTCAAATGGTTCGCTTTATACCATAAATAATATGCCGCAGGCCAAAAAGAAAGTCATACTGCTGATCGACAGCGCGAGCGAGTTTGACCGCAAACTTCTTCGCGGGATCGTCGAATACTCCAACGACAACGGCCCATGGCAGTTCTACCGCATGCCGCCATGGACTATCTGGGACCCTGAAGGCGAAAAAAGAATCCTCGAGCGGGCCCGAAACTGGAAGGCAGATGCCATCATCGGCCTGTGGAATCCCACAAAAGAGCCGCAGCTCTCATCGCTCGGCATCCCGGTGGTGCTCCAGAACTACCACAGCAGGAGTTCGGCCTATTCCGTGATTACCGGCGACTACATCGGTACAGGAAGCATGGCCGCATCTTTTTTTATAGGCAGAGGAGCCAAGAATTTCGCCTATTTCGGGCTCAGCGGAGTCGTATGGTCTGAGGAGCGCCGGCAAGGCTTCGAGAAGACGGTCTCACAGGCAGGGTATTCCACCCGCGTGCTCGAGACCGAATCGCTCGACAATACCTCCATGATCGCCTCGTGGCTGGTGGGGCTCCCTAAACCTGTAGCGCTCTTCGCCTGCGACGATGCCCATGCCCTTGCCGTGTCCGAAATCTGCAAGGTCGAGGGGATACGCATCCCAGAAGACCTCCAGCTTCTCGGAGTCGACAACGACGACCTTCTGTGCGAGATCTCCGATCCGCCCATTTCATCGATCGCCCTCGATGTGGAAAAAGGCGGAAGGATGATATGCCGCCTGCTGGACACCCAGTCCAAAGGAAACTGGAAGCCTTTTACCGTCACTATACGCCCTATCTGCGTGGTCGAGCGCAGTTCGACCAAGCGCCACCTTATCGCCGATCCGATTATCGAAAAAGTGGTGAATTTTCTCGACGACAATTTCACCCGCGATCTCACTATGGCCGAGATACTCGAACCTTATCCGCTCTCGCGCCGCAGCATCGAAACCCGTTTCCGCAAGGCGATGGGCACCTCCATCTGGCAGTACCTTCAGAATCTCCGTGTCGAGAAATTCACACGTATGCTCGTCTCGATAGACCTGCCGCTCAAGGAGATAGCCCTCGAATGCGGCTTCAGGGACACAGACAATATCGCCCGGACCTTCAGAAAATACCACGGTATCTCCCCGCAGGAATACCGCAAACACTGACACTTCGCTATTTGAGGATAATTTTTCGGTAATTACGCAAAAAGAATAAATCAATCATCATACCTTTGATTCATAACCAATAATAACTATAACCGATGAGCAATCCATTGCCACACGTTACAACAATTAGGACGCTGCTGGTGGCTATGCTCTTGTTTGCAGGAGCTTTTGCCGCGCATGCCCAGCAGACTGTTACCGGCGTCGTCACGGACGGAGCCGGCAATCCGATCCCCGGAGCTGTCGTAATGATCAAGGGCACCAACACCGGTACCAGTACCGACGAATCCGGAAAGTACTCCATCACAGCGCTGCCTTCCAGCACTCTGGTCTTTATCAGCATGGGCATGGAGCAGATGGAATACAGGGTGGGAAGCCGCACAAAGCTGGATGTGGAACTCCGCGACGACACAACCTACCTCGACGAGGTGGTGGTCGTGGGTTACGGAGCCCAGAAAAAAATCCATGTGACCGGATCGGTAGCCGCCGTATCCGGCACGGAACTCAAAAAGGCCACGGCTACCAACGTATCGCAGTCTCTTGTCGGTAAACTCCCCGGCATCATCACCCAGCAGTCGCTGGGTCAGCCAGGATCCGACCAGGTCTCGATCCTCGTACGCGGTTACTCATCCTACAACGACGCGGGTACCGTGCTTGTGCTCGTCGACGGAGTTGAGCGCGACATGAACCAAGTCAACCCAGCCGACATCGAGTCGATCTCCGTACTTAAGGACGCTTCTGCCGCCATCTATGGTATGAGGGGCGCCAACGGCGTCATCCTCATCACCACAAAGAGGGGCGACGAAGGTTCGGCCAGCGTCCAGTACACGGGCAGGCTCCTCGTCAACCATGCCACCGCCCTTCCGCAGATGATGACCGGCGACCAGTACATGAAGTACTACAATCTCGGTTATCAGCTCGATCAGTGGGTCACCGGCATACCTCTTGAGGACACTGTGCCGTTTTTCACCGACGCGGAGATTGCCGCGACAACCAACGGTGACACTTCCGACGGTATAGAGAACACCAACTGGGTCGAGCCTATGCTGCGCACTACCCTCACTCACCAGCACAACGTGTCGGTAAGCGGCGGCAGCAAGAAAGTCAACTACTTCTTCTCCGGCGGATTCCAGGACCAGCGAGGCTTCATGGAAGGCCACTACAACAAGAGGACCAACTTCCGCACCAACATCGACGCAAGGCCCAACGACAATCTCAAGATCAGCCTTAACCTCGGAGTGATGTACCAGGACTACAATCAGCCCGGCAACCTTACCTATGCCAACGCAACCGTGGGCGGTACTACTCCCTGGGCTCTCATGTTCGCCCTGCCCTTCGTCCCGAAGACCTACGATGTCGATCCGACCTCTCCCTACTACGGGATGGCGACCTCGGCCATGCGTACGTCCGGCGCCTGGGTCGGCAATGCCGAATATGCCGCGCAGCACTCCGGCTACAGCATGTCCCAAACAGCGAAGATAGAGACTACTGCAAGGGTTGAGTACAGCCTGCCTTTCCTTCAGGGGCTCAAGCTTGCGCTTCAGTACAGCTACGACTGGAGGGATCTCGATTCGAAGACCTTCGCGTACGCTTATAAGCTGATGGCATGGAATTTCATAGACCGCACTTACGAACTCAAGGAGTGCTCACACGCCCTTGCAGACGGCAACCTCTATATGGGCGACCAGAAGTCGCACAATACCATCCTCAGGCCGGAAATCTCCTACAACCGCAAGTTCGGCAAACACGAAGTCTCCGGGCTCTTCCTCTACGAGCAGACCTCCTATTTCGGCAAGAACTTCAGCACCTCAGCCCAGAAGTTTTCTCTGCTCGATATCGACGAACTGATTTTTGCCGACGCATCGACGGCCAAAAACAGTTCCGGCCGCGAGTACACCGGTTATTCGAGTTTTATCGGAAGGTTCAACTACGCCTACGACGACCGCTACCTGGTTGAGATTCTCGGCCGCTACGACGGATCCTACAAGTTCGGCAAGGGCCACCGCTGGGGCTTCTTCCCCGCCGTGTCTGCCGGATGGGTCATCTCCAAGGAAGATTTCCTCAGGGATGCACTCCCCCAGGTCGACCTTCTGAAACTAAGGGCCTCGGTGGGCGAAGTCGGAAATGACAACGTCGTGCCCTACCAGTATAGGAAGAACTTCTACCTCAATGCCAACGGCACCGCCCTCGGGCGCATCCCCCAGGCGACTATGTACAACCTGACCTCTTACCCCAACTTCGACCTTACCTGGGAGCACATCCGCACCTACGATCTCGGAGTCGAGTTCGGTGCGTGGAAGGGCCTTCTCGGAGTCGAATTCGACTGGTTCTACAAGTATACCTACGACATCCTCGACCCCATTACCGCGGCATTCCCTCCCTCTCTTGGCGGTCACTACCCCACGTACGAGAATTCGGGTATCTTCGACAACCGTGGCTTCGAACTCTCTCTCAATCACTCCAATAAGGTCGGCGACCTTGTCTACAGGGTTAACGGCAACATCTCTTGGGCCCACAACCGCGTCATCAGGCACCGTCAGGCCGACAATATCCTTCCCTGGCAGGACATGATCGGAACGCCATGGGGCTCCATCCTCGGACTTGAGTCCGACGGACTCTATCAGAGCCAGGAAGAGGTTGACAACGCCCCCGCCGGTGTAGAACCCAAGATCGGAGACATCAAGTATGTCGACCAGAACGGCGACGGCCGCATCGACGGCGACGACTACGTATGGATAGCACGCAATCCAAGGCCCGAACTCATGTATGCGCTTCAGTTCGACGCGACCTGGAAAGGATTCGATCTCAACGTGCAGTTCCAGGGCGGAGCCCTCTGCGACAAGATGCTCCTCGGAGCATGGACCAACGGCACCAACGACGCGACCCCTCTTACCAAGCCCTGGTATGGTAACTACGACAACGCACCGCTCTACCTCGTAGAGCAGTCCTGGAGACCTGACAACACCGACGCCACATATCCCAGGCTTTCGGCAAACGCCAGCTCCTACCGCAACAACTACCGGGTATCCGACTTCTGGAAGCGCAACGGAGCATATCTCCGCCTAAAGAACGTCAGTCTGGGCTACACGCTTCCCCGCAGCTGGACCCGCGTGGTCGGCATGGAAAGCATCCGTGCATTCGTGAGCGGGACCAATCTGCTGACCTTCACCCAATTCAAGTATCTCGATCCGGAAAGTCCCAACGTGGTGACAGGCTACTATCCCCAGCAGCGCACCGTCACGTTCGGTATTGATGTCAATTTCTAAACTCACGGCAAAGATGAAAGCACACAACTACATAATGGCGGTTACTGCCGCACTTGCTCTCACGGTTTCCTGCGCCGAGAAGAATATAGACCTCAGCCCCGTGAGCTACTACAACGAAGATGTCGTCTACGCATCCGATGCCAATCTCGACCTTTTCGTCAAGAGTTTCTACGGCGTCCTATACGCCAATGCCGATATAGCAAACGGCTACATATTCGACGACGGTGTGACCGACCTCGTGAAATACTCCTGGTGGGGCGTAAACGGCGGAACTGTCAATCAGTTCTTCTACAGTCCGGCTTCTATTCTCACGCCCGAGGGCAACTTCCGTTCCAATTGGTCGTCGATGTACTCCTACATCCGTCAGATCAACGAACTCTTCTTCGATATCCACTACGGCTATGCCGACAGGCTCAATAAAGAAGCCCTTGCCATCCGTGTGGCCGAATGCCGTTTCCTCCGTGCATTCGCCTATCAGGAACTTGTCCTTCGCCATGGCGGAGTGATCCTCCGCACACGCGAAGACGCCGTCGATGGCCCCAAAGAGAAGGCGAAAGCCCGTTCCAGCGAAGAAGAATGCTGGGATTTCATCCTCGGCGAATACGACAAGGCTGCCGCCGTACTTCCGGCAAGCTGGACTGGGGACGACGCCGGCCGTGCCACCAAAGGCGCCGCCCTCGGCATGAAAGCCCGCGCGGCCCTTTACGCCGGCCGCTGGCAGGAGGCCTACGATGCTGCCGACTCGGTTATCACCTCCGGAACATATTCGCTCGTAGCGGGCTCGGCCTACAACTCGATCTTCTCCAATCCGTTCAACACGGAGATCATCCTTCCCGTCTACTTCAAGGAGAGCAGCGGAAGCGCGGCTGCCCGCCAACACAACTTCAACAGCTACTTCTGCCCTCCGGGCGACGGAGCTGCCTTCAATGTGTCTGTCGGCGCCGCAGCTACTCCAACCGACGAGTATGCCGGATTCTTCGACATCAAGGTCGGCAGCACCTGGCAGAAGTTCGACTGGGACAACCTCGCGGCCTATGGCAATAAGCCTTTCGACAACCGCGATCCCCGCTTCTATGCTTCGATCCTCTACAATGGCGCGACATGGCGCGGCCGCACCCTCCAGCTTTATGACGGAGGAACCGACGGTTTCATGACCTTCAAGACCACCGGCCAGGACAATGACCACCGCTCTACTACGGGCTATATCTTCCGCAAGTACCTGAGCGATGCAGCCGGGATGAACTATACCAGCATCCTCAGCGGCCAGACCTGGATTGAGATGAGGCTTGCGGAGATCTATCTCATACGCAGCGAGGCCGCCGCAAGGCTCAACGATTTTGTTGGGGCCTACAAAGACCTCAATGAAATCCGCTCCAGGGTCGGCATGGATCCCCTTCCGCGCCGCGGCAACTGGAATGCCTACCTCGAAGATCTCTCAAAGGAGAGGGTATGCGAGCTTGGCCTGGAAGGTCACCGCTATTTCGACCTTATACGCTGGGGAAAGGCTCAGGAAGTGCTCAACGGCACCCGTGTCCACGGCGTGAAGATCACCCCGGACATCTACGGCAACTTCAGCTACGAGAGGATCGAGGCCGACACCCAGGACCGCCAGTTCCCCGCGAAGTACAACATCTTCCCCATTCCCTATTCGGAACTCCAGAACAACAGGCTCTGCGTCCAAAACGACGCATGGCTGTAACGACAGTTTGAGCGATGAAAAAGACTTTGTTATATATCAGTGTCGCAGCGCTTGCACTCCTGCAGGCCTGCGTGCAGCCTGAGCACCCCGACTTTTCCTTCGAGGACAGCGAGAACATCCAGGGCCTCGTGATCAAGGGAATGCTCATTACGGATCTCAACACGGAGTATGAGTCTGTGATAGATCTGGAAGCCGGAACCGCCGTCATCCAGGTCCCTTATTACCTGAGCGACACCAACCCTGTCCAAGGCGATCTCACCCAGATGAAAGTAACGGCGACACTCCCCAAGGGAGCTAAGTTCAATCCGTCAATTGCCGGAATCCACAACCTTGCAGAAGGAATCGCCACTACCCTCATCTATGCCAACGGCAAAAAGATCGACATGAGAATCAGCGCAGATTACCGCAAGTCCGACGCCGCAGTCTTGAACGGCTTGGTTTCAGCGCAGATAGTAAACGCCGTGCGGCAGCCTGTAGACGGCGGCAAGGGTACGTTCAGCGTGCTGATTACCCCCGAAAACACTCCCGATCTGCAGAAAGCCCAGCTTTCGATTTCGCCTTGGGCGACTTTCGAGAGTGAGGCCAAAAATGCCGACGGTACGATAGATATCACCCAGGGCAAGGACATCACTGTCGTCTCTCAGAGCGAAAAGGTCCGCAATACCTATGCTATTGCATTCGAGACTCCCAAGACTGTCGACTATGGCGTAGGCCAGGTCAAGGCCCTCTTCGGCTGGCAGCCTACCGTCAGCGATCCGCGCGGATTCACCCAGGGCGGCAACAGGACGATGGCAGTGATCGGCAATTACCTGATCCTGTCCAATTCTGTAGATTTCAGCAAGATGCCTGTGTATGACCGCTTCACCGGGGAATATCTGCCCGACGTGACGGTCAATACCGAAGGAATAGTCTCCAATGCCGAGATCCACGCCATCACCTCGGACGATGCCGGACATCTGTTCGCCGTGACCTATGTCAGCACCTATGCGGCTGACAAACTGCCTGTGCTCCACCACACGACAGACAACCAGACCGTCTACGGCTATCTGTGGAAGGACGGCATAGAGAACAAGCCTACCCTAATTATGGAGGCTGCTGTTGCAGGTTCCGGCTGGCTCAACGCTCCTTACGGCTTCGGCGGCACCAAGGATTTCGACTTCTTCAGGACTGTCACCGTCTGCGGCGACCTTACCAGCGGCGATGCAATTATCGCCACCATGTCCAAGTCCCACGTAAGGCCGGTGTTCGTGCGCTTCAAGAACGGCAGCCCGCAGTGGCCGGCCTTCGTCCAGTGGCCCTCCGGACTTCCCGGCACGGCAGCGTCGTTCTGGAACGCCTGCAAGGTCAAACCTATCACCAGCGATCCCAGTGCGCTTGAGTACTTCTGGACCTCCGCCACCTTCAGGTCGACATTTATCTACGCCAAGGGCAACGATGAAGGAAGCCAGGGCGTGTGCTTCGACCTTCCCGACTCACACTGGTGGAAATACACCGGAGGCTACGACTACCAGCACCCCGTAGGCTCAATGGACTACATCGAATTCAACGGCGCCCACCTGCTTGCCGTGATGAACGGAACCTACGCCCAGAAGAGCGTCGATGACGTCCTCCAGATGTACTGGCGCTGCTTCGTTTCCGACGTGGGCGCATTCCCTGCGACAAGCTCGTTCACGGGCGGATTCATCTTCGACACCCGCGAAGGCGGCATCGACGGCAATACCAGCAACTTCGAAGGCTCCAACGGAGTGATCCCCACTGCGATGATCTCGCCTCATGCCTACGAGTCAGGCGCAACCGTCCTCAAGGGCAACACCGACCAGACGACCGACGTGGTATTTGCCCGCGGCAACGACGGCATGTCAGTCCAACTCTATTTCCTCTCCACCGATCAGGGACTGGTCGGCTGGAATCTGACTTCACTCGCACTTTAATCACACACTAACACATACCAAAATGAAAAAGTTATTTATTCCCATCGCAGCGCTCTGCCTGATGATTGCAGGTTGCGCTCCCGATCTCACGGAGGAGTTCAACGCCCTGAAGAAGGATGTAACTACCCTTCAGGAGCAGGTCAAGGACCTTCAGAATCAGGTCGATGCCGTGAAGAAACTCGCTGAAGCGGCTTCTGCCAACGAGTCGATCACCGACTATCAGCCCATCAAGGACACCGAAGGCAACATCATCGGCTACACGATTTACTTTACCAACATGGATCCCATTGAGATCTACTACGGTGAAGACGGCGCCGACGGAAAGGACGGCGCTCCCGGCAAAGACGGCAAAGACGGTCAAGACGGAGCTCCCGGTAAGGATGGCAAGGACGGAGCCGACGGCACCGGCGGAGACTCATACCTTGTCGACTTCATCGACAACGGCGACACGGTGACTCTCGTATTTGCCGACGGCACCAAGATCACTCTTCCGAAGGACAGCGAACCGCTTCCTCCCATCACGGTAAAACCTCTCTTCGGCTTCCAGCCTACAGTCGAGAATCCCCACGGAATGGTCAGGGACGCACACCGCACTATCGCAGTCGTAGGAGACTATCTCATCCTCTCCAATGCTGCCAACTCCTCCGAAATGCCGGTCTACAACCGCTTCACAGGCGAGTACCTCGGCAACAACCTCGTCAACACCGAAGGCGTGGCCAATCTGCCTATCTGGGCTATCGCTTCCGATGATGCAGGACATCTCGCAGCATTCTACTATGTCGACAACCGCGAAGGATCCGGCGCCAATGGTGATGTGCGCGACCTCGTGTGGTACGATGGCATCAGCAGCAAGCCCAAGGCTTCCCTTTGGGCTGGAATGTGGCACTGGGCAAGCAACACCTACGCTTTCAGCAATCTCAAGATCGCGGGTGACCTCAGTGCAGATGCAGTTGCAGCCACCACCGCTCCATCACAGGGTGTGGCAGCGTTCGTGACCTACACTGGAGGCAAGCCGGATGCCACCTATCCCAAGACCAACCTCTACGAAGGATCGCTGTGGTATTCATCAGCTGTCGTCCCTACAGCCGGAACCGGCAAGACTGGCGATGCAATCGACTACATCAGCGTATCTGGCAACTTCCGTCAGTATATCACCCACAACGGCACAACCCTCTTCGATCTGGGCAGTTACTGGTATATGGGCGGCGGTACCTATCAGCGCAACGCCATCGCAGGTGATTACATCGACTTTGCTGGGCATAAACTCTTCGGCGTGCTCAACGGCTGGTACACCGGAAAGACCGATGAATACAGCAACAATCAGTTCTACTATCAGCTCGTTGTCAGCGAAATTGGAGCAACACCTACCACAACATCCCTTACTGACGGTCTCATCTTCGCTTCTCGCAGTTCTGCCAACGAAGAAGGCATCATTGAGGGTATGGGCTACGGTGCACAGGGCATGATGTCTCCTCACGCCTATGAGGGAACCGTCCTCGGCCCCAACGCCATCGCCGCCAACCAGAATCAGATCGGCGATGTGGTGTTTGCCACCAGCGGAACCAACAAGATCCAGGTCTACGGCTTCGCCATGAATATCGGCCTCATCGCTTACGAAATCACCTTCAACGACTAGGATGATACCCTTTCTGAAGGAAATCCTCGAACAGCCCGGCGCCGTCCGGGACACTGCGGAGTACCTCCGGCAGGCTTCGATGCCTGCCGGAGGGTATTCCCGCATTGTCGCCACAGGCATGGGCAGTTCATACTTCGTAGCGGGCGCCTTTTCTCTCGTTCTCGAGGGACGGGGCGTTCCCGCGTTCTGTGAGAATGCCGGAGAACTGCTCCACTACGGTCAGAAGGTACTCGTCGAAGACACCCTTCTCGTCGCGATTTCCCAGTCGGGAGAGAGCTACGAGACCGTGCAGCTCCTGCGCGAACTATCCCTTCCCAAGGAGAGAGTCGTGGCTATCACAAATGAGCCGCAGAGCAGCCTGGCTTCGATGGCCGGAACGGTCATTCAGACCAAAGCCGGAAAGGAGGAGATGACTTCTACCAAGACCTTCATCACCTCGTGGATGGCCGCTCTTGCACTTGCCGACTCTATCTGCGGCATCAAGACCAAATGGGACCCTGACTGGCTTGCAGAAGCCGTCGAGAAGACCCTGAACCGCCGCGAACAGGTCAATCTTGCGGCCGATCTGGTGGGAGACGCATCGTTTATCCAGTTCACAGCCCGTGGTATCGATTTTCAGGTGGCAAGACAATCGGCGCTGATGTGTAACGAAGCCCTTCATCTGAGTTCCTCTGCGCTTACCGGCGGAGACTTCCGCCATGGCCCGCTGGAGATGGTTGCTCCAGGCATGACGGTGGTAATAATTTCCCACTCCCAGTCCCCCACCCGCGCCCAGTCTTTGAGGCTCGTTGACGACGTCCTCCGCTATGGAGGCAATGTCCTGCTCGTCACGGACCGCAATCCCCACCCCGGGGCTTTCGCCGGAATCGAGGTTTTGGAGACTGAACCATGCGCTCCCGAACTGTTCCCAGTCCTTGCCGTACTTCCTCTCCAGCTTCTTATCGTAGAACTCGCCTCCAGAAGAGGAATAGTCCCCGGTGACTTCTCCCACGGAGGCAAAGTAACACTTTCCGAATGAAACTTCTGCTGATACTCTTCGCAAGCCTTGGACTTACCCAATGGCAGATGAAAAGCTCGACCGCAGTCGATACGCAGTGGACCGAAGTGACCGTGCCTACCACGGTGCTTTCTGCACTCGTAGACAAAGGCGTCTATCCCGACCCGTGGATCGGGATGAACAACTTCACGATCCCCGATGTCAGCGAGCCGGGCAGTCCCTTCCGCGATCCGTATCAGTTCAGGACCTCATTCTCTCTTCCTGCCGAGATGGCCGCAGCATCGCATATCTGGCTTCATCTCGACGGAATCAACTACAGGGCGGACATAAGCCTTAACGGCGTTCTAATCGCCACTCGCGAGCAGGTAGTCGGGATGTTCCGCCGCTTCCGTTTCGACATCACTCCGGCCCTGAAGCGTTCCGACCCCAACGAGCTCGAAATCACGGTCTATCAGACCGATCACCCCGGCACACCCACTCCGGGCCATCAGTGGGATCTTTTCCGCCCCAACCGCGGCAATTCCGGCGACGGACTTTTCCGCGACGAGACCATGAAGATGAGCGGCGGCTGGGACTGCGCTCCCGTGGTGCGCGACCGCAATATGGGCATCTGGCAGGATGTATGGCTCAGCGCCTCCGGCGAGGTAACCCTCGAAGACCCGTTCGTCCGCAGCGAAGTTCCCTCCTCCGACAAGGCGATACTCCATGTGGAAAGCACACTCTCCAACCATAGCAACGCCAGGGTGAAAGGCACTCTGACTGCCCGTATCATTCCCGAAAGCGGCAAGACCCTGACCCTCTCCAAATCCGTCACGCTCGCCCCCGGCGAGAGCCGCATAGTCGCGTTTCTGCCATATACTGTCGAAAATCCCCTTCTGTGGTGGCCTAACGGCTATGGAGAGCAGCATCTCTACAGACTTGAACTTAGCTTTTCTATAGGATCGAGGAAGATTTCCGACACGGTCTCGACCCCGTTCGGCATCCGCGAAGTCGGCTCCTATCTGATGGACAAAGACGGCGAAAAAGGCCGCGTGTTTACCGTCAACGGGGTGAAGATTTTTGCCCGCGGCGGCTGGCTTCAGCCTGATGCCATGCTCCGTAATACCGACAAGAATATCTACGACCAGGCGCGGCTACTCAAAGAAGCGGGAGTCAACCTCGTAGGCAGCGAGGATATGCCAGCGCCCGATCCCGCCTGGCTCGACAGTTGGGACGAGGCCGGCCTGATGAGCTGGCACGTCTTCCACCAGTGCTACCGCATGTACCCCGGCAGGGCCAATGCCCACAATCCCGACGACCATGAGCTGGCCGCACAGTGCGTACGCGATATCATCCTTCGTTATCGTAATCACCCATCCATTATCGCGTGGTTCGGCGTCAATGAGGTGATGGTAGACGAAGATCTCTACGTTGCGACCAAACAGGCCTGCAAGGAGCTCGACCCCACAAGACCCTTCTTCCCCACCACGGCTACCTCCTGGGATGTGGAGAAACTCACCCCCTGGATACTCGAAGACCTCCCGGTCGGCACTACCGACGACGGTGCTCCAGACTACAACTGGGCCCCGTCCGATTACTATTTCCGCAAGGTGAACGAGGTGCACCTGCAGATGTTCCGAAACGAACTTGGGATGCCCTCGATGCCCGTCTACAGAAGCCTGGAACAGTTTATCCCTAGCTTAAACAAGCCTTTCGATCCGCGCGACCCGCTCTTCCCTCTCGACAGCCACTGGGCCGAGCATGGCGCCTGGGATGCCAACAATTTCTGCTACCGCGCCTACGACAATGCTATTCGCACCCTCTACAGCGACCCTGTCTCCGCCCGCGACTACGTACGCAAAGGACAGATGGTCAGCGCCGAAGGCTACAGGGCAATGTTCGAAGCTGCCAACCACCGTATGTGGGATATAACCACCGGCGTGATGCTCTGGAAACTCAATTCCTGCTGGCCCGACGTCTGCTGGCAGTTCTATGACTGGTCGCTAACTCCGACGGCGGCATACTACTTCGCAAAGAAGGCCCTTGAGCCAGTCCATATTCAGATGAATGCCGATACCCGGATGATCAGCATTATCAACACGACTCCGACTGCCCTCAGCGGCCTGAAAGCAAAGGTCAGCGTCTGGGGCAACGACATGAAGGAGCACTGGAGCATGGAGCGCACGCTCGATGCCCCTGCCCAGACCTTTACCGAACTCGAGGCTATCCCCTACCTGAAGGACATCACCGCTGTAGCCCTTGTCAGGATGAGTCTGGAGGATGCATCGGGCGCCGTCGTTTCCGAAAACTTCTACTGGTACTACACCCAGCACCAGAACTACTACTGGCTGACCACTCTTCCCAAGGTGGATCTTCACCCTAAGGTCAAGGTCCTTCGCGAAGAAGGCGACGGCTACAGGCTCGAGCTTACCCTTAAGAACGACTCCCAGACCCTGAGTTTCTTTAACGAAATAGTGCTTCTTAGCGGCGGAACACCCGCTGGGCCTGTGTTTTGGGACGATAATTTCGTAACTTTATTCCCGGGAGAGACAAAAGTCCTTTCGGCCTGGATATCCCAGAGCGACACAAGGGGAGATTTCAGCGTAGAAATAAACTGATTATGAGAAGAATAACACTGATACTGCTATCCGCCACCGCCCTTTTTGCTTCCTGCGCACCCAAAGCTCCGCAGGGGCCTCTCCCCGTGATCCCGGCTCCCAATCATGCCGAGCTTGACGGCCGGCTGGCCGTGTCCGATGCCCGTATCGAGACGGCGATCGACGGGACTCTTCCCGCTGAAGGGTATACTATCGAAGCCGGTCGAAAGCTGATCAAGGTTACGGGCGGATCTGAAGCAGGGGTGTTCTACGGCCTTCAGACAGTTAATCAGATGAAAGATAATGGCGGAGTCCGCACGGGATTCATCTCCGACTCTCCGCGTTACGCCTGGCGCGGTTTCATGCTCGACGAAGCCCGGCATTTCTCCGGCAAGGAGCGGGTGAAGATGCTGCTCGACCACATGGCCGCCCTTAAGATGAACCGTTTCCACTGGCATCTTACCGATGCCCAGGGCTGGCGCATCGAGATTAAGGCCTATCCTAAACTCACCGAAATCGGCGCGATCGGCACCCACAGCGATCCCAATGCACCCCGAGCATACTATACTCAGGACGATATCCGTGAGATTGTGGCTTACGCCGCAGAGCGCCACATTACCGTTATCCCCGAAATCGATATGCCGGGACACGCTACGGCGGCCAACCGTTCCTACCCTGAGTTCAATGGCGGAGGCAGCCCTACCCAGCCCGATTTTACCTTCAATCCCGGCAAGGAAAGCACTTACGCCTATCTCACGGCTATCCTTCGGGAAGTAGCGGAACTCTTCCCCGGAGAGTATCTCCATCTCGGAGGGGACGAAGTCAATTACGGCAGCGAGGCATGGCTCTCCAACTATCATGTGAGGCGTCTGATGAAGCGCGAGAAACTTTCGACGCTCGAGGATGTCGAGGGGTATTTCCTCCACCGCATGGCAGACAGTGTAGCCGTTCTCGGCAAGAAACTCATCTGCTGGGACGATGCCTTCAACGTGGGTATCGGCGGCCAGGATCAGATCATCGGCTGGTGGCGTCACGACCGTCCGGACAAGCTCGTCAGGGCGGCGAAGGCAGGAGTGCCGCTCATCCTCTGCCCGCGAAAGCCCATGTATTTCGATTTCGTGCAACACGATAGCCATGGCGTAGGCCGCAAATGGGACGGATTCTGTCCTATCGAAGATGTCTACGCGTTCCCGGACTATCTCTATTCCTCATGGGGACTTGGCGAGGATGATCTTGGCAGCGTGCTCGGCATCCAGGCCAATCTCTGGAGCGAGCTTACCCACAATACCGACAGAGTCGATTTCATGATCTTCCCTCGCATCTATGCTCTCGCCGAGGCCGCATGGACCAAGCCGGAGGCGAAGGACTATGAATCTTTCTCGCAGCGGCTCGAAGCTGTTTACTCGCAGCTCGATGCAGAGGGTATTTACTACTACGACTACCGCGATCCGGCGCATCACCCCGAGCCCGCCGGTCCGTTTAACAACTGATATGTGTGTTTGGATATGATTAATAGTAGAAGCAGCTCGGCAGCTCTGATCTTTATCGCTCTTTCATGCACTTCGAACAATAGTATCGTTTTCAGCAATGAAGACAGCACGCTGACTATAAGTCCGGACGGGTATGCGGTGAGCCTTAAGGCCCATGGCGAAGAATGTCTGGATTGGGGAAGGAAGGTGCCGCTTTGCGAAATAATGCAGGAGCGCCCCTACGACAACGAAAACTTCCTGATGTTCCCGGCTAAGCCAAGGAGTTTTCCTTCCGATCATATCGAGCGCAGGGGCGATACCCTTTTTGTGACCTTCAGGGATACGTGGGACATAGCCGTGATAGTTGCAGACGTGCAGCCGCACCACATGAATTTCAGGCTGGAGAGGGTCGACTACAGGATCGACGATATGGGAGTGAAGCGCCAGACCGAGATCGATCAGTTCGCTCTTCTGCAAATGCCCGTGCATCGCAGGAAGCATTTCGGAGAGTGGCTCAACGTTACCTGGGACAATCATACGGCAGTATGCCTGATGGGCGCAGACGAAAAGACCCGCATTGATGCTTACCCTGAGGGGAAGACCCTGACGATGTACGCCGGATATGAACACGAAGTCGGGATGTCGGGCGCAGGGGCGGTGCTTCTCGCCTGCCCGACCGAGGCATTGCTCGACAATATCGATGGGGTCGAGAAGTATTACGGCATGCCCCGCGGAGTGCAGAGCCGCCGGGAGCCGGAGTATAAGTGGTCGTACTATGAACTGCGCGACGTGACTCTCGACAACATCGACCAGCATATAGAGTGGGCCCTCAAGGGCGGATTCCGCACGATGGTAATCTATTATCCCGATTTTGCGTGGACATGCGGCCATTTCCTCTGGAGAGACGGCTGGGATATGGAAACGCTCCGCAAGATTTGCGAGCGCATCTATGCTGCAGGGCTAATCCCGGGATTGCATATCCATTATAGCAAGGTGTCCGTGGACGATCCTTATGTGCGCGGCGAGTCGCCCGACAGCCGCCTGAATTATGTGGCGGAAAGAGTGCTTGCCCGCCCGATCGGTCCATCCGATACTGATATCGTTATCGAAGGCACGCCCGAGGTGCTGCGCATCGAGAAGGGCCGCCGGATTCTGCGCATTCGCGACGAATTCGTGAGCTACGGAGAGTATGAGCAGCTGCCCGACGGCAGCTGGAAACTCACCGGCTGCGAGCGTGGGCTGTGGGGCAGCAAG
Source organism: uncultured Bacteroidales bacterium (assembly GCA_900319375.1). Lineage (GTDB taxonomy): Bacteria > Bacteroidota > Bacteroidia > Bacteroidales > UBA932 > Cryptobacteroides. The sequence goes on along the minus strand of ONOI01000006.1, from coordinate 4,687 downwards.
CCGGCGGCGTACAAGGCCGGTGAACACCTGAGGCAGCCAGATATGGACGATTGGCCGCGCTTTATCCGCATCGACCAGGACAGCTCGATTCAGCGCGAGATAGCTGAGCGTCTGGGCGAGATCTACCGCGAATGCGGTTTCCGTTTTGTCTACTTCGACGGCGCTGAAGACGTGCCGATGCCCTACTGGTACAACGTCAGCCGCTCGCAGCTTGCCGTCTACGGGCAGCTTACTCCCGCTCCCATATTCTGCGAAGGCGCCCTGAAATCCCACTTCGGCTGGCATATTCTTTCGCGCGGCAATGCCTTCGACCTTTTCCGGCCGGAGAAACTTCGCCCCGCGATGAAAAAATACACCCTTCGCTGCGCCGAGCGGATCGCCGACGACTTTACTTCGGTCGACTTCGGGTGGATGGACTATCTCGCCCCGGACTCCACAACGGTTGGCATGCAGCCCGACCACTTCTCCTACGTATTCTCCAAGGCCCTCGCCTGGGATGCTCCGGTGAGCGTAATGGGCAAACTCGACCAGATAGTTCAGAACGCCCGTTCTGAAGACAATTTCAGGGTTATCCGTGAGTGGGAAACCATCAAGAATGAGGGCACTTTGAGCGATAAGCAGAAAATGATGCTGCGCGATCCCGACCGCGAGTGGTTCCTCTACGGAGGCAAACTCTACGAATGGAAACTCATCAGCGAGGGTCCTGTCCGTGCGTTCTCATTCACGCTGGACGGAGAACCTGCAATAGTATACTGGGACATCTACGACCGCAGTGTCCCGATGACAGTAATCAAAGGCGCTGAAAAGTGCCGTGAATTTACCAACAGAAAGTAATGAAGGGATTGTTAATTCTTGCCCTTGCGCTTACCTGCGGTTTGGCTTATGCCCAGGAAGACATTGTACTCGAAAACGAGCACGCCAGGATTGTGTTCGACGAAGGAAATCAATTCCAGATCAAGAGTTTCGTCATGGAGGGAGTCGATATCGCCGCCTCCAAGACCACTCCACCATGGGAGATCGAGCTTCTCGGTCCCCGCGGCGAGAATCCGGTTCTGAAGCCCTGGATGTCGGTCTACGATGGTGGAGAGAAGAAGAATGACACCGCACAGTTCACCTGGAAGCTTCTACTCGAAGGCAGCACCGACTATTGCGTGTTTATGAGCGTCAGCCTGAAGCCCGAGATGGAGATGCCGGAGTTTGATTTCGAAGTTACGCTGCCTGAGGGTTGGACGGTGATGACGGCCGAATATCCGCGCATCGCAGTCAAGCGCCCCGAATGGGCACAAGTGATACTTTCGGCGGCCTTCGGTACAATGTATTCCGCCCCTACTTCCGGATGGCTGAGTTCGGAGTATCCGTCCTGCACGGGAAGTATGCAGATGACGATGATGACAAGCAGCCAGGGTACGGTGTTCTTCTCGACCCGCGACAAGGACGCCTCCCAGAAAGTGTTCTCCGTCGGAGGCGAGGGAGACGGATGCATCTTCCGCCAGAAGACTATAGCGTCTGCCGCCTGGACCGACGAATTCGGCATCTTCGAGCTCCCTTGGAGCACGGTGATGGGCTTCACCCGCGACGGCTGGGAAGATACCGCTCTTAAGTGGTACAGGCCCTTTGCCCTCAGCACCAGATGGGGCGCCAAGGACCTCAAGGAGCGCGAAATAGCTCCCTGGATGAAGAAGAGCGACGTGTGGCTAAGGCCTGTGGGGGTCACAGAACAGACTATGGCCGCCGTGCGCAAGGGCATCGAGTTCTTCGGCAAGGGCATCGGACTCCACTGGTATCAGTGGCACCACAACGCATTCGACACCGACTACCCCGACTACTTCCCCGAGAAAGAAGGGTTCAGGGAGATGGTAGCCGAATCGCAGAAGCTCGGCGCCCACGTTACTCCCTATATCAACGGCAGGCTTTGGGACACCGGCAACCACACCTACGACGAGATGAACGGTAAGGACGCCAGCTGCCGCAAGCGCGACGGCACCCTCTACACCGAGGTATACGGCTCGAAGGTGATCAATACCGTCACGTGCCCGTCTTCCCCCATCTGGCAGCATTTCCAGGACAGTCTCAACTACAGGATTCTCAACGAGTTGGGTACCCACGGCGTGTACATCGACCAGATAGGCGCCGCCAAAGGCGAGGCCTGCTATGCCCCCAACCATTCACACGCACCAGGCGGCGGAGCCTGGTGGCATCTCTCCTACCGCCAGATGATGGAGAATATGCGCAGCAATGTCTACAAGCCCGGGCAGGCAGTGACTACCGAGGAAAATGCAGAGTGCTACATCGACCTTTTCGATATGATGCTCGTAGTCAATTCGCCTCACGTACACTATATGAGGATGGTGCCGCTCTTCCCTCTCATCTACTCCGACAGGTGCATCTACAGCGGCTTCACCTACATTCCCGGCAAGATCAACGACGGCACGTTCGACTATATCACGATGAAGAGTCTGCTCTGGGGTTCGCAGCTGGGCTGGATCGATCCGATTACCCTCTTCAGGGAAGAAAACGCCGCTCAGGCTGAGTTCCTGCGCGAACTCGGTGCATTCCGCAAAGGGCATCACGATATCTTCGAAGGCGGCCGCTTTATGGGTGAATTTGTCCCGGGAGGCGACAATCCCGAGAAGGATATTCCCGGCTATAGATATACCCAAATCTTCCACACGCCGTGAAGACCTGCTGCTTACAGCGGATGAACTGGAGGCTATGAAGCATCTGAACTACGATCTGCTGGAAGACAACTGGAAGATAGGTTTCCAGCAGAAGCATTCTCTAAACATCAGTGGTGCTACGGAGAAGGTAAACTATTTTGCAGGTATTTCCTACTTTGACCAGGATGGTAATCTTGGCAAACTGGATTACAATCGCTTTAACTATCGTGCCGGTGTAGATGTTAAGATTTCCAAGTGGTTATCGGCAAATCTGACAGTAAGCGGTGATTATGGCAAGAAAAACAGACCGTTAGTAAAAGTAGGCGGTTCTGGCGACGAGAAGGATTATAACTTGTTGCTTACGCGTCCTCGCTATATTCCGGAGCAGGTAGGAGAATATGACATTCCTTCATACGGTTTGAGCAATGGCCAAAAGAACCAAAACCAACTCTATAATTTCTCTGTGCTGCAGAACAACGGTGATTTCAGCCGTTCGATGAGCAACAATGTGAATATCCACGGAAGTTTGGCTTACGACTTTGGTTGGAGCAAAATCCTGAAAGGTCTGAAACTCAACTTCTCTTATTCTAAGAGTATTAACAACGATAAAGGAAATCAGTATGGTTCTAACTTCACTCTCTATCAGATGCTGAAACGCTATGGTTCGGGAATGCACTTATATACACCGACCAGTTACGAGAGTGATATCGACTATCTGAATGCTTCAAACTTTGTGGCTATCGGCACAAATAATGGTAATATGCTTTACCGCACAATGACCCGTACTGATAACTATCAGATAAACTTTACCGCTCAGTATGCCCGCCAGTTCGGACTTCATGATATAAGTGCCCTTTTCTCTATTGAGAAGAGCGAGGCAGAAAGTGAGTATCTGGTTGGTCAGCGTGAGAATCCTTATCCTTTCACTACACTCCAGTACAATTCGGCTACTGGAGAGATGACTACGCAGTTCACCCGCTCGGAGAGTGGTACGTTGTCTTATATCGGACGTGTCAACTATGCCTATGCAAGCAAGTATCTCCTTGAGTTCCTGCTCCGTTCGGATGCCTCCACTAAGTTTGCACCGAAGAACTATTGGGGTGTATTCCCCGCAGTAAGTGCTGGTTGGGTTATTAGTGAAGAGCCATGGTTCCAGAATAATGTGAAATGGATGGATTATTTGAAACTACGAGGATCATTCGGTCTGACGGGTCGTGACAACCTTGCTGCCTGGCAGTGGATGCAGGTTTATGCACAGGATGCCAATAAGGGTATCGTACTGGGTACAGGCACGGGCAACAGCGTCTCTCTGTGGCTGTCGATTACTATTATGAGTGGAACCGTGAGATGTTGATGGACTTAGAGGAGGAGATTCCATTCACCATTGGTTCCAAGACTGCTTCTACGAATGTCGGTGAGATGAATTCATGGGGTTGGGAAGTATCGCTCAACTGGAAAGATAAGATTGGCAAGGATTTCAGTTATCATGTAGGTCTTAACACGGGCTACTCTGATAATAAAGTACTCAACATGGACTTCGTGGACGAGTATATTTACCGTCAGATTCGCAAGAATGGACGTACAGACATTGGTTCTTGGGGTATGCAGTGTATCGGCATGTTCCGTACGTTCCAGGACATTGAGGAATATTTTGACCGTTATATGAAGAAGAGTGATGGCACCTACGGTACCTATATGGGTCTGACCAAGGACAAGGTGCGTCCCGGTATGCTTATCTATAAGGATATCCGTGGTGAGTACAATGCCGAAACCGACAGCTACGCTGGTCCCGATGGAATCGTTGATAAGGATAACGATCAGGTGTGTCTTTCGAACCGTAGCAATCCATACGGTTTCACTGTCAACGCCGGTGCAAGTTGGAAAGGACTGTCCCTGACCGCTCAGTTTGGTGCCAGTTGGGGTGGCTATGAGACGCTGCCATCTGCCGCCATTGGTGTCGCTTCCGGCTCTAACATAGAATATTACAATATGCCCTCGTTCTGGGATCCAGACAATATGTATGTCTATCA
>ONOI01000048.1 GCA_900319375.1 uncultured Bacteroidales bacterium | reverse complement strand
CGCAATATATATCCACAATCTACACCGTTGAATCGAAGTTATGACTTCCAATACAACTTCTTTCCAAACCACTTGGATAATCCATAAGAATAGATAGGAAACTTCAAGATTAATCAATAACTTTGTTGGAGCTAATAACAACCACACCATAAGCTTAATCAATGAATATCAAGCGCTTTTCTTTAATTTCGGTTTTCTTGTTTGTATTAACAGGTGCCGCATTTGCGCAGCAAGAACTTACCGTCAGAGGTAAGGTCATCGACAGAGATGGTCAGCCTATTCCGGGAGTTGCTGTAATCGTACAAGGTACTAAAGGCGCAGCCCTGACAGACGTCGGAGGCTACTACGTAATCGAGGTGCCTTCACCCTCAGTAAAGCTGGAGTTTACCTGCCTGGGTTATAAGACTCAGGTTCTCTCTATCCCCAGGAATTTCATTTTGGACGTCTATCTCGATGAAGATACTCTCGAGATGGAAGAGTCCGTAGTCGTGGGTATGGGAACCCAGCGTAAGGTGAGCGTTATCGGCGCCGTAAGCGCCATCGAAAACGAACGTCTCCAGGTCCCCCAGCGCAACCTTACCAACGCCCTGGCCGGAAAGGTGGCGGGCGCCGTAGTAGTCCAGCGTACCGGCGAGCCGGGAGTTGATAACGCTGAATTCTGGATCAGGGGAATCTCCTCGCTGAACTCCAGCAGCCCGCTGGTCCTGGTAGACGGAGTGGAGCGTGATATGTCCGACCTGTCTATCGAGGAAATCGAGAGCATCTCCGTCCTGAAAGACGCATCGGCAACCGCGGTCTACGGTGTTCGCGCCGCAAACGGAGTCGTTATCGTGACGACCCGCAGGGGAGTGGCCCAGAAGCCGGTTATCGAGGTCAAAGTAGAAGGCGGCGTGTCTGACCTTACCTCGATGCCTCAGCTGATGGACGGTGCGAACTACATGAGGCTCGCCAACGAAGCGGCCGGCTACGAGATGTATACCGCCGACGCGATTTACCAGACCGAACACAACACGGATCCGTTCCTTTATCCTAACGTCAACTGGTTCGACACCCTCTTCAAGAAGTATTCGAACAACTCTCAGGCGGCGGTCAGCGTCCGAGGAGGCGGCGAAAGGGCCCGTTACTATGCTACCCTCGCCTATATCGAGGACAACGGTAACCTCAACGACAATCCGGATGCAGACTACAGTACCAACATCCATGTCAGCAGGTACAACTTCCGCTCGAACATAGATATGGACATCACGTCCTCTACGGTACTCGCCCTCGAGATAGGCGCCAATATGACGGACGCCCACCAGCCTGCGCCTATTACCAACACAAATCCTTTCTCTTCGATAGCGACCGAACTCTTCAGCCTCTGCTACAGCCAGAACCCTATCACTACTCCCGTGAGGGTTCCCATCGGAAGGGATCTTGACGGAAATATAGACTGGGGCTGGGGTTCAGACCTTACGGTTTCTGTAGGAAACCCCGCCGAGCGCCTGTTCGGTTCCGGCTACAATAAAACGTCGAAATCTCAGATAATGAGCCAGATTCTCCTTAAGCAGGATCTCGCAATGATTACCGAAGGACTTAAGGCCCAGCTCTCATTCTCATACGACGCCAACTCCAGCAATGTCCAGAGCCGCCGCAGGTACTCCTCGCTCTACGCTATCAACGGTATCAACGACGACGGCGAGTACATCATCTCCCAGACCCGAGTCGGCGACGACTACCTCGGATATGGCTATCTTAACTCCTCCGACAGAGCTACTGAACTCAAGGCCCAGCTCAACTACGACAGAGTATTTGCCGAAAAACACCGCGTAGGCGCGATGTTGATGTACTATCAGAGGGAATATGTAATTACGGACGCTCCTACCTCAACCGCTGCGCTTCCTTACCGCAAGCAGGGTATCGCCTTCCGTACAACTTATTCTTTTGCAGACCGCTATTTCGCAGAGTTCAACGCCGGATACAACGGCTCCGAGAACTTTGAGAAAGGCCACCGCTTCGGCTTCTTCCCGGCCGGCGCTCTCGGCTATCTGATCAGCGGAGAAGAGTGGTGGAACGTAAGCTTTATCAACTACCTCAAGCTGCGCGCTTCGGTAGGTCTTGTAGGCTCCGACGTTCTTGCCGCCAACGGCCGTTTCGGTTACCTCAGTACCTGGGGCTTCGGCCTTGGAAGCCATCGCTTCGGCGGCCCTACTACCGGAACGACCCTGATGGGTATCGGCGAGGAGCAGGAAGGCGTAAGCGATCTTACATGGGAAAAGGGCCTCAAGAAGGACGTAGGTCTTGAGATCAAGATGTTCGATTCCAGGCTGTCCCTTAACTTCGATTACTTCCACGAGCGCCGCTGGGACATCCTTATCCAGCGTTCGTCGGTCCCTGCAATCGCCGGACTCAATACGCAGCCCTATGCCAATATGGGCGTGATGACAAACCATGGCTTCGAGGGCACGGGCGAGTTCGCAGACCACATAGGCGATTTCGGCTACCGCCTCTACGGCAACTTCTCCTTCGCCCGAAACAAGATTCTTGAAAAAGACGAGGCTCCTACCGATCCATGGCGTATGAGGACCGGCCGTCCTTACGGCCAGTGTTTCGGCCTTGTCGCGACCGGCATCTTCCAGAACGAAGACGAAATCGCCAACAGCCCGGTCCAGGAGTTCGGAAGCTACGGGGTCGGTGATGTCAAGTATCTCGACTACAACAAAGACAATGTCATAAACTCCCACGACGAAGTCCCCATCGGCTTCTCCCGTGTCCCTGAACTCAACTTCGGCTTCGGTTTCCAGCTTACCTGGAAGGGCTTCGACTTCGGAGCCTTCTTCCGCGGCCAGAGCAGGGTAACATACTACCTCGGTTCCACCTACTTCCCGTTCTATACCGGAGTGGGTAAGAACAACCTCTTCATGGCGGCCCTCGACCACGTAAGCGTCACTACCGACGAACTCGGCAACCCGATCGCGACTAACGTCAACGCCCGCTATCCCCGCCTTACGGCTACCGCCAATGCCAACAATATGCAGACTTCCACCCGTACTATCTACGACGGAAGCCTCATAAGACTCTCCGACCTTGAGCTCGGCTACACTCTTGCCGGCAACGACTTTATCAAGCGTTTCGGCTGCCAGAGCGTCAGGTTCTATCTCGTTGGTACTAACATCCTGCGCTGGTCGCCATGGACCATGTGGGATCCGGAGACCGGCTCGAGAAACGGTAATGCCTACCCGCTCTCCCGTAAGATCAACATCGGAGCAAGGCTTACATTCTAACTGGAGGACAAGACGATGAAAAAGAATTATTTACTCATACTTGCTGCAATCTTCACTCTTGGCGCCTGCAATTATCTGGACAAGGAGCCGGACGACATGAAGACAGACGAGATGGTGTGGACCAACAAAAACGAAGTCTACAAATATCTCACAAACTGTTATGCAGGCCTGCCGCTTGACAACCTCCACCAGGGAGATCCGTGGCTCGGATGCTCAGACGAGTGTGATATCGTATGGTACGTCTACCCGTCATACTCAATCAACCTTGGCAGCTGGGAGCCTTCTACAGCCTTCTACGTAAAGTGGAATACCTACTACAAGGCTATCAGAGCGACTTTCGTTTTCGAAAACAACATAGGAAGGTGTACGGAACTGTCAGACGATCTTAAATCGAGGTATGTCGGCGAGGTGAAATTCCTGCGCGGCTACTACTACTTCCTCCTGCTTCGTCAGTACGGACCGGCGGTTCTTATCAAGGAGCAGCTCTCCAACTCAACCGATTTCGGCTCGCTGCCACGTGCCCCGTTCGACGAGTGTATCGACTACGTTTGTCTGATGATGGACGAGGCCGAAGCTCTGCTTCCCGCAACCTGGGTCTCCGAGCCGTCTAACTACGGACGCGCCAACAAGCTGACCTGCCGTGCGGTAAAGGCCCAGGCCAGGCTGCTTGCCGCCTCCGAGCAGTGGAACGGCAACCCGATGTATGCAGATTTCAAGAACCAGGACGGAACTCTGCTGGCCAGCCAGGTCTACGATCCTCAGAAATGGCAGCTCGCAGCCGATGCCGCGAAGGCGGTAATCGATCTGGCCGATGCCCAGGGCGGTACGGTAGGGCTTTATACTGCAGGTCAGGACGTCACTTCTCCTACTTATAATCCCTATAAGCCGTACTATGAGCTCTTCAACAACGGCTGGAACAAGGAAATCATCTGGGGAACCATCGACTCAGGCCGTCCGGACTGGACCTACAACGACCAGCCTCGCTATGCGTGGATGATCCACTGCAATCCGGTCAACAACCGTGCTTCCGCGGGCATGGGCGGCGTAGGCCCGACCCTTCGTCTGGTAGACGCCTTCTATATGGAGAACGGATATGGGATCGAAGATTCAGGTTCGGGCTATGTCGAGTCCGGCTTTGCTACCTCGGACAGCGACCATATCACCGTTCCCGAGTCCCAGCAGTCTACCGAGACCGGCAGAGTCAAGCTGATAGACCAGCTTAAGAGTCTGGATGCCTGGGGCCACATGAAAGGCGACTACAATATGTTCGTTGGCCGCGAGGCGCGTTTCTATGCTTCCATCAACTACCAACACAGAATCAACCTCACGACCTCCAACGACAAAGCCGGCCGCAACCTCTGGAGTTCCTCCAAGAATGCCGACGGCTACGGACGTCTTGAGTGTTACTTCGGCGGAACCGCCAACTCAGCATCCAACCTCTACAGTTATTCCTCGACCGGATTCTATCCCCAGAAGAGGATGGTTCCCTGTACCTGGGATATAGACAACAACCTCTCCGGCAACTACATCTCGATCTACATCCGTTATGCCGAGATTCTGCTGGATTATATCGAGGCCCTCAATGAAGTCAACCCGGGGAGTGCTGATATCCGTACCTACTGGGATCAGATACATGCCCGCGCCGGTATCCCCAGCATCTTCACGACTCACCCGGAGATCGCGGGAGACAAGGTCAAACAGCGCGAGTACATTATCCGCGAGCGCCAGATTGAGCTCAACCTCGAAGGCGACCGTTATTATACTACCCGCAGGCGCCTGCTTTCCGGAACTAAAGATGCTGGCGGGGAAACAGACCCCCGTAAGTATGGAGACGGCGGCCGTGTGTGGGGCCTTACTACCTTCGGCGACTATAAGGGCGATCCGGTCACTAACGGATTCGAGTCTCCCGAGTTCTATGTAAGAAGGGCTATCGAGACCAGGGTCTGGAAAGACGCATACTACCTCTTCCCGATCCCTCAGACAGAAATCGACAAGAGCCCCGCTCTTGTCCAGAACCCAGGATGGAGTTCTTCAGACTAATAACAAACAGATATAAATATGAAAAAGCTTATTTATTCAATCGCAGTTTTAGGCCTGCTCGCAACTGCCTGCGAGTCTAAAAAGCCCAATCTCGAGCCTGAGATTCCGGTTTATCCCGTGACGGTTCCCGTTAAGGCGGCAACCGCTACTTCGGGCGGAGTTACGGTAGAGGGCGTGATAGACAATAACACACACACTATCGATTTCTCCTTCGATGCCGAGGGAGTAAACCTCGCTGCCGTTACCGTCCATATCGAGTGCGCTCCCCGCGCAAAGGCTGAGGAGTTCGCCGAGGATAAGGTGGTCGACCTTACCAAACCGTATCAGTTCGTCGTGAACAATGCTGTCGAAGACATCACCTTCACTCTGAACGCAAGAGTCTTGGAGACAACGGATCCTGTCCTTTCTGCCTACGCCGTATCGCCTACCGCAGGGAATATCCCCGGAGTAGTCGATAACGTAGCTCATAAAATTACGTTCTCCTTTACAGCCGGAGTTGTTACTCTTTCCGCGGTCCAGACCGTCATTGAGTTCTCTCCCAGGGCTGAGCTTAAGGAGGGCGCCTTTACGGAAGCTACTATCGATCTTACAAGTCCTTATCAGTTCGTCTGTACAGACGGAGTCCACGATCTGACTTACACTATCGAAGCCGAGATGGCAGCCAGCTCGCTCGTAGACAATACTCTGTGTAAGGTAGTCAAGGGCATCCCCGGTGAGGCCCCTGCATCAGACCCTGAGGGCATCGCAAACGGAGAGTATGCGCAGTATACCTGGGACAACAAACTTCTCAACGACCCCGCCCACCTCTTCGACGGAATATGGATGAGCAAGGCCGAGGCTTACGATGAGGTCGGTTATAACTACTTCGGCCAGGGCTTCGTGTCCGACGCCTACAGTACCTGGTTCGTATTCGATATAGGCTCCAAGGCTCAGGTCGACAAGATAGTCATCTGGCCTTACTATCCCTACAGCCAGGGCCACTGCCCGTGGAAGTATGAGTTCTATGCTTATATAGGCGAGGGCGATGTCACCGCTTCGCCGTGGTCCGCAAACAGCCCCGACTGGAAGCTGGTAGCTCAGGACGACCTTACCGAATGGTACTACGAACAGCGCGCGGTCGAGGCCGAGAAGTCGACCAAATACGGTACGGAAGAAGACCATTGCACCACCGGCCGTACTGTTACCTTCGATACTTCCGCCCCGGCAGCCCAGTTCTATTGCTATCATATGACAGACAATATGTACTCGCTGGGTAAGACCGATCTGTTCGAATGGTGGATGGCCCGTACAAAGGCAATCACTATCTCCGAGTTCCAGATTTACGCATACTAAATGAGGGCCCCTCTCGCAATATCGCTGCTCTGCCTGTCGCTTCTGTTCTCATGCAAGGGGACAGAAGCCGGCGGAACGCAGTTCCCTCCGGTTGAGGCCCCGTCCGGCGTAGTCGTAAATACTACCTCGGAAGGGAAGGCTGTAGTAACCTGGCAGGACAACAGTTCCGGGGAAAGCGGCTTCTCGATTTGGACGAAGACCTCGTATTACGGCCTTGCCGACAAAATAACCGAAGTGGGTCAGGATGTTACGAGTTGTGATATCACCTCTTTTCTTAAAAGCGGTTCATCTTACTACATAGGAGTCGCTGCAGAAGGAACTGCGGGGCGAACCTCCTCTTCCGAAGTTAAGTTCTCTACTCTCTACAGTTATACTGAAGTAATCCCGGAACCGGAGCCCTGGCCTGAACCGGGACCCGGGCCGGAGCCTGAGCCTGAGCCTGAAACGCCCTCGGTCTCTATTGTTGGAACTCCGGTCTGTACGAACGCTTCAATAAAGGTGGAGTATGCTCTGAAGAACCTTCCTAAAAAATCCGTAACCTACGGCCTAACTTGGAACGAGGCCGGCGGGGCGCTCGCAGACGATCCCGTCTCCACCCCGGGAGGTACGGACCGCCGTGGGTATGAGACCGTAGTTCAGGCTATCCATGCAGCATGCCTGGAACAGGGTAAGACCTATCGTATGCGCGCCTGGCTCAAGGCCGAAGGCAAGTGTTACTACAGCGACGAGATTCAGGTTTCCTTAGGCCCGGCTCTCGACCCGATAGTTTTAGGCTGGACGGATATTACGCCATCGACTTTCCCTGCTGAGGTAAAGGTATTCAAGACCAGCACTACCTTAAACGGCGACAAACTCAACGCCTGGTATGCGGTTGCCGATCTGGGCACCGGAAAGATCGAAGGCCGGCTCAATCTCGAGCAGGGCAAGCTCAGGACTCTTGAGGATCAGTATAAGCTCGATTCTTCAAAGCCTCTGGTTCTTATCAACGGAGGTTATTTCTACGGCAGCAGCGCCGTGGGCCTCGCAATCGTGAACTCGTCTGCCCTCTCGACTCTCTTTACCGTCCGCGGAACGCTGCGTTCGGATTCCTCATACGCTATCAGCGAAGAGTTCGACGATATGTACAACGTTACCCGCGGCTGCTTTGGCTTCGACGCTTCAGGCAAACCGTCTGTCTACTGGTCCTACGGAACCAATTACTATACCTCCCCGCTACCTCAGATAGTGGGCGAGGCCATGTATCAGGCTCCCACCTCCATGATGCCCCACAACAAGGTCTCATGGGGTCCCAAGTATGCGGTCGGCGCCGGCCCCGTCCTCGTTAAAGACGGCAAGGCGGTAGTCGGCCTCGAGCTGACCGGCCGTGGAGACGAGTATTTCCTCAATAACTTCGAGCTCATTCCCTACGACATCTTCAACATCGGCGTGAGCCCGGACCGTACTGCAGTTGGAATCACCAACGAGGGCAAGGTCATTTACTTCGTCTGCGACGGGCGCATCCCGTCCAGCGGCGGAGCGGACATAGTCGAACTCGCCCGGATAATGCTCGGGCTCGGGTGTAAAGACGCGCTCAACCTCGACGGCGGCGGCTCTACCGCGATGGTAGTAGACGGGGTCAGGGTCAATTCGACCGAGTCCAATATGTCCGGCGGGACGGAAAACAGGCCCGTCGCCACTAACCTTGGCTTTTATCTCAAATGATTCATCGGTTTCTACTGGCATTCGTATTCCTCGCGGCGGTCTCATGCTTGCCGCGGGGAAGCGAGCCGGTCGGGCCAACCCCTGAAACCCATTACCTCGCCCTCAGCTCGCCCCATTTCAACTCGGACGGCAGTCTCGAGGTCACCCTCCCGCCCGAATCGCTGTCCGAGCGGGTTACCGTAAAATGCAACGGCCGCTGGCAGACCTACGTTTCCTCCACCGCCTCCGACTGGCTTAAATGCGATACGAGCCACGCCGACGGCGATGGCTCTTTCACCCTCACCGTCAGCCGCAACGTCACCGGCCAGCCGCGTAAGGGAACGTTCTACGTATCCGTGCCCAGCGAGGTATCTTATGCGTTTGTCGTCACTCAGCAGGCCTCAGCTCCCAGCTCGATAGTAAGCCGCAGCATTCCACGCGACTTTATGCTTTTCTACTACAACGATAAGCCCTCCGCTCAGTCGGCCCCGACTAAAGAGAAGATCCTGAAATATATTTTGACCAAGGACTCTCAGTGGCTTTTCGACGGATACCTTCTTCTTACTATCAAGAATTCCGAAGGGCGCAGTTTCGGTCCCGGATATGCAGACATCCCGACCAATCAGAAGGACTGGCTGGCCCTTTTGGACTACTATTGCTCCACCCTCATCCCGCTGCTGGACGAGTCCGCCGCTGCCGCCGCGCAGCAGGTCGGCTCCTTCCCCCGCAGGCTCAAGGTCGCCATCATGGTCCCGTTCCCTCCCTACGGTCAGTTGGGTTGGGGAGTAATAGACGAGGAGACTGTCTCGTTCGACAACAATGCGTCCAGGATCAAGGCTTGTGAGTGGTACATAGACACCGCGGTCGAATATTTTAAGGCCGGCGGATTTGAGAATGTGGAACTCTGCGGATTCTACTGGTTCAATGAGTCGCTCGGAATGAGTGACTCGGAGAAAGTAGACCTCCCGATGATAAGGACTGTCGCCGACTATATCCACTCAAAGAACACCTGTTTTTACTGGATTCCGTACTACGATATCTACAACTACTCCACCTCCGAACTCGGGAAGTGGAAGGAGTACGGATTCGATATGACCTACTATCAGCCCAATTACTTCTTCCGCTCCGATGCCGAGAACACCCGTATAGAGACTGCCGTCTCCAGGGCCCATGCCGCAGGAGCCGGAATGGAGATGGAATTCGACTGGAGAGCTATTTCGTGGTATTCGGGAGATGATGCCGCGTCCATGAAATACTCCCAGAGGATGGAGCGTTACATTACAGAGTTCGAGTCTTCGGGAGTCTGGGACCAGGACTTCGTCGCATATTACGAGGCCGGCGCCTTCTTATACTTCTATGACAGCAAGAATCCGACCGATGTCAAGCTTTACAATCTTCTTACAGGGAAAATAACAGCCCGCCAGAAAGCCTATTATAATATAGGTATGTAAGCCGGTGTAAAATTTTCAAAAATTTTCCCGAAAAGTTTGCGATAATAAAAAATATGTCTATCTTTGCAGTCCTTTTCGCGCTTGACGCGAGGAGGACATAAAAGTTCTTTGAATTATTGAGAGAGATAACGAGGTAAATAATTGAAAAGATTAGTCTAATATTTATAGAATACGAGTTTTTTCGTGTTGCAAGATATGGGACTACAATTTCAAGGCAAATCGAGTTAATATTGAGATTAAGTGTGAGAACAGTTAGTCTTGGTATGATTCACGAAAGAGAAAGAGAAGAAGAGCGAACGGAGGATGCCTTGGCTTCCAGAGACGATGAAGGACGTGGTAAGCTGCGAAAAGTCGCGGGGATCTGCAAACAGGAATTGATCCGCGAATATCCGAATGGGGCAACCCACTGGATTGAAGATCCAGTACATCATTTTATGATGGGTGAACCCGGGGAACTGAAACATCTTAGTACCCGGAGGAAGAGAAAGAAATATCGATTCCCAAAGTAGTGGCGATCGAAATGGGAAGAGCCTAAACCGGTGACGTTACGGCGTCATCGGGGTTGTAGGAGCAGACACAAAGACCTAGCAATGAACCGGAAGCATCTGGAAAGTTGCGCCGCAGGGGGTGAGAGTCCCGTACGGGTAAAGAGGTTAGGTCGAGTTTGCCACCTGAGTAGGGCGGGACACGTGGAATCCTGTCTGAATCTGCGGCGACCATGCCGCAAGGCTAAATACTTCTGGAAGACCGATAGTGAACCAGTACCGTGAGGGAAAGGTGGGAAGCACCCCGAACAGGGGAGTGAAATAGAACCTGAAACCGTTCGTTTACAAGCGGTCGGAGCTAAGAAATTAGCGACGGCGTGCCTTTTGCATAATGAGCCTACGAGTTGCTTCTATCCGGCGAGGTTAAGGACTTCAGGTCCGTGAGCCGTAGCGAGAGCGAGTCTGAACAGGGCGTTCAGTCGGATGGAGCAGACGCGAAACCTAGTGATCTACCCATGACCAGGGTGAAGTGGCGGTAACACGCCATGGAGGCCCGAACCAGTTTCCGTTGAAAAGGGCTTGGATGAGTTGTGGGTAGGAGTGAAAGGCCAATCAAACTGGGAGATAGCTCGTACTCCCCGAAAT
>ONOI01000031.1 GCA_900319375.1 uncultured Bacteroidales bacterium | reverse complement strand
CAGCCGACCGGCCGGCCCGGGTATTTGGCGAAGACAAATACGTAAAGGGAGGAAGGCCGAAGGGGGCTAGGGGGAAGGACGCTTCCCCCGTATGAATAGTTGACGAGTCCCGCGCGAGGGAGTTCCCGGCCGCAGGCGAGATAATGTGAAAAAATGTCTATATTTGCGGTCCCGGAATGGGACCCTCCTTCCGGCGAATTGAAATAAAAAGGTGGGTTGTTCCGTCGCGGTCGAAAGACTGAGGAAAGTCCGGACAAGAAAGGGCATCGCACTGCGGAAAGCGCAGGTAGGGGTAACCTTACGCCAGCTGTAACAGAAAACAACCGCCGAAAGGGCGTCTTTGGCGCGCGAGACGGTAAGGGTGAAAACGCGAGGTAAGAGCTCACGACGACGCGTAGCGATACGCGACGGGTACGGCACTGCGACTTGCAAAACCAAATATACTGACAGATGAGGGCTGCCCGTCCGATGTCAGGGGGTAGGTTGCGAAGATAAATGGCGGATTAAAACAGAAACCGGCTTACTTTCCCACCTTTTTCAATTTCAATCTTCAGCTGAGATGCTCTTCAGCTCTTCCCTGTACGCCATCAGAATCCTGGACTTGGAAATAAATCCGAGGTAGTGTCGCTGCGCATCAAGAACGGGCAGACGCCATGCTCCTGTCTTCTCGAACTTGTCCAGTACCGAACTCATCTTCTCATCGCGCTCGACGAATGCCGGCGGCTGCTTCATCAGATTGAAAACGCGAATCTGGTCGTAGCGTGCCTGATCGAACATGTGTTTACGGATATCGTCCATCTCTACGACCCCCTGGAAGATACCGTCTTTTCCTACGACCGGGAAGATAGCCGCAGTAGACGAAGAAACTGTATCCATAATCTCTCCCAGAGTCGCATCCAGCTCGAGTCGCGGATATTTGTCGCGCACCAGATCCGAAGTCTTGAGCAGCGTAAGGACTGCCTGGTCCGAGTCGTGAGTCAGGAGCTCGCCGCTCTGGGCTATGCGCTTCGTATAAATCGAGTAGCGCTCCCAGATACGGGTAACGCCAAACGAAACAGCCGAAGCGGTGATAAGAGGGACGAGCAGATCATACCCGCCCGTAATCTCGGCGATAAGGAAGATCGAAGTCATCGGGGCCTGCATGACGCCGGCCATCATCGCTGCCATTCCGACCAGAACGAAGTTCGGCTCGGGGATTTCCCAGAGCGCGGCGCCGGTCGCGACATTGAGCAGACGCGAAACCACGAAGCCCACGATCGCGCCCACGAACAGAGTCGGGCCGAAGGTACCTCCGACTCCCCCGCCCGCATTGGTCAGGGTCATGGACACGACCTTGACGAACATGATCACGACGAAGGCGGCAACCAGGCCCCATGGCGACGAAGTCAGGAACGCGAGCGGCGAATCGCCCATCTCGCCGATGGCCCCGTTCAGAAGGGTCGAGACATCGCCATAGCCCTCGCCGTAGAGCGGAGGGAACAGGTAGACCAGCAGACCCACGCCGATTGCGGCGGCAGCCCAGCGAACCCACGGGCTACGGACCCTCGCGAAGCGGTCTTCGAGCTTCAGGGTAGTACGGGTAAAGTAGAGCGACATGAAGCCGCAAACCACGCCCAGAATAATGTAGAACGGGATATTCTTAAGCGCGAAAGGCGCCAGAGCACACTCGAACGACGGGCCGATTCCCCTGAAAAGGTAGGCCACCACGGTCGCTGAAACGGTCGAAACCAGCAGCGGGGTCAGGCTCGCGAGCGAGACGTTGAAAAGCAGAATTTCGAGGGTGAAAAGAAGGCCGGCAAGAGGGGCCTTGAATACTCCGGCGATAGCTCCGGCAGCGCCGCAGCCGACCAGGATAGTCATTCCCCTGTAGGAGAGTTTCCCGGCCCGGCCGATGTTCGAACCGATAGCCGCACCCGTATAGACGATAGGCGCCTCAGCACCTACCGAGCCACCGAAACCGATAGTCAGCGCGGAAGTCAGAACGGACGACCACATGTTGTGGGGCTTGATGCGCGAATCGTTGGTACTGACCGCAACCAGGACCTTCGTAACCCCATGGCCGATATTGTCCTTGATCACGAAGCGCACCAGAAGACCGGAAATCAGCATACCGATTCCGGGCAGGGCCATCCTCCAAAGGGAGTTGGCCTGAGTAAGCGGGGCGACCCCGGCCTGGACCAGACCGATCAGGGCCTGAAGCAGGACCGCAGCAAAACCGGTGCTGAGCCCTACAAGAAGGCTCAGCAACAGTAATTTATGTGATTCTTTGAGACTATGCATCTGCGCCGTCGGCAGGGTCATCATCCGTACCGTACTGGGCAATGTTATCGTCGGGGAGAGTTTCGCCCTCACCGGAGGTGTCGGATGCGGAGGTGAGCTGCTCGGCCTCGGCCTCCTCTTCCCCTTCGAGCCAGCGCTCGAGGTCTTCGACATCGTCTACGTCGACCTTGATCTTTACCAGATAGATAGCATCGGGGATCTCGATAGTAACAGCATAAAATGATGTTCCGTCCGGTTTCGGGTACTTAACCAGGTCATTCAGGTAATCGTTGAAACCGCGGGGATACTTCTCTGCAAAGGCTGCTGAGAGTTCCGGGGACATATTTTCGTAGCTGACTACGTGTCTTTTCTTTCCGTCTGTTATCATGTCGTTTAGATTTGGTGGTGCAATATTAGGGCATTTAATCGGAATAAAAAAATAATTCTACATCCGATCCGGCAAATTGATGCCGAGCAGCCCCATAGCGCCTCTCAAAACGTCTGCGACAACACCGATAAGCTGCAGTCTCATACTGAGAAGAACAGCATCCGGTTCACGAAGAATCTGAGTATCGTGGTAATACTGGTTGAATTCTTTGGCAAGATCGTAGGAATAATTAGCCAGAACTGCGGGCGAGAAATTATCCGCCGCCTCGCGTACCTTTTCAGGATAGGCGGAGATTATCTTCACGAGCCTTACTTCCTTCGGGCTAAGCTCCGCGCCGGGAGCGACATCCGCCTTCAGACCCTGCTCTGCCGCCTTGCGAAGGATACTGCGGATGCGGGCATGGGTATACTGGATGAAGGGACCGGTATTTCCGTTGAAGTCGATCGATTCCTTCGGGTTGAAGAGCATGGTCTTCTTCGGGTCCACCTTAAGGATGAAGTACTTAAGGGCGCCGAGGCCTATCATATGGTAGAGGGCGTCCTTTTCTTCGGCGCTGAGGTCGGCGAGCTTGCCGGATTCGTCGGAAGCGGCCTTAGCCTCGTTGTACATGGACTCGATAAGGTCGTCTGCGTCCACTACCGTTCCCTCGCGGGACTTCATCTTTCCCTCGGGGAGCTCGACCATTCCGTAGCTGAGGTGATAGATACGCTCAGCCCAGTCGAAACCGAGTTTTGCGAGGACGAGCTTCAGGACCTGGAAATGATAGTCCTGCTCGTTTCCTACGACATAGACGTGGGAATCCAGGTTATATTCGGCAAAACGCCTTTCTGCAGTACCAAGATCCTGGGTCATATAGACGGAAGTACCGTCCGAACGGAGGAGGAGCTTGCGGTCGAGGCCGTCGGCGGTAAGATCACACCACACAGAGCCGTCGGGATCGCGCTGGAAAACGCCCATATCGAGGCCCTTCTGGACGAGCTCTTTTCCGAGCAGGTAGGTCTGGGACTCGTAGTAAGTACGGTCGAAACTGATTCCGAGGGCTTTGTAAGTCTGGGCAAAGCCGTCGAACACCCAGCCGTTCATCATCTTCCAGAGAGCGCGGACATGCTGATCGCCCTTTTCCCAATCTACCAGCATCTTATGTACGTCGTCTGCTACCGAAGGATCTTCCTTTTCCATCTTCGCATACTCGACATAGCAGTCGCCTACGAGATGGTCGCCCTTCTTACCGGTAGACTCGGGGGTAGCTCCATTAAAGCGCTTCTCCCAAGCATACATACTCTTACAGATGTGTACTCCACGGTCGTTGACCAGGGTCGACTTTATCACCTTGTTACCCGCAGCCTTCAGAATCTCGGAAACCGAAGCGCCGAGGAGGTTGTTGCGGATGTGGCCAAGGTGAAGAGGTTTGTTGGTGTTGGGAGAGGAGAACTCGACCATCACGGTCTTCCCTGTCTGGGGAAGCTGGCCGAAGTTTTTGTCTTCAACGACACCCTGCAGGGCCTCCCTCCAGTAGGCGCCGGAAAGGCAGATATTGAGGAAGCCCTTCACCACATTGTACGAAGAAACCTCAGGGCAGTTAGCCTTGAGGTATTCTCCTATTGAGTTTCCGGTAGCTTCCGGAGCCTGATGCGAGGTCTTCAGAAGGGGAAATACGACCAGGGTATAGTCTCCCTCGAATTCCTTACGGGTTACGGCTACCTGAAGCGACTCGGCGGGAAAATCCGCGCCGTAAAGAGCTTTGACGGCCTCTGAGGCCTTCGCGGCAAGAAACTGTTCTGCAGTCATTATCCCAGATAAGTCTTAAGGAGTTTGCTTGCAGAGGGTTTCTTGAGCTTCCTGATAGCTTTTTCCTTGATCTGGCGTACGCGCTCCCTGGTAAGGTCGAGGTTCTCGCCGATCTCCTCAAGGGTCATTTCCTGGCAGCCGATGCCGAAGAAACACTTGATGATCTCCCTTTCGCGGGGAGTGAGAATCTGAAGCGAACGCTCGATTTCTGTACTGAGCGACTCGTTGGTAAGGCCTTTGTCTGCCATAGGCGAATCGTCGTTCGGGAGGACGTCCAGAAGGCTGTTGTCTTCGCCCTCGACGAAGGGGGCGTCTACACTTACGTGTCTTCCTGAGACTCTTAAGGTATCGGCAATCTTATCGCGAGGGATGTCAATCATCTCGGCAAGTTCCTCGGTAGAAGGCTGACGCTCGTTTTCCTGCTCGAAGCGGCCAAGCGCTTTGTTGATCTTATTCAGAGATCCTACCTGGTTCAGAGGGAGACGTACGATACGGCTCTGCTCTGCAAGGGCCTGGAGGATACTCTGGCGGATCCACCACACTGCGTAGGAGATGAACTTGAAACCGCGGGTTTCATCGAATTTCTCCGCCGCCTTGATAAGTCCGAGGTTACCTTCGTTGATAAGGTCCGGGAGGCTGAGGCCCTGGTTCTGGTACTGCTTTGCGACAGAGACCACAAACCTGAGGTTTGCCTTTGTCAGTTTTTCAAGCGCTTCCTGATCTCCTTTACGGATTCTCTGCGCGAGTTCTACTTCTTCTTCCGGTGACACCAACTCTTCGCGGCCGATTTCCTGGAGGTACTTGTCCAGCGAGGCGCTCTCGTTTTCCTGCCTGCTCTACTACGTCCTGAGGCTTCGAGACGGGCTGATCGTTAACGAATCTTATGATCAGACCATCCTGTACGCCGGCGGCAGCAAGTTTTCCGTTACCAGCAGAGACCACCTCGACTCCTGACTTGATGCGCAGAGAAGACAAGGTCTTCGAATCCGCAGCTTTCAGCTTCGCTCCGTAGAACAAAACCGTTCCATCGTCGAGAGCTTTCGGGGTTGTTTCCGAATCGCTGGTAAAGGTCACCTTAACGGTGCGGGTCTTGCCGTCGCGAACGAATGAGACAACTGCTACGTCGCCAGGGTGATATCCGTTCACTATAGTCTGCAGAGAAGAAGTTCCTGTAATAGGTTTTCCGTCTACGGTAAGGAGTACGTCTCCTTCCTTGATTCCTGCCTTCTCTGCGGCTCCGCCTTTGCCGACCTCAACAATATATACGCCCTCGAGGCTTGAAAGTTTCATCTCTTCGGCAGTTTTTTCGTCGATTGCCCTCATTACAACTCCGAGCTTAGCCCTGCGGACGGTTCCGAAGTCCATCAGGTCTGCGACGGTTTTCTTGACGATATTGGAAGGAACTGCGAAAGAATATCCTGTGTAAGATCCTGTCTGAGAGATAATAGCGGTATTTACACCCACCAGTTCGACCTTCTTGTTGACGAGGGCTCCGCCCGAGTTTCCGGGGTTGACTGCAGCATCTGTCTGGATAAAGGATTCGATCTTGAATTCACCGGTGTAATTAGGCATCGTACGGCCCTTTGCGCTGACGATACCGGCGGTGATGGTTGAACGCAGATCGTAAGGAGATCCGATAGCGAGGACCCACTCACCGAGACGGAGTTTATCAGAGTCTGCGAGGGTAAGAGCGGGAAGGCCCTTCTCATCTATCTTTATAAGAGCGATATCGGTAGCCGGGTCGGTTCCGATTATGGTCGCATCATAAGAACGGTTGTTGTTAAGGGTGACGCGGACCTTGGAGGCCTGGGAGACTACATGGTTGTTTGTAACGATATAGCCGTCCGGGCGGATGATGACGCCCGAGCCGCTGCCCTTGCGTTCCCTGTTCTGGGGCTGGGAGAACTCGTCTCCGAAGAAGAAACGGAAGAACGGGTCGTCTATCTGCGGCATCTGGTAGGTCTGGGTTACTGTCACTTCTACATAAACGACTGCTTCGACAGCTGTTTCCGCTGCATAAGTGAAATCTGGATAATCACGCTGAGGTTCTGACAAATTGACAGAATAAGCAGGCACCGCTGCCATCAGGCCAAGCGCTGCCAAAAGAGAAAATACGGTTTTACGCATAGTACTATTGATGTTTTTACAATTATTCATTGAACGCTTTTTATAAAGTCAAATTGTATGCCAAATATCCAGGATATTTGTTATATTTGCCCAGATAAACAAAAGAAGAAAATATATGGAATTCAACGTTTCGAGTGCAGAACTCCTCAAAAGCATAATGGATGTCTCGAAGGCCATCCCCGCAAAGTCGGTGCTTCCTATTCTTGAAAACTTCCTCTTCGTTGCCAAAGACGGCAACCTCGAGATTACCGCCTCCGACCAGGAGCTCACCCTCCGTACGACCCTCGCAGTAGAACTCCGCCAGGAGGGTTCGATCGCAGTACCCGCCCGTCAGATGATAGATCTGATCAAGGCCCTTCCCGATCAGCCTGTTCAGATCAAGACTACCTCCGACAGTTCGTTCGAATGTACTTGGGCAAACGGTAATTCCTCCCTGCCTTTCTTCCCCGCAGAGGATTATCCCGAGATCGTAGGCGCCGGAGATGACGCTCAGACCTTCGTATTCCCTGCCCAGGCCCTTGCAGACGGCATCAGCGGAACTATCTACGCTACCGCAGACGACGAGATGCGCCCCGCGATGAACGGTATTTTCTTCGATATGGGTACTCAGAGTACTACCCTCGTTGCTTCAGACTCACACAAACTTATCTGCTATACAGACGAAGACCTTAAGGCACCCGCCGAGGCTTCCTTTATCCTCCACAAAAGGCCCGCAGGTGTTCTCAAGAGCATCCTCGGAAAGGAAGTCGAGACAGTAGAGGTTTCCTTCGATACCAATACTGCAGTCTTCAAGTTCGGTCAGACTATGATGGTATGCCGCCTTATTGTAGGAAGATATCCCAAATACCGCGACGTCATCCCCCAGAACAACAGCAATATCCTGAAGATAGAGAGGGCTCAGCTCCTCGATACTGTCCGCCGTGTCGCCGTATGTGCGAACAAGGCTTCGAACCATATCAAGTTCGACCTTAAGCCCGGCCAGCTCGAGATTACCGCCCAGGACCTGGGCTTCGCAATCGCAGCCTACGAAAAGATCAGCTGCGACTACTCCGGAACCGAGCTCAGCATCGGCTTCAAGAGCAGCTTCCTTATCGAAATCCTCAGCAATATGACCTGCGAGACTGTAGTGATGAAGTTCGCCGATCCTCGCCGCGCCGCCCTCATCGTTCCTTCAGAGGAAGAGGCAGAAAGCGAGAAGATCTGTGGCATCATCATGCCGATCATGGTCTCATAAATTTTTTAGCCCATGGAACTCAATCTCCAGAGGCCCCTGCTTTTCTTTGATATAGAGAGTACGGGGCTGAATATCCCTAACGACAGTATCATCGAACTCAGTTTCGTAAAGGTCTTCCCCGGCGGCGAGCAGCGCATCAAAACCTGGAAGATCAAGCCATGGGACTACGAAAGGCGCTGCCAGCGTCCTATCGATCCCCAGGCCTCGAAAGTAAACGGCGTTACAGACGATATGCTGGTAGACTGCCCCACCTTCTTCGAGGTGGCAGACGAGGTAGCAGAGTGGCTGAAGGATTCGGATCTTGCAGGATTCAATTCAGCCAAGTTCGATCTTCCGATGCTCGCAGAGGAATTCGAGAGAGTAGAGCTGGCCGGAAAGCATCTGGAAGTAGACCTTCACTCCCCCAAGATGGTGGATGTTCAAAATATCTACCATGCGATGGAGCCCAGAAACCTTAGGGCCGCTTATCGCTTCTACTGCGGAGGAGAAGATTTCGACAACGCACATACAGCGGAGGCTGATACGGTAGCTACCTACGAAGTTCTCAAAGGCCAGCTGGACCGCTACCCCGATGTTCTGAAAAACGATGTTGACAGCCTTTCCGCCTTTGTAGGAAAGAAATACGTAGACTTCGCCGGACACCTTATCTACAACGAAAAGGGCGAAGAAGTCATCAATTTCGGAAAGCATAAAGGAAAGACTGCCCGCGAGGTCTTCAATACCGATCCCTCGTATTTCACCTGGATTCAGAACGGCAGCTTCACCCTCGACACTAAAAAGCAGTTCGAACTCCTTAAAGAAAAATTTAGCCGCGAGAGGCTCGCAGCTAAATCTACTATGGGTGGAAGTTTGTTCTAAATCGAATCAAAAATCAGCGGCAGGATATCGTCTACGCTGTGGAACTTCCAGATCTTGTCCTTGCCGATCATAATCACCGACATCTTCTTTCCGCTCTTGGCCTGATACTGGGCCATCACCTGGCGGCAGGCGCCGCAGGGAGTGGCGGGAGTGGCGCAGATGCGCCCCATCACGCCACCGGTCAAGGCGATGCTCGTCATCGCCTTGTCTGGATAGGCGGCGCCTGCTGCGAACATAGCTGTACGCTCTGCACACAGACCTGAAGGGAACGCTGCGTTTTCCTGATTGGCGCCCTTGACGATTACTCCGTTTTCCATACGGACTGCGGCGCCTACATTGAAGTGAGAATAAGGGGCGTAAGAACCCTGCATCGCGGAGATTGCAGCCTGTGCAAGCTCCTTGTCTTCCTGGTTGAGTTCCTCTATTGATTTGTACTCCTGGAAGTCGATTTTGATCTCTTTCTCCGTCATATCAAGTGATTAGTAGCCTCAAAGATAGATAATTCTTACAAGAAATCATAATTTGGACTATCTTTGCAGCGGTATGAAAATTTGTGTAGGTCTTTCAGGAGGCGTTGACTCCAGCGTTGCGGCGCTGCTTCTAAAGCAGCAGGGCTACGACGTGTTCGCCATGTTCATGCAGAACTGGCACGATACCGAAGGCACCCTCCACGGCGACTGCGAGTGGGAGGAGGACAGGTTCGTAGCCGAACTCGTCGCCCGCAAGCTTCGCATACCCTTCTATTTCGTAGACCTCAGTAAACAGTACCGTCAGAGAGTCGTAGACTATATGTTCGCCGAATATGAGGCCGGCCGTACGCCTAATCCGGACGTCCTGTGCAACAGCGAGATAAAGTTCGACGCCTTCCTCGAAAAGGCCCGCTCGCTCGGCGCGACCCACGTCGCAACCGGTCACTACTGCCGTAAGCGTGAGAATCCGGACGGAACTTTCAGCCTTCTTGAAGGCGTAGATCCCGGAAAGGATCAGAGCTATTTCCTCTGCCAGCTTAATCAGGAGCAGCTGGAGGCAGCTGTCTTCCCTATCGGCGACCTCTGCAAGAGCGAAGTCAGAAGGCTCGCAGCCGAGGCCGATCTCCCTTCTGCAGACAGAAAGGACTCCCAGGGCATATGCTTCGTAGGAAAGGTAGACCTGCCGGTATTTCTCCAGCAGAAACTGGCCAGCGTCGAAGGCGATGTGGTGGAAGTATACGAACAGTATTACAAGGATTCAGAGAAATACCAGCGCGACCGCGCCCTTGTCTCCAAGGCCCGCGCCCTTGGTCTTGAGGGCCTCACGGAAGAGGAATTGATAGAGATTTCGACCCCTATCCGCTATGATTCGATTCAGTTCGAGACCGAAACCTACCGCAGCGGGAAAAAGCACATTAAGAAAACTCGCTACAAAGCTAATCCATGGGGAGTTATAGCCGGGCATCACGAAGGCGCCCAGTTCTTCACCCTCGGTCAGAGAAAGGGCCTTGCGATAGGCGGACATACCGAACCGCTCTTCGTAATAGCGACGGACGTGGAATCGAACCGCGTCTATGTAGGAGAGGGCGAACAGCATCCCGGCCTTTTCCGCAGTTGCATCCACTTCCCGCTTTCCAGCCTTCACTGGCTGCGCCCCGGAGCCGGTCTCTCAGAAGGCCAGACCCGCCGTTTCAGGGTCCGTCTTCGTTACCGTCAGGAGCTGCAGGGGGCTACCGCCTTTGTCTGCGGTCAGAATCTTTTCGTCCTTTTCGACGTCCCCCAGCGCAGCGTTACCCCCGGCCAGTTCGCGGCCTTCTACGCTACAGCTGAAGAAGCCTCGAACGCCATAGACGCCGAGGCTCCCGAGCTTCTGCTTTCAGCAGTTATACAGTAAGCTTTGTTAAAGCGCTTTTGCGGCGCTGATTCCGGCAAGATAACCCGTACTGAACGCGGCCTGGAGGTTATAGCCTCCGGTGTCGCAGTCCATATCGAGGACCTCGCCGCAAAAATACAGCCCCGGGACGATCCTGGATTCGAGCGTTTTAGCTATAACGTCGTCTGTACTGACTCCGCCGGCGGTGATCACGCAGCGCTCATAGCCTACGTATCCGGCGATATCGAACTTCCACTCTTTCAGCGCCTTAGCGATTGAAACCAGGTTTACCCAGACTTTGGTATCCGTACGGCCGCGCCTTTCGAGCGTCATGACCTCCGGATTGCAACTCAGAAACGCCGGGATCAGGTCCCACGGCAGAAGCTTACCCAGCAGGATGCGGCACTTCTCTTTTTCGTGGAGCCTGGCGCTGCGCGGGTCCTTATCCACTTCCTTCCACAGCTCTTTCACGCGAGTAGTAAGCTCGGTCAGCTCGATTCCGCTCTTAAGATCCAGGACCACGGCGACGCGCGAACCGTTGACGAGCGATTTTACCGCCTTGCGGCTGATCTGAAACCCGACCGGGCCCTCGAGGCCGCCGTCCGTAAAGTCTACGTCGCCGAACTCTTCCTGCGCTACCGAGCCCTCTACCAGGAGCTGGACGCCCACGTTCTTGAGCTGGATTCCGCAGAGTTTATTGCCCAGGTCCGCGAGCGGGGTGGCGCGGTCGATATGGCCTTTCAGCGCATCGCCCTGCTTGTAGCCCAGGGGCACGAGCGCGGTCAGCGAAGGGAAGGTAGGCGCGATTGCATGGCCGGTTTCTCCTGCCCATCTGAGGCCATCGCCGGTACTGCCGGTTGTGGGGTAGCTCAGGCCACCCGTGGCAATGATAAGCTTCGAACAGGTGTAGGCCCTGCCATCGGCGCAGCCCAGCTTGAACGCGCCGTCTGCGGCTGAAATAGAGCTGACTTCGGTCTCGGTCTCGATTTTAACGCCCTTCGAATGACACAGGCGCACAAGGGTGTCGACTACGTCCGAGGCATGGTGGGACTCGGGGTATGCACGGTCGCCGCGCTCAACTACCGAGCTCATTCCCACTGCCGTGAACAGGTCGATAAGGCCCTGAGGCGTGAGGTTGAAGAAAGAGGGCTTTACGAAGTTTGACTTGCTGCGGATGTGGGCGCTGAACTCATTCCAGTCCTTGAGGTTGGTGAAGTTGCAGCGGCCCTTTCCGGTAATCATTATCTTCCTCGCGGGGCGGGGCATTTTCTCAAGGACAGTTACCTGAGCGCTGCTGCCGGCCTCGACAAGGGTCAACGCCGCGCCGTAGCCGGCCATCAGTCCTGATGCTCCTCCACCTATGATTATGATGTCTGATTTCATACGAAAAAAGGGAAAGCGATGTACATCGCACCGCTACAACCTCATACCCTTGCTGCCTTCCGACCCTGGGGGAGTTTTGAGGGAGCTGGTCGTGTACGACTTTCCCCGCCGCAAATATACAACTTTTTATTAAATTTGCATGTATGAAAGAGTTTAAGCACAAAGAAGGGGTCTACGTTCCGAACATCGGAATCGATTACCCGACCGACGACGCCTCGAAGAGGCTCGTGGAAGTTAAAGTAGAAGACTCCTCTCAGGGCCGCTGGCAGTTCGACGAAACCTATCCTTATATAGATAACAGTTTCTCCTATAAGTTCAACCGCCTGCTCAATGCCGCCTTCCAAAGTATTATTGTAGCATTGTACCACAGAATCTGCCTGGGTCTCAGGATCAGGGGACGCGACATTCTCCGTAAATACAAGAAGGAACTAAAGGGCGGCGCTCTTACAGTATGTAACCACGTCTGGCGTGAAGACGCAGTGATGGTCTATCATGCGGTCAGGAGGTACTATACGATGCATATGCCCGTCTATGCGAAACATCTCAACAATCCGGGGTTTTACTGGATGCTGCGTTTCATGGGCGGAGTACCGGTCCCCGAGAGTCTTGCCGGAATGAGGGGCTTCAACGCCGCTTTCGACAGTTTCCACGAAAAAGGTGAATGGATCCACGTTTTCCCCGAGGCCGTCCGCTGGGACTGCTACTCATTCATCCGTCCCTTCCACAAAGGAACTTTCACCATGGCCTATAAATACGGTTGCCCGGTTGTTCCCTGTGTGATTACCTACAGGGAGAGAAAGGGTATTTTCCGCCTTACAGGAAAGAAGCAGCTTCCGCTGTTTACCATCAGAATCCTCGAGCCTGTCTTCCCTAACAAAGAACTGAACAGGAAGGATGCCATCCTTGATATGGTAACCAGGGCCCACGCCGAGATGGTAGAGGCGGCAGGAATAGTAAATAATCCCTGGCCCGCTATCCACGAAGACTAAGCGTAAAAAAAACGACCCACTCAACAGCGAGCGGGTCGTTTTTGATTACTTCTTCATGACAGGCTTCTCGGGAAGCTTAGTTGTGACGAATTTGTCGATAAGCTGCTCGTACTCCTCGGGAGAGATCATGTGTGAGGTGCCGTTGATAAGGGCGCCCATTTCGACCTGTACCTTGTTGACATGTACGTTTCCTTCGATTGCAGCCTTTGCTTTGAGGGTGAGAAGGTCCTTGACATAGATGTCGCCCTTCATCTTGCCCCAGAAATCGAGGTTCTGGCAAGCGAGACCGCCGTTGATCTGGGCCTGAGGGCCTACGACGACCTTACCTTTTGAGAAAACTTTACCCTCTACCTTACCGTCGATACGGATGTCGCAGTCAGAGGAGATCTCTCCCTTGATGATAGTGCCGATGCTGATACGGCTTACGTCGTTGACGCTTACCTCGGGCTCAACGGCCTTTTTTACTTTCTGAAGATCCATGTTGATACTATTTTCGGTTAAATGATTAAATATTCTAGACAATGCCTTTACCGTGGCAGTTCTTGTACTTCTTTCCGCTTCCGCAAGGGCAAGGATCGTTACGGCCGACCTTCTGTTCTGCTTTTATAGGAGTATTGGCTTTCTGTTCGCCGTTTGTAACCAGGTCTGAGTGACGGGCCTGCATGCGGGACATGTCGGGCTTAGTCTGGACAGCGCGCTTGGGCTGCTCGTCATTCAGAGGTATGAAGGCTCTGAGAAGGAACGAAAGGACGTCCTGGTTCAGAGACTCGAGCATCGCGGCGAAGAGGTTGTAGCTCTCGAGTTTGTAGACCACCTTAGGATCTTTCTGCTCGTAGGAAGCATTCTGGACGCTCTGTTTCAGGTCGTCCATCTCGCGGAGGTGGTTCTTCCAGTGATCGTCAATCTGGAAGAGGATTATATTGCGGCTGAGGGTCTTTGCGACCTCGCGGCCTTCGGAGTTGTAGGCTTTCTCGAGATTGACAGAGAGAGTCATCACCTTACGGCCATCGCTCACAGGGATAGCTATGTTCTGATACATGGTTCCCTGCTTTTCGTAGACCATCTTGATGATCGGGCGGAGTTTCTCAACCATTACGTCCATACGGCGCCTGTAACATTCGTCCATATGCTGGCAGAGGGCCTTTACGATAGCGTCTTTACGGGAGTGGTTGTAGAAATCCTCGTCAAAGCCGGGATCTATCGAGAGGCGGGCCATTACGGTCTCCTCGAAATCCTGGAAGCTGTAGCCGTCGCAGGAATCTACGATAATGGAAGCCGTATCAACCATCATATTCTGGAGGTCGATCTCGATCTTGTCTCCCTTGATAGCGTTGCGCCTGCGGGAGTAGATGGCCTCTCTCTGATAGTTCATTACGTCGTCGTACTCGATGAGGTTCTTACGGATGCCGAAGTTGTTTTCCTCGACCTTCTTCTGAGCGTTTTCGATAGCCTTCGAGAGCATCGGGCTTTCGAGGGCCTCGTTTTCCTGCATGCCAAGTTTATCGACTACTGAGGCAATACGCTCGGAACCGAACAGACGCATCAGCTTATCCTCAAGCGAGATGTAGAAGATGGAGGAGCCGGGGTCTCCCTGACGGCCGCTTCGGCCTCGGAGCTGACGGTCTACTCGACGTGAATCGTGTCTCTCGGTACCGATGATAGCAAGTCCTCCGGCGGCCTTGACCTCGGGCGAAAGCTTGATATCGGTACCACGACCGGCCATGTTGGTCGCGATCGTAACGGTAGAGCTCTGACCGGCCTGAGCTACGATTTCAGCCTCACGGGCATGTTCCTTAGCATTCAGGACGTTGTGGCGGATGCCGCGCATCTTGAGCATGCGGCTCAGGAGCTCGGAAGTCTCGACATCGGTAGTACCGACCAGAACCGGGCGCCCGGCATTCGATAGCTCGACTATCTTATCGATAACGGCGGCGTATTTCGCCTTCTTAGTCTTATAGATCTGGTCTTCCATATCGTGCCTGAGAACGGGACGATTGGTAGGAATGACCATCACATCCAGTTTATAAATGCTCCAGAACTCACCCGCTTCCGTCTCGGCAGTACCGGTCATACCGGCAAGTTTGTGGTACATACGGAAGTAGTTCTGGAGGGTAATAGTCGCGAAGGTCTGGGTCGCGGCCTCGACCTTTACGTTTTCCTTAGCCTCAACAGCCTGATGCAGACCGTCTGACCAGCGGCGGCCTTCCATGATACGGCCGGTAGACTCGTCTACGATCTTTACTTTCTTTACTCCGCCTTCGTCGATAACTACGTAGTCTACGTCTTTTTCGAACATGGCGTAGGCCTTGAGGAGCTGGCTGACGGTGTGGACACGCTCGCTCTTAAGGGAGAAGTCCTCCATCAGAGCGTCTTTCTGGGCCTGTTTTTCAGCAAGCGAAAGATCGGAATGTTCGATCTCGGCGGTCCTGGTTCCTACATCGGGAAGGACGAAGAAAGATTCGTCTCCGACGCTCTGGGCAAGGAGTTCCTGGCCTTTATCTGTTAGGTTGATGGAGTGAATGACTTCGTTGATGACGAAATAGAGAGGATCGGTAACTACCGGCATCTCCTTTTCGTTGTCCTGCATGTAGTAGTTCTCGGACTTCTGCATCACGACCTTTACTCCGGGCTCGCTCAGGTACTTGATCAGAGGCTGGTACTTCGGGAGACCTTTATAGGCCCTGAGGAGGAGCTTTCCTCCCTCGGCTTCGTCTCCTTCTGCCATCTTTTTCTTAGCCTCGTTGAGGACCTGGTTTACGAGAGCCCTCTGAGCCGTATAGAGTTTCTCCACATAGGGCCTGAACTCCATATACTGCTCGTCATCCTGAGATTTAGCTACAGGACCGGATATGATAAGAGGGGTACGGGCATCGTCGATAAGGACGGAGTCGACCTCATCCACGATTGCGAAGTGATGCTTTCTCTGGACGAGATCGTCTTCGCTCGTAGCCATATTGTCACGGAGGTAGTCGAAGCCGAATTCGTTGTTGGTACCGAAGGTAATATCGCAGTCGTAGGCGCGCTTACGCTCCTTGGTATTAGGCTGATGCTTGTCTATACAGTCTACCGTAAGGCCGTGGAACATATACAGAGGTCCCATCCACTCGGAGTCACGCTTTGACAGGTAGTCGTTTACGGTAACCATATGGACGCCCTTTCCGGCAAGAGCATTGAGGAACACGGGGAGAGTAGCGACGAGGGTCTTACCCTCACCGGTTGCCATCTCGGCTATCTTACCCTGATGGAGGGCGATACCGCCGACGAGCTGGACATCGTAGTGGACCATATCCCACTTAAGGTCGTTTCCACCGGCCATCCAGTGATTGCGGTAAATAGCCTTGTCTCCTTCGATAGTAAGGAAATCCTTATTCTGAGCCGCGAACTCGCGGTCTGCTTCCGAAGCGGTGACTGTAATAGTATCGTTCTGAGCGAAACGGCGGGCTGTACTCTTTACGATAGCGAAGGCCTCAGGGAGTATTTCGTTAAGTCCTTTCTCGATAGCTTCATCTTCGTCCTTGACGAGTTTGTCGCTTTCTTCTGCGAGCTTTACCTTCTCGGCGATAGGAATATCTTCGTCCAGCTTAGCGCGGATCTCCGCTATTCTTGTCTCGAAAGGAGCCTCGACCTCGCGCATCTTCTGGATAAGAGCTGCCGAGCGGCCTCGAAGTTCATCGTTAGAGAGGGTATCTATAGTTTTATAGGCTTCGAGGACCTTGTCGAGAATAGGCTTTATAGCCTTGTAATCGCGGTCGGCCTTCGAACCGAAGAGTTTCTTTATAACGTCTGCTAATGCCATCTATTGTTATTCTTTAAATAAGCTGTCAAATATAGTCAATATTGGAGACTTCACCAAAAAACAATAACTTTGTAGGGATATGGGAATGGTTAACCGAAGACGTATAGCCGGCAATACCCTGCTGCTTTACCTGAGGATGGGACTGATAATGCTTATCAGCCTCTACGCCTCAAGAGTCGTATTGGACGTCCTCGGGGAAACGGACTTCGGTCTTTACAACGTCATCGGCGGGATAGTCGTGACCTTCGCTTTCCTGAACAGCGTGATGAACGCCGCCTGTAACCGCTACTACTCTATCGAGCTCGGCCGCGGAGACTATCAGGCGCTCCACAAAGTCTTCGGAGTCAACATAATCATCTTTGCCGTAATCGCGCTCATTATCCTCGTCCTTTCCGAAACGGTAGGTCTCTGGATACTCGAGCGAAAGATGAACATCCCCGCAGACAGAATGAACGCGGCCCGCTGGGTCTACCAGCTCAGCATCTTCTCCTTCCTTGCCGGAGTTCTCGCGATACCCTTCAAGGCCATCATTACCGCCAAGGAAAAGATGAAGGTCTACGCCTACTGCAGCATAGTCGAGGCAGTACTTAAACTGGGCGCCGTCTTCCTGCTGGCCGTCTCCCCCATCGACAAACTTATCTTCTACGCCGCCCTGATGCTTCTGGTCAGCGTCCTTACCAACGCCTTCTACCCCTTCTACTGCTACCGCTTCTACGAAGAGTGTCGCGGCCGGGCGGAGTGGAACCGCGAGCTCGGGCGGGAGATAATAGGATTCAACGGCTGGGGCGTGATCGGTTCCATGGCCACCATCGGCCGCAACCAGGGCATCAACATCCTGCTGAACATGTTCTACGGCCCGGCGGTCAATGCCGCAAGAGGCGTAGCCAACATAGTCTATTTCAATATCTACCAGTTCGTCCAGAACTACGTAATCGCCGTCAACCCTCAGGTCGTGAAGTCCTACGCTGCCGGCGAGCGCGAAGACATGATGAAGCTGGTCTTCCAGACTTCGAAACTCGCCTATTTCCTGCTCTTCGTAGTGGTCCTGCCCCTGATCCTTGAAGTAAACCAGGTACTCGACCTCTGGCTGGTAGAAGTCCCTGCCCATGCCGCTGCCTTTACTATTTACCTTCTCGCCGCGGCTCTGGTAGACAGCATGCACCATCCTCTTTACTACGCGGTACAGGCTACCGGAAAGGTGAAGTGGTACAATATCCTGGTCGGAAGCAGCCAGCTGATGGTCCTGATACTCTCTTACGTTATCCTGAAACTCGCTAAAGTAGAGCCTGAACTTATCTTCCAGCTGGTCCTGATCTTCTCAGTAATCGCTCAAATCCTGCGCGTCATCATCGCCGGGAAATACGTACAGATGAATATAGGCCAGTACCTTCTGAAGGTACTTCTGCCAGTTGTTCTGGTAAGTCTTGTTTCGCCCGTCCTGCCATGGCTGGTAGTGCGCTCGATGGAGCCCAGCCTCGGACGTCTGTTCATTACGGTAGGAGTCAGTATAGCAGTAGTCGGGGTGGCGGTCCTGCTCATTGGACTGGACCGCGAGGAGCGTCGCAACCTTATGAATTTCATAAAAGGCAATGGAAGAAAGCAGGTATAATCCCGAAGGCTCGGCCCTTCGGGGCCACCAGCTCAGGCTGCTCAGACTGCTGATCGAATTCGACCGGCTGTGCGAGGATAACGGCATCAGGTGGTGGCTGGACAGCGGGACCCTGCTGGGCGCGGTGCGCCACCAGGGTTTCATTCCCTGGGACGATGACCTGGACGTCTGCATACTCAGCGAAGATTATCCGAAGATACGTCGGATCCTCGGCGAAAAGGCCGAAGCTCCCTTCGCTTTCTATGCCCCCTTCCGGACTAAGGGATACACCCGGCTGTGGCCCAGGTTCGTGGACGAAAGTTCAAAAATCCTAAGGCGCGATCCTGCGAGCGGCAAGCCGATGGAAGATGTTCTCTGGATGGATACCCTTATCGTAAGGCCGCTCGGAAAGACGGCAAAAAAGCTGGTCGAGCCGCTGTATGGGCGCTGCATGCGCCGAATCAGCGGAATGATAGACGACGGCCCTGCGAAAAAGGTCCTGGCCTACCTGCTATGGCCCTTCGCTATGACAGCCGCCGGTATCGCCGCGCTTACCGGCCGCCTTTTCCATCGCAATCAGCTGATGCACAATTTCGGACTGCCTTTTATGAGCGTCCGTAAGCCTCAGGAGATATTTCCTCTTCAGAAGATAGAGTTCGAAGGACGCCTCTTCCCCGCTCCCGCCGACCCGGACAAATACCTCACCCGTATTTTCGGCGATTATATGACTCTCCCTCCGGAGAAAGACCGCGTAAACCACGAAATAATATTCCCCGAGTGATGAAGTTCCTTAAGTATCTCGCCCAGTATCTAGTCTACCCCTTCTCGTTCCTAGTGCCGAGAAGCAGGAATAAGATTGCCTTCGGCAGCTTCAGGGGCGCGTTCGATGGCAACGCAAAATACCTCTTCATTGAGATGAGCTCAGGGGATCGGGATGTAGTCTGGCTTTCCCAGAGCAGGAAAACCGTAGAGCTCGTAAGGAGTCTCGGACTCAGGGCGGAGTGGGTTTTCAGCCTGAAAGGGGCGTGGAGAGCCCTGCGCTCGAAATACTGGCTTATCAACGCCTATACTTCCGACATACTGTGGGCCTTCAGCGGAGGCGCTACGGTTATCAATCTCTGGCACGGCGTTGGAATCAAGAGGGCGGAATACAACGTAAAGGCCGGCCCTCTGTACGACCGCTACATCCGTAAGACTTTCAAGGAGTCATACTATCATCCGGAGGCCTACAGGAAACCTGATTATCTTATTACAGCATCCGATTTCCAGACGGAATTTTTCATGAAGACTTTTAGGATTCCGCAGAGTCGCTGCATCAAGTGTGGCTATCCCCGCAGCAGGATCCTTGTCTGCAGCGAAAAAGAGCGCGAGGCCCATATCAAGGCCTACGAGCCGGAGTCTACTTCCCAACTTATCGAGAAGATCAAGAGCTACTCCCAGACCTGGATCTATATGCCTACATGGAGAGACTCCCAGAGGGATATATTCGCCCAGAATATGGATCTCGGAAGGCTCAACGAAGCCCTCGCCAGGAAAAACGCCCTGCTTCTTCTGAAACCCCATCCGAATACTATAGTAGGAGATCTCGGAGCCTATCCCAACATAATGCTGATGGATTCCTCCGCAGACGTCTACCCTATACTTCCTTACACAGATGTTCTCGTAACAGACTACTCATCAGTGCTTTACGATTATCTGCTGATGGACGGTAAAAAGGTGGTCCTCTACATCTACGATGCCGCGCAGTACGTACGCGACCGCGATTTCGCCTATCCGTTCGACGAGAATGTCACCGGACAGAAAGCCTACGATTTTGAGCAGCTTCTTGCAGCAATCGTAGAAGGCGCGAAACCAGTCGATCCCGAGGAGCGAAAATCTCTCATTCTTAAATTCTGGGGTCCCAAACCTGTCGATTATGATTTCAGTAATTATCTGCACCTATAACCGGGAGCGCTACATACAGAAGGCCATCGAAAGGGTCTGCAAGACCGATTATAAGGACTATGAGCTGATCGTAGTCGACAACAACAGTACCGACAAGACGCCAGGTATCCTGAAGGCCTTTACCGCAGCTCATCCCGAGCTTCCGATACGCTGCGTCCTTGAGACCAGGCAGGGCCTTTCCAACGCCCGCAACCGCGGAATGGAGGAGGCCAGGGGCGATGTGTTCGTATTTCTCGACGACGATTCGCTGGTCGAGGGCGATTATCTTCGCTCTCTCGGAGAGTATCTTACCCTCAACCCCCAGGCCGACGCCTTCGGCGGGCGGATCAAGCCGCTTTTCGACGAATGCCCGCGACCCAGGTGGCTGTGCCGCTGGAGCATGGGCTGGGTTTCGGCGCTGGATATGGGCGAGGCTGCATGCGAATTCGAGGGTAAGGCCTTCCCTATCGGGGCGAATATGGGCATGCGCAGGGCCATAGCCCAGAAGGCGGGCCCGTTCAACCCGGATCTTGGGCGAAAGGGCGGCAATATGGACGCGGGCGAAGAGAAGGATATGTTCAGGCGTATCCGCGCGGCGGGCGGTACTATATGGTACTTCCCCGGACTGAAAGTCCTACACGCGATCCCCGCTAAGAGAACGACGCTCGAGTACGTAGACCGCTTCGCAGACGGCGTAGGAATCAGCGAGCGCGTACGGACCAAGGCCGACGGAACCTATCTTAAGAGAGTCGCGGCCGAGGGCGTAAAATGGTGTGGAACGATTGTTCTTTTCGGGTGGTACCTTATAACTTTCCGCCCAGTCGTTGGATCCACTCTGGTCCGATTCCGCGCTCGTGTAACACGTAAGCTGCTATCATCAGAGCGATAAGCAGATACATCAGCGCCAGGAAGGCGGCATTCACCTTAAATCCTTTGTAAATCGAATCCGGACGGAATTCGAAGACTATTTCGTGTTCTCCGGCGGGGATGTTCAGGGCGCGCAGAGCGTAGTCTGCCCTGAAATGGGAAGCCGGCTGGCCGTCGATGTAGGCCTTCCATCCGTGGGGGTAATAGATTTCCGAGAAAACGGCCGTCTTCTCAGAGTCGAGCGAAGCTTTGTAGCTCAGGCGGTCGGGAGCGTAGGAGGTCAGCTCGATAGTTCCGGAGCCGGTGGTTGTAGGAAGAACGTAATCCGAGAATTTCGCGTCTGTGACAGCCTGGGTACGGAGGTCGAGTACATTCAGGGCGTCGCTTTCTTCGCGCGCGTTGCCCGCAACGGTCATCTCATCCACGAACCAGGCATTACCGAGGCGGCCGGGGTTCACGACCGGAACGGCCTTACCGTCTTTCTCCTGGATTATGTACTTCGTGTTGAGCATATTGATAACGCTCATATTGCCTTTCGACAGATGATAGTCGATAAGGTCCTGATAACGGCGAAGTTTCGCGGCGTGGTAGCCTCCGATCGAATGAAGGTAATACGAAGTACGCGACTCGTTGAAAGTATTTGTCGTAAGGTTCATGACCCTGAAATACTCGGGGTCTTTGAGCAGGATTTCTTCGTAGTCCGTCTTACGGAAATATGCGTCGTTTTCTTTCTTGCTTACCCAGTCCTTGTCGCCGAAATAGCGCTTATTTACCGGCCACATATCGGCTACTACAAGAACGCCAAGTATCGCAGCGAACACTCCGAATTTCAGCTTCTTAAGGGAGAAGAGCAGTACCAGGGCGGCCGAGAGGGCGATAAAGGCGGCGGAACGCCACGCGTCGCCAACCAGCATCGAAGCGCGCTCATCCTGCAGGGCATCCATGAACCACTGCGGCATTCCAGCCAGGGTCCGGGCGTCGTACGAGCTCGAGAAGCTGAAGAGCGAACGGCCAAACAGCGCTATCAGGAGGCAGATTCCTCCTGTCACGGCGGCGGAAATCAGCAGCGATTTACGGAGCTTCGCCTGCTCTACGGTTCCTTTTCGAAGTTCTTCAAGCGCCATGAAGCCCAGCAGCGGCATCGCTACCTCCGCAACTACCAGTATCGATGACACCGTTCGGAACTTGTTGTACATAGGGAAATGATAGTAGAAGAGTTCCGTAAGCCCCATCAGGTTGTGTCCCCACGAAAGCAGTATCGAGAAGAGGGTCGCGGCAAGAAGAGCCCATTTATAGGGTCCCTTCACGATAAGGCAGCCCAGAAGGAACAGGAAACACACGATAGCCCCGACATAGACCGGGCCGGCTGTAAAGGGCTGCTCGCCCCAGTAGGTAGGCAGGCCGGCTGTAAGGCTGCGGGCGTTCGAAGCAGATACGCCCTGCCTGATAAGGGTCTTGTACATTTTCGAATCCCTGCCCACGTCCGAGCTCGAAGCCCCGCCCATATAGCCGGGGATCATAAGGGTCAGCGTCTCGTCTATCCCATAGCTCCACGCCGTAGCATAGTCTATATCCAGGCCCTTGCTGCCCGAATCATCGGCCTCGCTGCGTATATCGGAGTGGCCTCCACGGACAGTCTCCTTGACATACTCCGAATTCGCCTTCATGATGCTGTAGCCGGTTCCGACTCCTATTCCGATAGAGAAAGCGAACACGCAGAGCGATACGAGAAGGTCCTTGATGCGTTTTTCCTTAATATGGATTACTATTTCCGCGATGCCGAAGAGGCCCATCATCATAAAGAGATAATAGGACATCTGCGGGTGCTTCATCATTCCGATAGAGCTGTAGAGCATCACCAGAGCTATTCCCCAGCCATATTTCTTTCGGAAGATCAGATAGAAGCCTCCTATCACCGGAGCCATCATTCCGAGGGTCAAGGCCTTTGTTTCGTGTCCTGCGGGAATGATAAGGAAGAAATACGAGGACATCGAAACAGCGATGGAGCCTACTATACTCAGCCATTTATTGATCCCGAAGGCCCTCATCATAATGAAGAAGCCCAGGAAATACCCCAGAAGGAGTGCCAGAATAGAGTCGGTAAAGAGTGTAGTGAGTTTTCTGAAGAGTCTGTCTACAGCCCAGACAGCCCTTACAGCGGCGTTGGAAGGGTGTTTTACGGTAATCTGATAGCCGGGCATTCCGCCGAACATGGAGTTGGTCCAGTTTGCAGGGGTCTCGGCTGTAGCGTTGTATTCCTTCAGTTCGTGGGCCATACCCTTCCACTGAAGGTTGTCGCTCTGACTGAGAACCTTACCCTGAACCGAGGGCCAGCAATAGACAAAAGTCAGGGCCAGGAACACCAGAGCAGCGACCAGGTAGGCGCCGTTTTTTTTGAAAAACTCTTTCATTTATTTATCTTTGCACTGTCATCAGCGGGATTAGCACATCGGTAGTGCATCAGCTTCCCAAGCTGAGGAGGCGGGTCCGACTCCCGTATCCCGCTCTTCCCTATTTCTTAACTCTAAGATCAAGCCCTGCGAATATCGTATCCGGGGCCAGGTCTACTACAGCCCTCTCTTCACCGGCCATACAGAAGCCGCAGCGGTCGCAGATTCCGAATATTTCTCCGGGGCAGGTAGCAGTCTTTGTTCCGTCTGTGTGGATGTAATTTGTCATCCAGCATACCTTTCTGAATTTCAGGTACTTCATATGTCTAAGACCTGTTTTGGTATTCATTATCGGGTAGCCTTTCTTCTTGTACTCAATTATCTTGTCGATTATCTCCTGTCTCTTTTCCCAGGGCAGCGCCAAAGCCTCCGAACCGGGGAAAGGGGTGTGGAAATTAAGGGCGATCTTGTCTATATAGGGGTTGGATTTCGCATACTCGATAGCGCCCTCGACTCCTTCTGCGTTCAGGACGTTGATGGCCATATTTACGCTCACTGCCGGGTGTCCGCTATCAGCTATATTCTTTTCCAGCCTTTCGAAAGTACCTTTTCCGCGTATGCGGTCATGGACCTGGCCGACCCCGTCCATCGACACCCAGATGCTGTCTGCGTGGGAGCCCTTAAAGGGCTTCTGGGCATTGGTAGTGATGGTGCAGCTGAAGAAACCCAGTTCGTGGGCCAGGTCACAAAGATCGTCGATGGTCTTTTCGCCGTCTGTCCAGAGGGTAGGTTCACCGCCTTCGAAATCTATGAAACGCGAGCCGAGCGAATAGCAGTATTTCAGCTCCTCGCGTATCTGTTCGTAGGTCTTTGTAAGAGGGTCTTTGTGGTTGTAGACCGTACAGTGTTTGCAGCTGAGGTTACATTTATCGGAAACGAAAACTACGCTCTGGAGCGGAGCCTTTCTACCGAAGAATTTCGCCCTGAACCACCACCAGCCCAGGTAAGTAATCTGACCTAAAGTCATAGAACAATCATTAGGATTATTGCGACCAGTCCAAGCATCAGGCAGAAGCCGCTGAGAAGGTTTCTGGCGCAGAACCAACGGGCGAGGAACCAGTCTATGTGGGCCTCGCGGATCTTGTCCCAGTTCGGCATGGGGCCGAGCCATTTCGCAGGCTTTTCGATTTCCATCATCTCACCCCTGCTGAAGAGCACGAGCGAGCGGAAAAGCCAGATACCACGAGGGAGAACCAGTAATACCGCCAGATACGCCGGATGAGTATACCCCAGCACAACTGCAAGTACGACCAGCGCGAAGGGGACAAAGATGAAGATGGCCGAGAAGATCAGACAGACGGTTTTGTTGCCGAGCAACCTTGCGAAGGTCATCTTGTTGCTGGCTTCGTCTCCCTTGAGGTCGATGAAACTGTGTGTAAACAGGATATTGAGGACCAGAAGGCCCACGGGGATGCTGATCAGGACTATGTTCATATCCACCTTGCCGCAGCAGGCATAGTACATACCTACCATCAGCAGAGGTCCGAAAATCAATCCGATGATCAGCTCACCCACTCCCCTGTAGGCCAGCTTGAGCGGCGGGCCTGAGTAGAAATAGCCAAGAAAAGCGCAGGCAGCTACGATAGCGAGAATCCACCAGGCTCCCTGAGGACCGGTAAAACCGAGTTCCATCACCCTGTAGACGAAGATCAGCAGGCCGGCGGCGAAGGCTGTCGCGCTGAACCTCGCTATAGCGTGGGCCGTGGTCTTAAGGGTCTCGGAGCCATCGGTAAGATAGGGATACTTGGCAGTCATTGCTCTGAATCCCTGGCGGATGACCCTGTCGCGGTCTCCCATCATATCTACCTTGTA
>ONOI01000004.1 GCA_900319375.1 uncultured Bacteroidales bacterium | reverse complement strand
GATCCACCTCTTCCCATCCCGAACAGAGAAGTTAAGCACACTAACGCCGATGGTACTGCCCCACCAGGTGGGAGAGTAGGCAGCTGCGGCTTTTCGGAAGGCCCGATCGTCTGATGACGACCGGGCCTTCTTTTTTCTCCGCCTTCGGCCGGGAACTCCCTCGCTCGGGACTCGTCTCGCAAGTCTTTGACTTGCTCGCTCGGACCCTTCCATCGTTATCTTCGTCCTCGCTACGCTCGAACTCGCTACCGACGGACACCTCCCCGCTCCCCGTGGCCGCGGGTGGCCACGCCCGCTCGAGGGAGTCCCCGCTCCTCCGGCTGTTCTGGTAGGCACGCGGCTGAAGCCGCTATCGGCCCTGCGGGCCTCCAATGCTTCTGCAAAAGGTAAACTGAAAAGCCGCTTAGCTCGTTCTGCGATTAGCTAGTTTTTTTGTAAATTAGTAGCAGAATAATTCCACATAATTATGATAAAACAAATTCTTAAGCTGGCGGTAATGATAGGATCGCTTTCATTTTTCCTGTCGGAAATCACCGCATGTACAAACAAGACAACTGAAAAGCCGAGGATAGTCTGGATTGAGGCTGGTGCTTCGTCGGACTATTATTTTGAATCTCAGGAAAATATTTTCAATGACTGTAAGAGAATTAAGGAGGCCGGATTTACCGATGTTGTAGTAGATGTAAGGCCGACTAGCGGCGATGTTCTTTTCAAGTCGACCGTTGCTCCCGAGCTGAGGCAGATTGCCCGCTGGAGAGACGGCGGCCACAAATACACGCCCCGTCAGGCAACCTTCGACTACCTGGAGACATGGATCAAGGCGGGTCATAAGGCAGGGTTGAAAATCCATGCAGGAGTGAATATGATGGTCGGCGGATGGTGGTCGGCATCGGCCGGGCCGGAGGGCATGGTCTATGATCACCCGGAGCGTAAAGAGTGGTGTGCCGTAGACTGGCTGAAAGACGGCAGGCTAGTGAACCATGCTGATAATCAGGAGGTTATAGGCGGGCGCTTCCTTGATCCCGCAAATAAAGAGGTGCAGGCGTTCCTGGTCCAGATGCTCCGCGACCTGGCCGCGTATAAGGGGCTGGACGGAATAGTGATGGACCGCTGCCGCTATGATGACTATGCAATGGACGCTGGCTATACGAAGGCGGCGTTCGAGGGATTCAGCGAGTACCTTGGACATGAGCCCGAGAGGTGGCCGGTGTTCGACCGCCCGGGCCACATCTTCATCGAGTGGGATCCCGATCAGCTGGACGTCCAGTGGATGACCTACCGATGCAAGGTAATTCATGACTTCGTGGCCGATGCCCGCGAGGCCGTAAAGGCAGTGGCACCCAAATTGCAATTCGGTATCTACGTTGGAGCATGGTTCTCCGAATATTACAGGAGCGGAGTGAACTGGACGAGCCCGCGCTATGATCTCGCGAGGGAAGAAAAGACGTTCTGGTGGGCGACGCCAGAGTATCAGGCGACCGGATTCGCGGACCTTGTGGACTTCATGCTGGTCGGCGCTTATTGCGCGGCCGATCGCATCCACGGCGAAGGCGAGTGGTCGATGGAAGGCTTCGCGAAGCTGACCCGAAAGCGCCTTTGCGGCGACGTCCCGTTCGCAACCGGACCGGACATCGGAAACGGCAAGGGCTTCGAAAAGGGAGGCTGCGCAGACCTGATGCCAGATATAGCCCAGACCATGCTGACCGAGGCCGATGGACTTTTCATCTTCGACCTCTGCCATATCCGCATGTACGATTATTGGGATGCATTTAAAATGTAAGATATGAAACTATTGAAGGTACTGCCGTTTATTATGGGTATCATTTCGGCAATTGCGCCGTCGGCGAAGGCTGACTCGCAGGGCCACGTCCTTGACGGACTTTGGAAGCAATACGAATCAGCGAGAAAGTCTGACCTGCCGGTCGATCAGCAGCAAATACTTCGCAAGATAAAAGAACAGGCCTCGAAAGAGAGGCTGTCCTGGGATTTCTATGATGCTCTTACCAACCTGGAGATCGTAGGAACCAGGATCAACTGGAAGAAGCGCGATTCGCTGAGGACCTGGGTCGAAAAAGAGATCGAAAACTATAATGAACCGGTAGTTACCTTCTTTTATAAATCTTCTCATGGGGTAGGTCCGGGCGAGGAGTTCCTGAAGGCTAATGAAGAAGCCCTTAAGGCATCGCACAACCCCGAATTCTACAAACGGGACTGGACTGTTACAAGCCGCAGCTACGACAAGGTACTCATTGAGAGTTTTGAAAACGACAGGGATTATGTGCTCTGGAATCTTTTCATCATCAGTACTGTCAATCCCGACCTGGCTGCTTTCAAGGGACGTTATCCTCTCGAGCAGCTTGTGGAGTTTGAACAGATAGACAGGCAGTATACGCGATGGGGCGAAAAACAGCAGGAAAGAAAGGAGGCGCTTGAAGCCTTTACTCAAAAATACTCCGACAGGGGAGTCTCGCTTCTTTCGCGCCAGGAGCTGTTGAGCGACACTTTCCGAAAGTATGAGGAATTAAAAGAAAACGGTGAGAAGTTCTCGCAGCTGCGCGCGGAGTGTGTTGCCTTCGAAAAGGATAGAAAAGCTTCTCCGGAAAAGACGATGGCTTCCTGCTGTAAACAGATAGAAGACCTGATACAGACTTTGGACGCTCAGCAACTGTCTTTCCACGTCAAAGACGATGTGTTGACCGTTTATGTCCGCAATCTCTCCGAGGTAGAGGTAGATATCCAGAAAGACAAGAAGTCTGTCCACAAAGAGAGTCTTAAAAACCTAAAATACAGCTATTACGCCCAGGATACTATAGTATACAACACTCCGAAGCTCGACGACGGAACATATACCGTAGTCTGCAAGGGAGGAAAGGAGAAGTGTGACTGCGAGTGGGAGAAATACACCATCTCTGCAGTGACCAAGTATGACACCGGCGGATGGTGGGCCTATGCGGCCGATTATATTACCGGCGAGCCTGTCAAAGGTTATGAAAAAGGCTTCCGCAAGATAAACGCCAAGAGCGGAGAAATGTTCAGCGTAAGTATCACCGAAGGCGGAAGGGTGCGTCGCTCCAGAGAGGAAAAACTCTACGGCGGTTTTGACAATTCATACAAGCCCGAGCAGCAGCTGCAGGCTATTGTCCTTACAGACCGCGCTGCCTTTAATCCTGAGGAAACGGTTCAGTATAAGGTAATTCTTTACCGCCTGGACTACTCCCTTGCGCCTGTCGGCGAAGGACAGAAGGTTAAAGTTACCCTGCTGGACGCGAAGCATGAGGAGGTGAAGATAGACAATCTGGTAACCGGTGAGTTCGGCTCGGCGGCCGGTAGTTTCTTCATCCCCCGCGGAGAACGCAACGGCCGTTACACGATAAGGGCGGAAGTTGAAGGAAATACTGTCGGCTCCACCAGCATTAGGGTAGACGATTTCGTTCTCCCTACTTTTGCCGCCACCTTCGATAATCAGAAGCAGATCACGGCAGGGGAGAAGCTTGTCTTCTCCGGAGCTATCAAAGCCTACAGCGGTCACTCCCTTTCCGGCGCAGACATTACCTATACTCTTACCAGATGGGGAGATGCCGTCTCCGAGGGGGAGCTGAAACTCCAGCCGGGAGGCCGCTTTGAGCTGTCCCATCAGACGAAAGAAGAAGAGGGATACGGCAGCTATGTATTGAAAATCACCGTTGTAGACGGAACCGGCGAGACTCAGGAGTTCAGCTGCTCCGCGTATGTCGCCTCCAAACCTCTGGATGAAAAGCCTAAGGAATACTTCTTTGAGGATAAATCGGATGAGAACCGAATAAGCCTCAGGGCAGTTGCGGGCGACAAACCGACGTGGGCTGTCGTAGACCTTTATGGGGTTAACAAAAAGCTTATCGAAAGCAAGATAGTCCGCTTCGAGCCTGGTAAGGGAACCAAAGCCGAGCAGACCTTCGCCTACGATTATAAGGCGACCTATCCGGAAGCCATTGTCCTGACCGTTCTCTACTTCCAAAATTCGAGCACCTATCAGCGCACGGCGA
Source organism: uncultured Bacteroidales bacterium (assembly GCA_900319375.1). Taxonomy (GTDB): domain Bacteria; phylum Bacteroidota; class Bacteroidia; order Bacteroidales; family UBA932; genus Cryptobacteroides. The sequence continues at coordinate 46,852 of ONOI01000004.1, read as the reverse complement.
GCGTCAGACGCAAGGACACGCGCTACGATCTCCCGCTGGAGTTCACCCGCTTCCTGGATACTACCTCGCCGGCAACAGCCTACGAATTCATTATATCCACGGCCAAGGGAGTCGAGTGTGCGGCTACCATCTTCGACAAGAGCAGCGAAACGGTCCAGCCCAACAGATGGTCTGTCGTGCGCCCTATCCAGGCACCGGTCCGGGCCCCGTACTATGATGCAAGAAACGGTAGGAACGAAGGCCACGTCTGGCTCTACCGCGGACGCAACTATATGATGAAGTCTGCCGGTGCGGTGATGATGATGGATATGGCAGCGCCGGAGGCGATGGAAGAAGAGGCTGTCGCATACAATCTTGAGAGCCCCGAGGCAACGCAGGCCTCATCCGAGCTCGATGATGAATTCGATTCGGTAGCTGTACGCGAAGACTTCTCCACGACCATCGCATGGGAACCGTTCCTTCGCTCCGATGACAAGGGAAACATTACATTCAGCTTCAAAAATGCCTACAAGCTGTCAACTTTCTACGTACAGCTCTTCGCCCACGACAAAGCAATGAAAAACGCGACTCTGCGTAAAGAAATGCTTGTCACTCTGCCCGTAAAGATATCCGTACTTGAGGCTCGCTACCTTTATCCCGAGGACCGTTGGAATATCCGCGTTACGCTCTCCAGCAATCTCGCCCGCGATATCAAGGGAACTCTCAATGTTTCCGGAACGAAGGTCGAGGTGGAGGTCCCGGCGCTTGCTCAGGCAGCGTTCGAGCTTCCCGTGTCCTTCAGCCCCAAGGCTAAGAAAATAGAGTTTACCGCAGCCTTCAAGCCTGAGGATAAAGACCAGGCGGGCGATGCCGTAAAAATGAGCATCCCTATACTTGAATCGAGTCAGACTATTTCTGAGGCCCATTCGGCAGTGCTTCTCAGCGGAGAAGATAAAGATAAGCTCATCGCCTCTCTAAGAGAACAGTTCGTAAACATCCCCGGCTCCAAGGCGGAGGTCCGTGAGATTTCGATAAAGCAGATGCTCGACGAGGCGCTGCCGGAACACTTCGACACAGAGTCTGAGAATGTCATCTCGCTGATAAGGACGCTTTACGCCTCGACCCTTTCCCGCAAGCTTGGCGGAAAGGGACTGGATGAGTCTACTGAGGCTGATGTGGTCCAGAGAATACTTGATTGCCGCAAGGCAGACGGAGGCTTCGGCTGGATAAAGGGCTTCGATTCGTCGCCGTATGTAACGGCAGTAGTGCTCGACCATTGCGCCGGACTGCGCTCGCGCGGCCTGAGCGTGAGCCCCGAGCTCGCGAAGGCTCTGCCCGGCGCGGTGAAGTACCTCGACAACAATCAGTTCGACAAGACCGAGAAGAAGCGCTATTGGTGGCATCGCCTCAGCCGCGAACAATACCTATATATAAGAAGTATGTATCCGGAGGTGAAGTTCGCTCAGAAGACCGATTCGAAGTGGCGTAAGGAAACCCGTCAGTATCTTGTCCCGAGCTCCGACCGTGGGCTCCAGGGCAATATCTACGGTAAGGCGAGGAGGATGAAGACCCTCCAGGCGCTGATCGCCTCCGACAAGGGGCTCGCGCTTGCCCGCTCGATGGGCGTGAGCCTGGGGGCCAAGAGCCGCCTCACGCGCTCCCTCGAGGCGGATACGCGCTCGCTGGCCCAATACGCAGTCCGCCATGGCTCGGGCGGTATCTATTACCCGAACGCCGTGATGCCGTGGCGCGGCCTGCTCGAGAGCGAGCTTTATGCCCATAGCCTCATCTGCGACCTGCTCGCATCGCGCTCTCAGACCTCTCTGGCCGAGGGCATCCGCCTCTGGCTGATGATCCAGAAAGAGACCCAACAGTGGAAGGAGGATCCGGCGACCGTAAATGCGCTCGCCAGCGTCTCGGATGCGAGCCGGGAGACTCTCGCGACTAAGGTGATAGCCCTTTCCGGCAGCGTCCGCCTGCCCTTCGCCCAGATCAAGGCCGCCGGAAACGGCCTGGCCATCTCGCGAGAGTGGTTCCGCCTCGCCCCGGACGGTTCGCGAGCGCTCCTTTCTGAGGGCGGTGTACTGAATGTTGGCGACAAGGTAGTCTCGGTATGTTCGATATGGAACGAAGAGAACCGCAGTTTTATCCACATCTCAGTCCCTCGTCCCGCTTGCCTTACTCCTCAGAACCAGCTGTCCGGCTACTTCGGCTGGAATGCGTACCGAAGCGTCCGCATCGACAAGACCGAATACTGGTTCGAGTCCTATCCCGAGGAGAAGACAAAGCTCGAAGAGACCTTCTACGTAACCCAGAGCGGTGTTTTCCACTCCGGCATTCCGGAAATAGAATCGCTTTATGCGCCGCATTACAGAGCAAATGATGCGGCGGGCATCGAAATCATTACAAAATCACGCTAATTTGTCCGGAAAATTGTTAAATTTGCGTGGCTTTTGGGCCAAAAATGAGAAAATCATAACAATTTTATCATAATTTTTATCTAAAAATGAGAATCGTACAAGTAACAGGAAGGGAAATCCTCGACTCAAGAGGTAACCCTACAGTGGAAGTCGAGGTTGTCCTCGAGTCTGGTATTAAGGGTGTAGCAGCTGTTCCTTCAGGAGCCAGCACTGGTGAGAACGAAGCTCTCGAGCTTCGCGACGGCGACAAGAAGCGCTACCTCGGCAAGGGCGTTCTTAAGGCAGTCGCCAACGTCAACGACGTCATCGCCCCCGCAATCCTTGGAATGTCCGCTCTCGAGCAGAGAGCTATCGACAAGACCATGATCGAGCTCGACGGAACTCCTACCAAGAGCAAGCTCGGCGCAAACGCTATCCTCGGCGTCAGCCTCGCAGTTGCCCATGCAGCAGCAGCTTATCTCGATCTTCCTCTCTACCGTTACATCGGCGGAACCAATACCTATGTTCTCCCCGTCCCTATGATGAACATCATCAACGGTGGAGCACATTCAGATGCCCCTATCGCATTCCAGGAGTTCATGATCCGTCCTGTCGGCGCTCCCAACGAGGCTGAGGCAGTTCGCATGGGCGCAGAAGTTTTCCACGCTCTCAAGAAGGTCCTCAAGGACCGCGGATGCTCTACCGCAGTCGGTGACGAAGGCGGTTTCGCTCCTGCTCTCAAGGGTATCGACGACGCACTCGATTGCATCATCCTCGCAATCAAGGCCGCAGGTCTCGAGCCTGGCAAGGACATCACTATCGCAATGGACTGCGCTGCTTCCGAGTTCTGCTTCAAGGGCGAGGACGGCAAGTTCTACTATGACTACAAGCAGCTCAAGGACGGTAAGAAGAAGGATCCTAAGGGAAAGAAACTCTCTACCGATCAGCAGATCAAGTACCTCGAGAAGCTCATCACCAAGTATCCTATCGACTCTATCGAGGACGGCCTCAGCGAGGAAGACTGGGAAGGTTGGGTTAAGCTCACCAAGGCTATCGGCAGCCGCTGCCAGCTCGTCGGCGACGACCTCTTCGTCACCAACGTCAAGTACCTCCAGAAGGGTATCGAGATGGGAGCAGGTAACTCTATCCTTATCAAGGTAAACCAGATCGGCTCTCTTACCGAGACTCTGGACGCTATCGAGATGGCTCACCGCCACGGTTACACAACCGTTACCAGCCACCGTTCAGGCGAGACCGAGGATACTACCATCGCCGACATCGCAGTCGCTACGAACAGCGGCCAGATCAAGACCGGTTCGCTCAGCCGTACAGACCGTATCTGCAAGTACAACCGCCTGATGAAGATCGAGCAGGAGCTTGGAGATACCGCAGCTTATGGTTACAAGAAACTTAAATAGTCTTCTGGTGTAAGAAAACACCGAAAGATTCACGCTTCGGATAAGCCGGTCCCTCGATTTCAGGGGCCGGTTTCTTTTTTACCGACTTCAGTTCGGGCTCGTACGGGTAGCCGGCAAGGGTGAGGGCAGCCTTGAGCATGGTTTCGTTAGGGTCGCCGAGCTGGTAGCCGTCCAGAGGGGCGTCGGCAACCTCTACGTCGGGGGCGAAGCCGATGGGCATGCAGCCGGTATAGCCGTCGCGGTCTGCGTAGCGGCCGATCATCACGTAGAGGCCCCAGTTGGCGGCATACTTGACGCCGTTTTTATATTCGCGGACGGTAAGGTCGTCCTTAAAGGTCTCATACCAGCCTGCACCTTCGATGATGATGCCGGAGCAGTATTTTCCGTACGACTGCTGTCCAACGATTGTAATGTCTACAAAAGGCTTGAGGCCGCAGATGATGGCTTCGCTGGCAGAGGCGCTGCCTCCAGTCATGATAGCGTAGATCTTGTTGATGCCGATATTCGACTCGGAGGTGTCGATAGTCTTTCCGCCGATTTTGAATCTGTTGCGGAAGTGTGTGATGGTCTCCGACTCTCCCCAGGCCTCGGTCAGGATATCGTTGTAGACCTCCGTCATGAAGACGTCTCCGGAGGCTACCTTTGCCGCAGGGGCGAGCATGCTGGCCAGAACCTCTTCGGTCTCTACATAACCGCCGCCGTTGTACCGCATGTCGAGAATGAGCTCGCTGATGCCCTGGGCCTTGAATTCGTTACATACTTTTATAAGATCCAGACAGGCTTCGAGAGTAAAGGCGGTGAAGTGGAGGTATCCGACTTTCTTGGCGCCGCAGTCGAAGACTCTGGCGATGTGGACCGGATTGCAGTACATCTCTACCGCATCCATCTCTACCGAGCGGCCGTCTGAGAGGCTAAGGCGGCAATGGGAGCTGTTGACGAGCTTGCCGTTGATGATTTCCTTGTATTTGTCTGTAGGGATAGGCTCTCCATCGGCTTTAAGAATTATGTCGCCGCGCTTAAGCCCTGCTTTTTCAGCGGGACTGTCTGCATAGACAAAAGTAACGGCAACAGAGATAAATTCCTTAGCCGCGCTGGTGTAGAAAAGGGTAAAATCGTAGCCGTAGGTTGTACTTACGCCCTCGATGGAGCGGACGAAAGACTCATAGTCGTCTGTTACCTGAGTCCATTTGTCGATGTCTTTCCCTGCAGAGTCTTTGTAACGTACTTCCAGGACCTTTGCTTTAGGATCGTCATCGCTCATCCATCCCTTAAGGTTTTCTCTAATCTCGTCAATCCAGAGATAGTACACGTTCATCACATTGAACGCGAATTGATTGACGTATTTAAGAGTATAATGATTCCGCTCTTCCGCGCTGTTCTCGTTTTTGTCGAGGAAGCAGGAAGATAGGGAGAGGGCTACTACAACGAGCGCAAAAAACCTACCGACATGTTTCATATGGTCACAAATATAGTGAAATCGGGGTTAGAATGAAAAAAGAATGGTTTATGAAAATTTTTAATAATTGTTACGGTATCAATTTTTAAGCATTTTGCTGTATAAAGTAATAAAATGAAAGCACTTTACCCGCAATAGAACGTAAATAATATGCAAAAAGCCGTTCAGGCGGCAAGATATTCAATATTGAGAGCCCTTATAAAATTTTGCGGTTTGGATTTTTCTTCCTACCTTGTGCTCGATTTACTCGTTTTTTTAGCGCCCTTTCGGGGCCGGAGTATAACCTAAAGATAAGAAACTATTAAAGTATAGTGTATTATTTATTGTTTAACAAAGTTTAACGCTTATGAAAAAAGTAAAGCTTTTTTTCACGACCCTTGTAGCGCTTATGATTGCTACCGTTGCGTTTGCACAGCAGAATGTGCGCGTATCCGGTACCGTCACTGACGCTGCGACTGGTGAGGCCGTTCCCGGCGCAACCATCCAGCTTGTCGGCAGCGCTACCAACTATGCATTGTCAGATGCATTGGGCAACTTCTCGATTTCCGTACCTAAGGACGGAGTTCTCGAGGTCTCTTGCCTGGGCTTTGTGTCTGTCGAAGTTGCCGTAGCAGGCAGGTCAGTGGTGAATGTCGCCCTCGAATCTGATGCTCAGCAGCTCGACGAAACGATCGTTGTGGCTTACGGTACCACCAAGAAGTCTTCCTTCACGGGATCCGCAACCCAGCTCGGAACCGAGACGATCAAGAAGATGCAGACTTCAAACATCAGCAAGGCCCTTGAAGGTGCTGTAGCAGGTCTCCAGACCGCCAGCTCTTCCGGTACTCCTGGTGCTGGCGCAAGCATCCAGATCCGTGGTTTCGGTTCTGTATCAGCATCGACCTCTCCGCTTATCGTGGTAGACGGCGTTCCGTACGAGGGTGGTCTTAATTCGATTCCTTCTCAGGATATCGAGTCCATCACCGTCCTTAAGGACGCTGCGGCAAACTCCCTTTACGGTGCCCGTGGTTCCAATGGTGTTATCATCATTACAACCAAGCGCGGTTCTGCCGGTAAGGTGTCTGTCAATTTCGATGCAAGAGTAGGTGTCAACTCCCGTGCCGTTCCTGCTTACGAGACTATTACTGATCCCGGTGAGTTCTACGAGATGACTTGGGAAGCTATCCGCAACACCAACTACTATGCTACCGGTCTTGATCTCGCTCAGGCAGGAATCATCGCTTCGCAGTCTATGCTTGCCGATTATCTTGGACCTTACAACATTTATAAAGGTGTAGGGGATACTGAGATCGTTGATCCTACAACCGGTAAGCTTAATGCAAACGCTAACCAGCTTAAGTGGACCGACAACTGGAACAAAGACCTTTTCCGCAACGGTATCCGTCAGGAATACAATGTCGCAGTTTCAGGTGGTTCTGATAAGACTCAGGGTTATGTATCCGCATCTTACCTGAACGATGAGGGTTATGTTGTCAACTCCGGTTTCCAGCGTGTTGGTTTCCGCGCCAAAGTTGATCACAACGTAAACGATTTCATCCAGGCAGGTCTCAACCTTTCCTATGCGAATACAAACCAGACCAAGTATGTTGACGACGAGGGTAACAACTACAGTAACTTCTTCATGTTCGCTCAGCAAATCGCTCCTATCTATCCTATCTATCTTTATGATTCAGACGGAGTTCTTCAGTATGGTCCTAAGGGAAACAAACTGTTCGACTGGGGTGATACAGGTCGTGCCTATGGTGCAACAGCCAACCCTTATGGTCAGGCTATCGACTCTATCAACAGCGATATTACCGACAACCTTTCCTCTAGAGGTTATGTAAACCTCAAACTCATGAAGGACCTTGTCGTTACTGCTAACGTAGCTTATGACGTGTTCAATACGAAGAGCAACACTTTCTATACCCCCAACGGCGGTGATGCCCTTAAGGTAGAAGGCCGTGGCTATCAGGAGACAGACCGTTATACAGCCGTCAACGCCAACCAGCTCATTAACTGGACTCCTTCATTTGGCAACCACGACATCAACCTCCTCATCGGTCACGAAACAAAGAGGGACCAGAGCTACTATCTCTACGGCCACATGACTAAGTTCGTGAACGCCAGCGAGCCCGACTTTGCAAATGCTATCAACTATCAGGATCTTACTTCTGCAACCAGCGAGTACTTCCTCGAGGGCTTCTTCAGCCGCGTCGAGTACAGCTACGCAAACAAGTATATCCTTTCCGCATCTTATCGTCGTGACGGTTCTTCCCGCTTCTCGAAAGAGAATCGCTGGGGTTCCTTCTGGAGCGTAGGTGCAGCTTGGAACATCAAGCAGGAGTCATTCCTCAGGGATCTCGGCGCAATCGACGCTCTCCGCGTCAAAGGCAGCTTCGGTACCCAGGGTAATGATAACATCGGTTACACCCGCGTATTCGAGAACCTCTATCGTATCGACCGCGTCGACGGTGAGGCTTCCCTCATTCAGACATTCCGTGCTGCTCCTGAGGTTACTTGGGAGAAGTCCGACAACTTCAATGTCGGTATTGAAGGCTCTCTCTTCAGCAGGGTAAACTTCAATGTTGAGTACTTCGTCAAGGAGACTAAGGACATGATCTACAGCCGTCCTCTTCCTCCTTCTCAGGGAACCCCTGCAAGCCAGCTTGTCAACGATATGGACATGATGAACAAGGGTATTGAGTTTGAACTCGGTGCAACTCTTGTCAAGACACGCAATATCGTTTGGACGGTCGGCCTCAATGGAACTCACTACAAGAATATGGTAACCCGCATCCCTTCGGATTATCCCGAGTACGGAAAGCAGGTTGGCAACTCTTGGCGCGAGGTGGGTCAGCCTCTGTACAACTACTATCTGTTTGAGTACGCAGGCGTTGATCCTCAGAACGGACATGCTCTCTACAATAAGTATGAGACAGATCCCGTTACAGGCCTCTCCACCGGCAAGCTTGAAAAGACCGTCACCTCTACCGGAGAAGCAACCCGCGTCAAGACTGGCAAGACCCCTATTCCTGACCTCTATGGCGGTTTCAACACTCAGCTCAGGTTCTACGGCTTCGATTTCAGCGCCAACTTCGCTTATCAGCTTGGCGGTTACACCCTCGATTCCGTATATCAGACCCTCATGACTGCAGGCCGCGCCGGTAACAACTGGCACAAAGACATCTTCAACAGGTGGACTCCTCAGAATACCGGAAGCGATATTCCTCGCGTCCAGATGGCTGAGCAGACTGCTAATGAAACCTCAACAAGGTTCCTCATCAAATCTTCTTACATAAGCCTTCGTAACGTTACCCTGGGATATACTCTCCCTGAGAAACTCGTGAACAATCTCCCGATCAGCTCAGTCAGACTCTATCTCACTGGTGACAACGTATGGTATCTCTCAGCACGTAAGGGTATGGATGTACGTAAGTCCTTCACCGGAGGTAACGGAAATACCTATTCCGCACTCCGCACCATTTCCTGCGGTGTTTCTGTTTCATTTTAATTAAAGGAGATACGATCATGAAAAAATACATTGCTTTATTCTCCGTAGTTCTTTTTGCCCTTTCGGTGTATTCGTGCTCCGAGGAGAACTTTGATGTCCGTTCTTCGTCCCGACTGTCCGGTAGTGATGCCGCAGAAATCGTCGAGGCCGATCCGGAATTCCTTGCCGCTTATGTGAACGGATTCTATGCCTGGATGGTCCAGTACAACACCCAGGCCAGTACAGGCACTGTCCACGACGACTACGGCCACCTCGCCATCGGCGCCATCACTGACCTTATGGGACAGGATATCGCCGTCAATGGTTCTTGGAACTGGGGAACTTATGATATTAACCACGACTACGGTCAATGGGATTGGAGTCGCCCTTACCAGCTGTGGAACTTCTACTTTACCCTGATTAAGAATACCAATGAAGTCATCGACTTCTTCGGAGAGGATGATCCTACCAATCCTGTTCTCCGCAGCTATCTCGGACAGGCTTATGCTCTAAGAGCTTTCAGCTACTATTATCTTATTCAGCTCTTCCAGGATGTTGCACTTGGCGATTATCCCAATGCTACTTTCAACAAGGAAGCTCCGGCTGTTCCTATCATCTATGCAGTCCGCGACGGAAAGACTACCGAAGAGGTCGCTGCAAAGAGTGGACGTAACAAGATTGAAGATCTCTGCGTAGAAATCGAGAGGAATATTGATCTCGCACTTCCTCTGCTCGACGGTGCACCCCGCCTCACAAAGAATGAGGTTGATTACAACGTCGCTCAGGGTATCGCAGCAAGGTACTATCTTCTCAGCCAGCAGTGGGACAAGGCCATCGCCGCAGCTACCGCTGCTCTCGACGGCTACACCCTTATGGATAACGCCCGCCTCCACGCCGGCTTCAAGGAGATTGAAGATCCTGAGGTTATGTGGGGCTTCAACCACACCTCGGAGACTCAGACTACATACGCTTCGTTCTTCTCTCATATGAGCAACGACAACTACGGTTACGGCGGAATTGGACAGAGCGTACGTTGCATTGACGCCAGCCTGTACAACCAGATTCCTGTTTCCGACTACCGCAAGTCCCTGTTCAACGGACCTGACGGAGACTCAAGTGCTCCTTATGCCGGAGGTAAGCTCGCTTATGCAGCACGTAAGTTCGGCGGAGATGCCAACTATCTCCAGGACTACACCTTTATGCGCGCAGCTGAGATGTACCTCATCATCGCTGAAGCAGAAGCCCGTAAGGACGGAACAAGTACTACTCTCGCTACCCTTATGGCGAAGCGTGATCCGGCTTGGACTAAGACTGCTGACCTTCAGGAAGTTCTTCTCCAGCGCCGTATAGAGCTCTGGGGCGAAGGTTTCGAGTACTTCGATCTGCGCCGTCTTGCCAAGGGTGTTGACAGAACTTACGCAGGAACCAACCACTCAGCTCAGGCACAGTATGCTTTCCCTGCTCACGCTAAGAGCTGGAACTTCCAGATCCCTCAGAGGGAGATTCAGAACAATGTCTATATCACCGAGGAAGAGAAGAATGAATGGATCACAGGACCCGAAGAGTTCAAGACCCCTGATGAAGGTGAAGGTGAGTAATTCATTAAAGACGAAAGAATATGAAAAAAATATTTAAAACTGTTGCTTTGATCGCCGCCGCTTCGGTAGCTCTTCTTGCCTGTAACAAGGAGGCTCCCAGCAAGGCGGAAGTCGAGAAAGGTTTCACTCCTTTCAAAGCTTCTACCCCTACGGTTTCCATCGACCTTGACAACTATACCTTCGACAATGTCAAGGGTATTGCAAGCGTCACTCTGACCGTTTCGGGTGTTTCGGCTGACTGTGATTCACTCTCCGTCGGATTCTTGACTACTACGGATTCAACGATGAAGACAACTAAGTTCTTCCCCGTTGAAGGAGTTACTGCTGATGGATCTTTCACCATCGACACTGTCTCCGTGATTACCGGAAAGAGGAATTATATCGTAGCAAGCGCTTCGACTCTTGCCGGTACCCAGCTTTCCGAGGTCCTTGTCATCGATGTCCCTGATATCGAGTGGTACAAGAAGCTCCCTATTACCGGAGAGGGAACAAAGTCCTACTACGCACATCTCGTAGCCTACTGGGGTGACGAGTATGATTCCACCATCAAGGTCAGCTACGATCCTACGACCCACATGGTTACATTCAGTGATTTCGATCCTTATCTCCTCTCAAACAAGTTCTCTGTTTTTGTTGTTGGCGAGGCAAATATCGCCGATGTCGAGAATCCTACCGTAACTATCGAAGTTGATGCTGAAGAGGGCGCATTCGAAATTCAGGATCCGGGTACGGGCCTTGTTGCTTTCTACCAGCTCCTTGGACTTCCTATGACGGATGATTTCAAGGATGCGTCGACTTACACGATCACCTTCAATAAGGAGATGACTAAGATGACAGTCCAAGCTTGGGGCCTGTACAGTATTAAGAACGATGGTTGGTTCGAGAAATATCCCACCACTGTTTACGACGCTCTTTAACAGTAATTACGCTTAATATTATGGAAAGGCCGGCCCCTAAAGGCCGACCTTTCTTTACACTCTACTTATTATGAACAGAAAACGGCTGATACTCCTTTCTTCCATCCTGCTTTTTGCCGCCTGCAATAAAGATGAAATTGCAGTTGTAAAGCCTGTAGTGGAGCAATCCGAAGTCATTACTGAGGCAGGTGCTTTGAGAGGAGAACTCTATGTAAAACTTGCTAACAAACTCGCCCTGGAGGTGGAGCCAACTGCTTCCAAGGGTAAACTTTATACCAGGTCGATGGACCTTAATATGTCTTTCGACGAGATTGGAGCCAAATCCTTCGAGAGGGTGTTCCCCTTCGCAGGAGAATTCGAAGACAGGACGCGCAAAGCCGGCCTGCATCTCTGGTATAAAGTGAGTTTTGATGAGTCGGTAGACCTTGCTACTGCATCAAGGAATTTGATGGCAGTATCGGGAGTATCATCTATCGCCCCCGTTGTTGCAAAAAAGACAGCCGCGATTCCGTTCAACGACCCTATGGCTTCTCAGCAATGGCACTATGAGAATACTTCCCTTGAATGGGCAGATATCAATGTCGTTCCTGTATGGGAAAAATATACTACCGGAGATTCAAGGGTAATTGTTGCCGTTGTTGACTCAGGAGTGGAACTGGAACACGGCGATCTGCTTGCAAACGCAATCCAACCAGGCCCTGAAGGCAGCAAGTGCTTTCTTTATGGCAGCACTGGCTACACCATCTATCCTGACGGCCATGGAACCCATGTTGCCGGTACGATAGCTGCCGTAAACAATAACAATCTTGGAGTATGCGGCATCGCCGGCGGCGACTATGCCAATGGTAAAGGAGGCGCCAGAATCATGTCCTGCCAGATAATGCACGAACAAGGCGGAAAGACTCTCCAGGGAGACGATGCCGCTGCAATCAAATGGGCGGCAGACCACGGTGCGATTATCTGCAACAACAGCTGGGGGCTGGACTATAAAGACAAAGACGGAAAGTTCGATCCTGAAGCGGCCAAGAAAGGATATGAGTATTTCGTAAGGCCGAATGTCGGTTACTACGCACACCCTTTGAAAGATGCTATCGACTATTTCAACACATACGCTGGCTGCGATGCGGACGGAAATCAGACCGGTCTGATGAAAGGTGGTCTAGTGTTGTTCGCTGCCGGTAATGAGACCTCGCAATACGCTGCTCCGGCTTGTTACGGGGGAGCTATCGCGGTCGGCTCTATCTCGCAGATGGGCGTGCGCTCGAGCTTCTCAAACTATGGAGACTGGGTAGACATAGCCGCACCCGGTGGAGAGGCGAGCAATATCCTCAGCACCGTTACAGGTAATTCCTACGCAAAATATTCCGGAACATCCATGGCTTGTCCCCATGTTGCCGGAGTGGCGGCTCTCGTGGTCGCGGCTTGTGGCGGCCCAGGCTTCACCCGCGAGGATCTGATTGCCAAACTTATAGGTGGGGCGAACAACAAAGACCTGGACGCCTCGTTTGCCATCGGACCGCTCGTGGATGCGCTTGCCGCGGTTGAATATGACCTGGATGTAGCAGCGCCCGTCGTGACTGATTTCGAGACTGAAGTTATTTCAAACACCCTGAACCTGTCTATAACGGTTCCCGCTTGCTCGGTCGAGACTATGAATGTCTATGGCTTCAATGTGTTGGCGTCTAAAGTTCCCGGAGACTGGTCGGCGGCGAAGACTGAGTTCTTCCGTAATCAAGGCAAGAGCGCAGGAGAGTCCCTCCCGCTCAGTCTGAAAGGACTTGACTTTGATACCAATTACTATGTAGCGGTTGAGTCGGTCAATGCCAAGGGAGTAGCTTCCGCAAAGTCTGCCTCAGTACAGATCACTACCGGAAGTAATCACGCCCCCGAGTTCTCATCCAACTATAAGGGTGATTACATTGTTCCTTCGTGGACCAGGCTCAGTTTCCCCTTCCACGTCTCTGATCCAGACGGTCATTCTATCGAACTTAGCTATATTCCGGGAGGAGACGGAGAAGAATTGGTAAAGATTTCCGATTTCGACTACGAACTTTATGTAGACGGAACTGCAACTACTTCTGAGACCCATACGGCTACGTTTACAGCCGATGACGGCTTTGGTCTTGTTACTGAGTATGAAATCGTCTATACCGTCAAACCAAATAGCGCGCCGGTTCTCAAGAAAGAAATAGAAGACATCATCATTCCAGGTAAGGGTAAGTCAGTTACCCTGAAAATGAGTGAATACTTCTATGATGCAGACGGAGAGACTCTGAGCTTGAAGACTGAGACTTCCGGCTCTTTCAAGGTGGTCGAGGTCAGTACCTCGGGAGATAAGGTGACAGTGAAGGCTGTAGCGGAGTCGGGTACAACTACGATTTCCGTAAAAGCTTCCGATTCGCGAAACGAGTCGGTAAAAGCCAGCTTCAATGTTCTCGTAAGGGACGAGGGAGAGGTGGTCAGCGCCTATCCTAATCCCGTCGTAGACATTCTTTCGGTGGCTACCGGCCTTACTATGGCCCCTGCCAGAATCAGGCTTGTTTCCCCGTCGGGGAATGCGGTTATCGACAAGACTATCGAATGCAGCGCGTTCGAGCCGGCACAAATCAATATGGTAGATGTGGCCCCTGGTCGCTATACCCTTTTTGTAGAGTACGAGGGACAGTCTTCCTCAAGAACCATCATTAAACAGTAGTAAGGATGAAAAAGATATTAGTTATTGCAGCGCTTGTTTCGCTCATCTCAATTATTCCTGCCGCTGGTGAAGGTTCTCCCGCGATGCCTTTCGTCCTGACTGGCCGTAACCCGGTATCCCTCGCTACTGGCGGAGCCCTTACTACAACTGGAATAAATCCCTATGCTTCTCTCGAGGGGATAGCTACTTCTGCTTTAGACTCGGCAAAATTTGCGGCCGGGGTCGGTTACCAGATTTATTCTCCTTCTTTCCAGAAGAGTACTTCCATCAATGCCGGCGTTTCTTTCAAGGTCGCAAGCAATCTGCTGATCTCCGCTTCGTTTATTTCCCAGAACGGTGAACCATACGACATCCTTACTCCTGTAGGAGCCAAGGTCGGAACCTTCACCCCTAAGGAAATGATGATTTCAGCAGGAGTCGGCTATGTAATCGTAGAGAGTATTTCTCTGGGAGCAGGTTTCCATTTTGCGAGTCAGAATCTTACTGAAGACTTCAGTACTTCCGCTATATGTTTCGACGCTCAGGCCGCCTACAAGGCGGAAGGGCTGTTCGTGGCTGTAGGAGTCAACTCGCTGGGAGGAAGTGTGAAATCGCAGTCCGGGCGTACTTACTCGCTTCCCGCATCTGCCGTAATTTCCGGAGCTTATGACTTAGGGATTGGGAAATCATTCGCGGTAAAGCCCTGCCTTAAGGCAGAATACTACCTTACCGGAGGCTTCGGAGCCTCTCTTGGAGCACAATTCTCCTATACGGATCTAGCATTCGTAAGGGCGGGATACCACTTCGGCTCCGCCGATGCTCCAGTACCCTCCTTCGCTTCAGTCGGCCTTGGAGTAAAGTTTGCCGGTGTCAGTCTTGACCTGGCATATCTTCTCGCATCTGAGACCCTTGGGGGAAGTTTGCTCGCAGGGTTGAGCTACTCGTTCTAGAATTTTTCCTGCTTCAGTTTTTCGATATAGTTATCGATTTTGCGGAGCTCTTCCGGGATATTGAGCTGCTGGGGACAAGTCTCCAGACATTGCTTGCAACCGATGCAATGGTCGGCCTGACGGACAGTCAGGACGGCCTTGTTGTATTCCAGAAGGTATTTCTTGCGGACTCTTGCGTAGTGTTTCTGTTCTGAGCTGACGACATAGGTTCCGGCCTTGATATTGTCGTTGTAGAACTTGAACACGCCGGGAATATCGATGCCGTAAGGACAGGGCAGGCAGTATTTACAGTCGTTACACTCTACCTGAGGATATTCGTTCATCCTGACCGCGACTTCGTCCAGCAGGCGGAATTCCTCCTGAGAAAGAGGCTCGAAATCCAGATAGGTTTCCAGGTTGTCCTTCAGGTGTTCCATCCGGGTCATACCGCTGAGGACACACATAATCTGAGGGAAGCTTCCTACGAAGCGGAAGGCCCACGAAGCCACCGACTTATCGGGGCGCTCTGCCTTGAGCATATCGGTGATAGCTGCAGGCTGGGTAGCAAGACGTCCGCCGAGAAGGGGCTCCATTAGGACGATGGGGATACCAAGCTCGGTAAGTTTCTCATACATATGGATTGCGTTGACGTCGCGCTTGGCGTGGGTCCAGTCGCTGTAGTTCATCTGGATCTGGACGAAATCCCAGTGATATTTGTCGTGGAGGGCCATCATCTCGTCGAAGCCCTCGGCGGGGCCGTGGAACGAGAATCCAAGATGGCGGATGCGGCCCGCCTCGCGCTCCCGGACGAAATAATCGATAAGCCCCGTATCCTCGAAGCGCATCTTGAACGATGCGTAGCCGCTGAGGGAGTGGAGAAGGTAGTAGTCTATGTAGTCTGTCTCGAAATTCTCGAACGACTTGAGATACATATCCCGTCCCTGTTCGAAGGACCACGGGCCGCGGAAGTTCGAACATTTAGTCGCGATTATATAGCTCTCGCGGGGGTGGCGCAATAGGGCGATGGCGGTAGCGCGTTCGCTCTGGCCGCGGAGGTAGACCGGCGCCGTATCGTAGTAATTGACGCCGTGGGCAAGGGCGTAGTCGACCATTTCGTTGACGGCTTCCTGGTCGATGGTGCCGTCTTCCGAGGAGGGCCAGCGCATGCAGCCGAAGCCGAGAAGGCCGATTCCGGGGAAATGCTGCTCCATGTGGTCCGGCCCGAGCGACTGCTTCGACTCCGAGGCGACGGTAGAGGTCTTGGGGGCGCAGGCAGCCAGGCCGGCCGAAGCCGCGGCAGCGCCCGATATCTTGAGGAAGTCTCTTCTATCCATTGTGTCTGACGTGTTGTTCGCGGCCGTTGACCCTTACCGCGCTTATCGGGCGCACGGGGCAGAGGTTTTCACACGCTCCGCATCCGATGCACAATTCTTCGTTGACGACGGGGACCTGCCGACCGGCGCGGTTGGTCACCATCCTTATCGCGCCCACCGGGCAGTGGCGGACGCAGTTTCCGCAGTCCGTTCCCTTGCGCTGGAGGCAGTCCTTATGATAGACGTGGGCCACGCCCCAGCTGAGCGTAAGCTTCTCGAACTTGGCGAGCGGCTCGATAGCGCCGGCGGGGCACACGGTCGAGCAGGTATTACACTCGGGGCGGCAGTAGCCGTCTGCATAGCTCATCGTGGGCTGGAGCAGATGTTCCAGGTCGGTCGAGGTCTTCAGGACGCCGTTGGGGCAGTTCGACACGCAGAGCTGGCAGCCCGTACAACGCTCGTAGAAACGTTTCACGCTCACGGCTCCCGGGGGCACCAGCGGCACCTTGCGCTCGGGGTTTTCCTTCGGGATGGCGGTACCCAGCCCGCCGTGGAGCTGAGCCTTCGCCTCGAGCCCGGTCAGCGCGACCCCGCCCGCGATAATCGCGGCCTTTCCTATGAACTCACGGCGGCCTTCAGGCTTCTCGGCCTCGACCCTGGGCTTCTTGCCCCATGCGAACTTCAGCCCGATTCCGCCTTCGTTGCAGACGCCGATGCAGTCGAAGCAATTGACGCAGCGCGAGCTGTCGACCACCTTCCCGCCCTGGATGTCGATGCAGGCGGCGCGGCAGGTGCGCTCACACTTGCGGCAGCCGATGCACTTATCCTTATCGATCGCGATACGCAGCATCGAATAGCGGCTGATCGATCCGAGCAGGGTTCCGACGGGGCAGATGTTCGAACACCATGCGCGACCGCTTGTCCATGCGAGCACGACCAGACCAACGAACGTCACTCCCGCGACCACGATCAGCGGCCATGCCAGCGACTTCCCGGCGGCAAGGGCCACCATCCTGCCGTAGGCGCTATACGGCGCTACAAGCAAAACTACGCCCTGGATTCCAGCGGCAATACATATTATGATAAGAGCAAGGACTCCGTAGCGAAGCCACTTGCGTTCTTTCGAGTAGGTAAAACGCTTGACCGGTTTAAACCTGCGGCGAAGCCAGATTATTACATCCTGGAAGATGCCGAGCGGACAGATTACCGCGCAGTAACATCTTCCCACAAGCAGGGTCACTGCGAGGACGCCGGCGATCACCGCGATATTCAGCCCCAGGACGGCGGGAAGGAACTGGAGTTTTGCCATCCAGCCCCACCAGTTTGTGCCGATTCCCGTGAAGAGCAGCGTTATTCCGACGATGAACAGCGCCGCAAGAATGATTCTGGTTCTTTTGAGCATACGCAAAGATAGAAAAACTTCGTATATTAGTACAATGAATGTTTATATTCTCGCCGCCGGCGATTATCCCCGAAGAGTATACCCGCGTCTGTTGCTCACCGCGGCCGATTATCCTGTGGTCTGCTGCGACGGCGCCCTTCACGATGCCCTCAAACACGGACTCAATGTGGCCGCAGTCGTCGGCGACATGGACTCAGTCCCGAAAGCCGACCTCAAGCGCTTCGGCGGAGAAGTCGTCCGAGTGGCGGAGCAGGACGACAACGACCTCACAAAAGCCCTTCACTATGTGCTTGGGAGATGGCCTGACGTGGACAATATCACGATTTTCGGCGCCACCGGCCGCAGGGAAGCCCATACTGTCGCCAACCTTTCGCTCCTGATGGAGTACGAAAAGCAGTACGGTTTCTGGGAGCGCGGGATCACGCTCCAGATGATCTCCGACTGGTCGACCATGTTCGCGGTCGGCGATTCGAGCGAGCTCATCTTCGGCGAAGGCCGCGCTGTGTCGCTGCTCACCTGCGACCCCACTCTGCGGGTCAGCTCGCAAGGTCTTGAGTGGCCGCTCGACGATGTCGTCTTCGATAATTGGTGGAAGGCGACCCTCAACCGCACCACCGCCGACCTTGTCAAACTGACATTCAACCATCCCGCTCCTCTTCTCGTGATACTTGATTAGGTCTCGTGGGACTGTTTTTTTAGTGCTAATATGATCATGAAGAATAAACTTTTATCTGTCTTTGCCCTTCTGGCAATCAGCCTCGCAGCCTTCGCACAGCCGCACCGCAGCGAGGCCGCGGTCAAAGCCCTTCTCGAAGACCCTACCAGGGCTGCCAACAACCACAACTCCTACGAGTTCCGACAGATTAAGGACACTCCTGCGCCCAAGGGCTACAAGCCGTTCTATATCAGCCACTATGGCAGGCATGGCTCGCGTTCGGCATGGGGCGGGAAAGACTACGAGTATGTCATAGCGCTGCTCGAGAAGGGGCAGGCCGCCGACCTTCTTACCCCGGGAGGAGACTCACTGCTGGTGGCCGCCCGGAAGGTGCTGGCCGCTTACAATGGCATGGACGGCCGTCTTACCCCGCGCGGCGTGCGTGAGCACAAGGCGATCGCCAGGCGGATGTACGAGCGCTATCCAGGCGTGTTCAAGGGCGAACGCAAGGTGCGCGCCGTTTCGAGTATCGTGCCCCGCTGCATCGTGAGCATGACGGCGTTTACCAATTCTCTGCAGAGCCTCAACCCCAAGCTCGACATCCGTCCCGACACGGGCGAGCGCCTCATGGAGTATATTTCTCCTAACGACGGCAGCGCACGCGATGCCACCCGTGCGGCCAACGAAAAGGCCAGGAAGATCGAGCTGGAAGCCGTGCCGGACGACACCCTCGGTGTGCTGAAAACTATCTTTACAGACCCCGAAGCGGCCCGAGAGTTGGTGCCCAGCCCCAAGCGCTTGACCGACGCTGTCTTCTTCACGGCCGATATCGCCGAAGACTTCGACATTGAGGAGAATCTTTTCCGTTTTCTGCCTTTCGACGCTATCTACAAGCGCTGGGCAAAACGCAATATCAGCCTCTATACAGAGCAGTGCAATTCGGCCGATGCCGGCGAAGTCCGCTGCGAGATCGCACGTCCGACCGTCATGGATATCGTTAATAAGGCCGATGAGGTCATCGCTTCGGGCGAATATGCCGCCGACCTGCGTTTCGGCCACGACTATCCTCTGCTCGCGCTGGTGAGTTTCCTCGGAGTCGAGGGAGTGGGCGAGCGCCTTGAGGCAGGCGAGATCTGCGACCGCTGGCTTGGCTTCTGGAATGTTCCCATGGCTTCGAACCTCCAGATCATCTTCTATCGTAACAAGAAGGGCGAAGTCCTTGTGAAATTCCTCTATCAGGAAGAGGAACGCCTTCTTCGCGGCCTCGAGCCCGTCTCCGGTCCCTACTACCGCTGGGAAGACGTCAAGGCTAACCTCGAAGGCTTCAGGCGCTAGAACTTATTCCAGTGAATTTTCTCCGGCTTCCATTTGTCTTTGGGGGCCGGATTTTCTGCAGGGTAGCCGATGGCGAGCGGTGCCTCGCGGAGCATCTTCGCGTAGCGGAGTTTGCCGGCGAGGCTGTCGAGCACGGCTTTGCGGGCGGAGTCTTCCGCCTGGTTCCCGCCGGCACAAGCGGCTACGGCAAGGGCCGAAATAATCAGAAGGGCGAATGCTGCTTTTTTCATAATGAGACAAGGATACAATTTTTTGGTATTCACGAATTTATTCGCTAGATTTGCACGCTTTTTCGTGGGGTGGTCCCACGAGTTAACTAACAAACAAAACTTTTGCACTATGGCAGAATATTTAATGCCTGAGAAAAAGCAAGAGATTTTCGCGAAGTACGGGAAGTCTAATAAAGACACCGGCTCTCCTGAGAGTCAAGTTGCTCTATTTTCCTACCGTATCGCTCATCTTACCGAGCACGTGAAGAAGAATAAGAAGGACGTCGTTACCCGCCGTTCTCTCCTTCGTCTCGTCGGTAAGCGTCGTCAGGTTCTGGATTACCTCCAGAAGGTCGACATCGAGAGGTACAGAAGCATTATCAAGGAGTTGGGTCTCCGTCGATAAGCTTAAAGATAGGAACAGGGGTGGTGCCCGGGTGGCGCCGCCCCTTTTTTGAAAGAATGCACTAACCCGGACGGTCCGGGTATGAAGCAATACAGACGCAATAAAAAACAAATGAACGTAATCAACAAGAAGATCGAACTCGCGGATGGCCGCGTGATCGAGATCGAGACCGGCAAACTGGCTAAGCAGGCCGCCGGCTCCGCTGTCGTAAAGATGGGTGGCACTATGCTTCTCGCCACCGTGACAGCCGCTACGGAAGTGAAGGAAGGCACCGACTTTATGCCCCTCACCGTAGACTACAAGGAAAAGTATTATGCCGCAGGACGCTTCCCCGGCGGATTTATGAAGAGGGAAGGGAAGTCGAGCGACTATGAGATCCTCATCAGCCGCCTGATCGACCGCCCCATCAGGCCTCTCTGGCCGGATGATTTCCACCTGGAAGTGTTCGTGAACGTTACCCTTATCTCGGCTGAGAAAGATATCCAGCCGGATGCTCTCGCAGGTCTTGCAGCATCTTGCGCCCTCGCAACCAGCGACCTCCCGTTCGGAGGCCCTATCGGCGAGGTCCGCGTCTGCCGCATCGACGGCCAGTTCGTCATCAACCCCACCTTCACCGAGATGGAGAAGGCTGATCTCGAGCTCATGGTCGCCGCTACCGAGGAGAACATCATGATGGTCGAAGGCGAAATGAAGGAAGTCTCCGAGCACGACATGCTCGAGGCTATCAAGTTCGCCCACGAAGAGATCAAGAAGCACTGCCGCGTGCAGAAAGAGCTCATGCATGAGCTTGGTACCGACGTCAACAAGCGCGATTATCCCCACGACGAGCAGGACGAAGAGCTCCGCGCCGCCGTTAAGGATTTCTGCTATCCTAAGTGCTACGAGCTCGCAAAGTCTGCGAAGCCCAAGCACGAGCGTGAGGACGGCTTCAAGGCCATCCTTGACGAGTTTATCGCCACAATCCCCGAGCCCGCAAGCCTCGAGGAGAAGCCTGCCTACGACCTGAAGGTTGTTCTGGCAAGCCGCTACTATCACGACGTAGAGAAAGAGGCCATGCGCAACATGATCCTTGACGAAGGCCTCAGGCTCGACGGCCGTAAGACAGACGAAGTTCGCCCGATCTGGTGCGAAGTCGACTATCTGCCTTGCGCCCATGGTTCTGCTATCTTCACCCGCGGTGAGACCCAGTCGCTCGCGACCGTCACCCTCGGAACAAAGATGGATATGAAGGAGATGGACGAGGTCCTTATCCAGGACGATCAGCAGTTTGTGCTCCACTACAACTTCCCTCCGTTCGCGACTGGCGAAGCTAAGCCCCAGAGGGGTGTCGGCCGCCGCGAAATCGGCCATGGAAACCTCGCAATGCGCGCTCTCAAGCCCGTCATCCCGATGGCTCCCGAGAACCCGTACGCAATCCGCGTAGTTTCAGATATCCTTGAGTCCAACGGCTCATCGTCGATGGCTTCGGTCTGCGGCGGCTGCCTCGCGCTCATGGATGCAGGTGTTAAGATCAAGAAGATGGTAGCCGGTGTGGCCATGGGCCTCATCACCGATGCCGAGCGCCCGAATGACCGTTACGCCATCCTTACCGATATCCTCGGAGACGAGGATCACCTCGGCGATATGGACTTCAAGGTCACCGGTACCGCAGACGGTATTACCGCTACCCAGATGGATATCAAGGTCGACGGACTCTCCTACGCAGTCCTTGAGCAGGCTCTCGAGCAGGCTCGTCAGGGCCGCCTCCACATCATGGGCGAGATGAAGAAGACCATCAGCGAGCCTCGCGAAGACTACAAGCCTTTCGTTCCTCGCATCCAGCAGCTCATCGTCTCTTCCGAGTTCATCGGAGCTATCATCGGAAAGGGCGGCGAGACTATCCAGAAGATCCAGAAAGAGACCGGCGCAACTATCAACATCGACGAAGAACCCAATCCGAACGGAGAGGGAACAGTCGGAGTTGTCGACATCGCTTCGAACGACGCAGTTGCAATGCAGAAGGCTCTCGATTGGATTAAGGGTATCTGCGCAGTTCCCGAGGTTGGCAAAGTTTACCACGGCCGCGTAGTTTCGATCCTCGACTTCGGTGCATTCATCGAGATCCTTCCCGGCAAGGAAGGTCTCCTTCACGTCAGCGAGATCGCCTGGACCAAGACTGAGAACGTCGAAGACGTCCTTAAGGTCGGCGACGAGGTCGATGTCAAGCTCCTCGAGATTGACGCCAAGACCGGAAAGATGCGCCTTTCGATGCGCGCTCTTACCGAGAAGCCTGAGGGATATGTAGAGCCGAAACCGCGCGAGCGTGGCCAGCGTCGCGAAGGTGGCGAGCGCCGTGGAGGCGATCGCGGACCTCGCGGTGAACGCTCCGAGCGCAGCGAGCGTGGTCCCCGCAAGGACGGAGATCGTCGCGACGACCGTCGCGGAGGTTCCGACCGCGGTCCGCGCCGCACCTTCGGCCCTCGCCACGAAGACGCCCCCGCCCCCAGCGTGGACGACTTCAAGGAGCCCGCAGAAGAAATCTTCTAGCATTCCCGGATGAGACCCCGTGTCTCCTCCCTTTGATATTAATTACTCCGCCCCTCCGGGTGGAGTAATTTTTTTGCCCTTTCCCCGCCGGAAAGGGCAAATAGTTAGGCGATTCGGCGGGAAATCTGTGTATCTTTGTGTAGAGATGGCTACAGGACAACATATTACGAAGACTAATGCGGCGCGGCTGCTGGAGGCGGCGGGGGTGTCGTTCGAGTTGGTCCCTTATGAGGTCGACGAGAACAATCTCGCTGCGGACCATGTTGCAGAGCAGC
Organism: uncultured Bacteroidales bacterium; assembly: GCA_900319375.1. GTDB lineage: Bacteria > Bacteroidota > Bacteroidia > Bacteroidales > UBA932 > Cryptobacteroides. The sequence goes on along the minus strand of ONOI01000004.1, from coordinate 23,889 downwards.
TCGGAGAGCCTATTGAGCAGGTCTTCAAGACTCTTGTTCTGAGAGGTGACCGTAACGGACTGTTCGTATGTGTAATGCCAGGAGATATGGAGGTTGACCTGAAGGTCGCGGCAAAGATTTCAGGAAACAAATCCGCCGCGATGATCCATATGAAGGAACTCCTTCCGGAGACTGGTTATATCCGCGGCGGTTGCTCGCCGATAGGTATGAAAAAGCCCCTTCCGACTTTTATCCATGAATCTGCGCTTCTCTACGATTACATCTACATCAGCGCCGGTGTCCGCGGTCTCCAGTTCAAGATTAATCCGGAGGACCTTATCTCCTTTGTCGGCGCTGAATTGTATCCTCTATAGCTTTGTTGTATATTTGCATAGAACTGAAACACGATATGAAACGCTTTTTCTCCATAGTCGCGGCGCTGGCGCTTGTTTGCTGGGCCTGCAATCCTACTGAGGAGCAGCCTCAGCAGATTGATGATCCGATCGTAAATCCGGAGCCCGTTAATCCCGAAAAACCGGAAAACCCCGACAGTTTGAAGGTTCCGGACAAGATTACGATCACTCCGGACTGGGTTGAGTTGAAGGTCGGCGAGACCGTTGTTCTTACGGCAGATGCAGAGCCGCAGGGCGACTGGGATATCACCTGGATCTGCGACGGCGATGTGGTCACTGTAGATCAGGAGGGCCGCGTAACTGCGGAGAAGGAGGGTCAGACCGTCGTAACAGCTTTCGTGGCGCTGACTCCCAACGATGTTCCTTCGCCCAATGATCCTAATATCGGAAGAGCCGTCATCCACGTAAGTCCTGCGGATATCCCCCTGGAAGGCATTGAAATCGCTACTGCCGAAGGCCAGGGCGAAAACCTCGAGATAGTGATAGGGGAGACCCTGCAGCTGGTTGCGAGCGCGACTCCGGAAGGGGCGTACTTCGACCAGGATCCGCAGTGGAGTTCGACTGATACTCAGGTCGCGACCGTGGACGGTACCGGACTTGTCAGCGCGGTCGGAGTTGGCAACTGCGAAATAGTCTGTGAAGTCGGCAATATCTCCTCGCGCATCCCCGTGGCCGTGCTCGGAATCCCCGTGACGGCGGTCGTGATAGCTGGCGATGCGGCGGGCGAGCTCGCGATCGGCGAGTCGATTCAGCTCACGGCAACTTACGAGCCCGCGAACGCAACGGACGCGGTCTTCGAGTGGGAGAGTTCGGATCCGGCGGTGGCGACGGTCGATCAGACTGGTCTGGTCACGGCGGTCGCGGCCGGCACGGCGATAATCACTGCGGCGGCGGGCGGTCAGAGCGCGACCTTTACGCTCACGGTCCCCGAGCCGGCGGTCCCGGAGGTGATGTGGTGCGACGCCGTGGATATGGGCGTTTCGGTCAAATGGGCGTCGGCGAACCTCGGAGCGCAGGCGATTACCGCAGACGGCAACCGCTATGCGTGGGGCGAAACTGAGCCGAAGGAGAACTACGACTACTCGACCTATAAACACACGAACAAGTACAATAGCTCCGACGGGCTGACCGTGATTCAGCCGGAAGACGATGCGGCGACAGTGAACCTCGGCGAGGGATGGAGTACGCCGAATAAGGCGCAGTGGGTAGAGCTGATCCAGAACTGCCGCGTCGTTGAGACGACGGTTGACGGAGTGATGGGCGAGCTGTTCATCAGCAAGGTAAACGGCAACCAGATCTTTATGCCCAGAACTATGTATCAGAACGGAAAGGCTCCGAACAATCAGTACAGCTACTATATGACTTCCGAACTCTTCAGCGGAAGGGCTCTGGTTATATTGCAGAACTTCGGCGGCGGTTACGTTACAGGTCAGTCGCAGCAGCAGTATTTTGGATATCCAGTGCGCGCCGTCAGCACTACGGCGGAGCAGACGGCGAGCATCGACGTAAACAAGTTCGACCTTGTCAAGGGCCAGAGTGCCAAGCGCAGCGTGAGCGGGCTTTCGAGCACGCCGGTCTGGCATACTTCGGATGCCGCGATCGCGACTGTCTCCTCTGACGGTACCGTCACGGCCATCTCGCTGGGCGACGCCCTCATCTGGGCGACTGGCTCCGACGGCAAGGGCTACGCCTCGACTCTAGTTACAGTCACCCCGAGCGGGGAAGCGGTCGATATGGGCAGCCTGATCTGGGCTTCGCAGAACCTCGGCGCTGACACCCCTGGCGATTATGGCTATTACTACGCCTGGGGCGAGGTCGCAACGAAGGAGACCTATACCACCAACAACTATCGTTGGGGCAAGTTTATGGGCGGCAGGCTGTATGTAACCAAGTATAAAGCTTCCGACGGAAAGACCGTTCTGGAGGCCGACGATGATGCGGCGACCGTGAATCTCGGCGGCAGCTGGCGTATGCCTACCCAGGCCGAGGCGGAATCGCTCATCAACACCTGCACCTACACCCTCGTTACTTACCACGCCCACTATTGCATCAAGTTCACCGCTGCGGGCGGTGCTGACATAGTGATGCCTTGCGCAGACCAGAATGCGGAACACGGCTACGACAGTTCAGACTACTACCTCGGTTTCAAGAACCGCATCAACTCCGAGCGTCTGCTTCAGGTCTGGACCGCGACCCGCTACGACGACGCGAACGAGGGTCACGCGATGGCGATCTACACTCAGCTCGCAGATCCTATTGTCTCGAAGCTAAGCTGCAAGGTCGAAAGCTTCAGCCGTTCGACAGGCTTCACTGTAAGGCCGGTGAGGGATAAGTAGAAGATTATTTTTCCCTCCGGACGGGATAGGTTTCGCGGAGATGTTCGAAGGCGGTCAGGTCTGATTTCAGGGCGTCGCTGTCGCGGGTGACATCGTAAGACGCGTCGGTTGCGGGAGGCAGGATTACCGAGAAATCAAGAAGGTCCGGGATGCCGAGTTGGCGGGCGAGGAAGCGCACGGCGGCGCTGGTGCCGTTCGCCTTGCCGTCGAGGCTGTAGCCGGCGATGTGGGGGGTGGAGATCTCGACCAGCGCCGCCAGTTCGGGATCAATCTGAGGTTCGTTTTCCCAGACGTCGAGCGCGGCGGCCATCAAACGACCTGTCTTTAGCGCCTCTTTGAGCGCAGTGCCGTCGACAACCTCGCCGCGCGAGGAGTTTATCAGTATCTGACTGGGCCTGAGTGTCGCGATTCGCTTTACATCGAACATATATTTTGTTGACGCGTCGAGCGGAACATGTAAAGTAATTATATCAGCCCTGTCAATAATTTCTTCCAGCGAAACGAAACCCTGAGGCCCTTCAGCCGCTGCGCGCGGCGGGTCGCAGAGCAGCACCGTCATTCCGAGCTCCCGGGCGAGGGCGGCGACCTTCGTCCCGACGTGGCCCACGCCCACGATGCCCAGCGTCTTGTCCGACGGCGTGAAGCCATGGCTTCGGGCGAGAGTCTCGAGGACCGAGCGCACCCACTGCGCGACCGAGCCCGAATTGCAGCCCGGAGCGTTCGACCACGCGATGCCGCGCGATTCGCAGTAGGCAGTGTCTATGTGGTCATAACCTATCGTCGCGGACGCGATTGCCCGAACGGACGAGCCTTCGAGCAGGGCGCGGCCGCAGCGCGTGCGGGTACGGGTTACGATTGCATCTGCGTCGCGAACGTCCGCCGCGCCAATCGCCGCGCCCGGCAGGTACACCACCTCTGCGTAGGGCTCGAACACCCCGCGAAGGAAGGGAATCTTGTCGTCGCAAACGATTTTCATAATATCACAATCTGCTTTGAAAGAATATCGATTCTGTTGACTATAGCCTCCTTCATCCTGTCGACCGCCTCTTGGAAGGTCATTGTCTCGTCGCCATTGACACCGCTGCTGTCGCAGGGCCACATAGCGTGGTTGCCGGCCTCGGCGGCGCGGATGATGTCGGCCTGCTGGTCTACATAATCCGGAAGGGTCTCGAACGAGGGCTTGAGCTGGATCCAGCGCTCCTTCAGGCGCGCCTTGAATGTCGTATTGCTCAGTAATCTACTGTACCAGAGACACTTCTTGAGCCCCATCCAGTTCTCATACGGGATATATGTATACCAGTCGAAATCCCACACCGGACCGGCATACATTTTCCCGCCGCGCCAGTGGAAGAAGCAGCTCTTAGGGTGATTAGGCTCCAGGTTGAAGGTAAGTTCGTGGACTATATACCAGTCGCAGAAACTGTCTATGTCTATTTTGTCCAGCGAGCCCTTTGAGATGGCATCTGTCATACCCTTAAGGGTGTTCTCCGCAGTCGTCAGAATAGTCTGGTATGCGGCAGGCTCGTAATTGTCGGAATCCGGATACTTTACTTCCACTGGAGCGCCCCAGTAGTTGCCGTTGGCGGAGAATGTACCGTAGGAAGTGAAGTGGGCTTCCTCCGGCTCGGAAGTGTCAAATGAATACAGATAATCGGCTTGGACTCTAGATTTTTCGACTTCTATTTTTTCTCCCAGCCAGTAAACTCCGAGGTATTTGTTGTTCAGATAGAAATCTACGAACCTTCCGCTTGGAGTCCAATCGATGGAGGTGCGCCTTGCTGCTTCGAAAGCTACCTGGTTGCGAAGAAGTGTCCTGTCCATCCAGTTGGCAAGCAGCACCCATTTCTTGCTGGGGCCGGTACCAAGGAGGTCGGCTTTGTGGTCCAGTTTGAAGTAGTAGGGCTTTTTGTCGTACCACCAGGTAGTGTTCCCGCGCCCGCGTATTTTCAGGCTGTCTTCCTGGAGAAGAGTTTTGTTGGCGTCGCCCTTTATCTCGATGGTAGCAAGTTCTACCCAGGTGGTTCTGCTCCTGATTCCTACTTTGTTCGGGGTGTTGATATAGACGGAAGGGAGCGAGTTCATCTCCAGCGGAATTACAGGCCCTGAAGGCTGCTGCGGCTGGGGCGGAGTCGGGGTAACAGTCGAATCGCCCTGCTCCGGCTTTTCGATGGGATCGGGTTCGACAGTAATTTCGGGCAGGATATCGGCGCGCTCCCGCTCGCAGGCCGCAGCCAGCAGAGCAAGAATCGCAATAAAGATATGAGAGCGTCTGAAAAGCATTTTACTCCATATAGAATACTAACTCGCCACCCTTGCGAAGTTCTTCGAAGGGGATAAACGGAGAGTCGAGCGGCCGGCCGTTGAGAGTGGCGCGCGAGACGTGGACATTCGAGGGGGAGTTGCCGACTGCGCGGATCGAGAGCTCGCGTCCCGCCCCGAGCTTTACGCGCGCCGCCTTGACGGCCGGGCTGCCTATAGTGAAATCTCCTCCCGCCGGATCTACCTGATACAGGCCGAGGGCCGAAAGAACATACCATGCGCTCATCTGGCCGCAGTCTTCGTTGCCGCAGACACCGCCCCCATCATCGAAATACAGCTCGTCCATAATCTGCCTTACGAGCTCGCAGCATCTCTGCTGCCCGCCCGGGAGCCAGTTGTACATATAGGCGACGTGGTGGCTGGGCTCGTTGCCATGGGCATACTGGCCGATAAGGCCGGTGACATCCGCTACCGTTCCTTCGGCCGAGCCTTCGGCTATGAACAGGCTGTCCAGCTTCTGCCGGAAGCGCTCCGGCCCGCCGAATACGGAGATCAGCCCCTCGACGTCGTGGGGCACAAGGAAGGTATACTGCCAGGCGTTGCCCTCGACATAATCGGTCGCATTGTCGGCCACGAACGGGTCGAACGGCGTGCGGAACCGTCCGCTGAGGGTGCGGCCGCGCAGGAACCCGCTGGCGGGATCGTAGTAGCGCTCGTAGGCCTTGCTCCGCCAGCGGAAGCGCTTATATGCGTCAATAACCCCGAGCCGGAGGGCCACCTTCGCGACCGCGTTGTCTGCTATCGCATATTCGAGCGACTTCGCCAGACCCCAGTCTTCGGAACACTTGTCGTATGGGATGAAGCCCCAGCGGCCATGGGCGTCAAGCCCGCGCTCGGAGAGATTCGAACTTGCGACCATAGCCTCGAACGCGCGAGCCGGGTCGTCGACCAGCCCCTTCAGGACCAGGTCACCGAGCGAAATTACTCCAGGATTGCCGACCATGCAGTCGGTCTCATTTGCGTCCAGATGCCACACAGGCAGCTTGCCCTGACCGTCGAAAATGTTAAGATATGTGTCTGCGAGCGAGCGCGAGAATTCCGGGTCGATAAGGGTCATCAGCGGCATCTCGGCGCGGTAGGTGTCCCAGAGCGAGAGAATCGTGTACTGATCGTGCTCGCTGTGGCGGACCATTCCGTCTGAGCCGCGGTAGCGCCCGTCTACATCACTATACAGCGCGGGGAAGATAAGCGTATGGTAGAGCGCTGTGTAGAAGATCTTCTCCTGCCTGGGATCCATAGGCTCGGTTTCGATTGCCCCCAGCGCCTTGTTCCATTTCTCGTCAGCCGCCTCCGCCGCGCGCTCGAAGTCCCAGTCGGGCAGCTCCTTGCTCATATTCATCCATGCCCCTTCGCAGCTCACCGGCGAGAGCGCCACCTTCACCTTCAGCGTCTTCGCGCGGCGGGTGTCGAACTTCAGCACGGTCGCGGGGCCGTCGTTCTCCAGCTGCTCCACCTCCTGCGAGACGATAGGCTCGCTGAACTCGGCCGCGAAGAACCATATCTGATCCCTGGCCCACCCCTTCGAGCGGCGAAAACCCTCGACGTGGGTCGGGTCCACGACCGTGAGCCCGCTGTCTGTCTCGCGATCCCAGCCGATACCCGTCTGCAGGTCGACCAGGACCGCTCCCTCGCGCGAGGTGAACCTGTATTCATGGAGCCCCACGCGCTCGCTCGCTGTAAGGCGAACCTTGATCCCGTAGTCCGGAAGGGCTACCGTGTATTCGCCCGGCCTGACCGTCTCGAGCGAGTGGTCGAGCCGCGCATAGATATGGCCTATGCTGTCTCGCTTCTGATTTACCCAGCCCTTCGTCCGCTTCGTTCTCGCCGGGTCGAAAGGCATAAGGAGTACATCTCCCCGGTCGCCGATGCCGGTTCCTGAAAGATGAGTATGGCTGAAGCCGATTATAAGAGTATCAGAGATATGATAGCCTGAACACCAGTCCCACGAATCGTTGATCTGCTGAGGTCCCAGGGTAACCATTCCGCGGGGAACACTCGCCCCGACAAAGACGTGGCCGTGTTCGCCGCTTCCTATCATCGGGTCTACCTTGTCTGTAAGGGATTGTGTTTTGCTGCACCCGGCCAGAGCCAGCGCTGCCAGAGCTGCCAGAGCTATGATAATGGTTATTCGTTTCATATCTCCCAAATTTAGCCTTTTTTTGGCAAAGTAACTACTCGAAGAGGGAGAGGGCGGCCTCGAGAGTGAGGGAGTCCTCGATAGAGTAGCCGCCGTTGCCGGTGCGGCGAAGGGATGAGAGGAAGGCGCCGGAGCCCAGCGCCTCTCCGAGGTCGCGGGCCAGGGCGCGGATGTAGGTCCCCTTGGAACATTCTACATCAATTATCGCGGTAGGAAGATTGTGTCCGCTTATGTCGGCAACGCGAATTCTTCCCCGGCCGTCATCTACTACGTTTTGAGCCGGCGCGCGTCCGAATTCTACAAGATTGATGTCGTAGATAGTGATCCTGTTTGCCTGAAGGATGCCTTCGGCGTCTACCGGGAGGCCCTGCTTCCAGAGTTTGCGGGCTTTTTCGTACATGCGTTCGCCGTCTACCGACTTCGCGCTGAAAAGAGGAGCTATCTGATCCTGTTCTCCAAGGAAATCCGGCAGGATCGCCCTGAGTGAATCTTCGCTGACGCCGTCCAGGGGGTACTCCTTATCAATAGGCTTTTCAAGATCGTAGGAAGGAGTTGTCGCTCCGAAAGACACGCCGGCAAGGTACCGCTTGCGGGAGCGCTGCAGCTCTTCGGCCCTGCGCGTGGCCGCGCCGATGCAGACGAGCAGCAGCCCAGTCGCAAGCGGGTCCAGGGTCCCGGCGTGTCCTACCTTCAGGTTCTTCTTCCCGAAATGCTTTATCGCCGCATACTTTATCTTACGGATAACATCCGCCGAAGTCCAGCGATAAGGCTTATCTATAGGAAGAACGATCCCTTCCGGATAGTCCTCGATGTTTCGCGACAGTTTCTCCATCCTCTAAAAACTTCATGCTTCTCTGCGGATTTTCCCGCAGAGTAGCACTAACTTTTTTTCACAGGGATTTTATCGATGCGTCTCTGGTGACGGCCTCCCTCGAAGGGGGTGTCCAGCCAGGCGCGCACGATAGCTACTGCGAGGCGGTAGGAGATGAAGCGCGCCGGCATTACGAGCACGTTCGCATTGTTGTGTTGCTTGACGAGCTTTCCGATCGCTGTCCCCCAGGCCAGGCCGGCGCGCACTCCCTGATGTTTGTTCAGGGTGATCGCCATTCCGTTACCTGTTCCGCAGAGTGCGATTCCCAGATCCACCGAGCCGCTTTCGACTGCGGAAGCCAGCGGATGTGCTACATCCGGATAGTCCATGCTCTCGGTCGTATCGGTTCCGAAGTTGACAACCTCGATTCCGCGTCCCTGCAAATACTTAATGAGCTTAGCCTTGTACTCGACCCCAGCGTGGTCGCTGCAAATACCTATTTTCATAATGACAATAATTGACCGTGTTTCGTAACTTCTTGAATATCAAATAATTATTGAAAATGATGTACCTAAATCAGGATACATCGTTTTGTATAACAACCTGATTACCAGCAACTTGCAAAACACGGGGTCTCACTTGATTGCTGAACCTAGATTAGTCAAGCGCCTTAAAGCCTCTTCGTGTCCTATGCAGGAGAGAATTTCATGGATTCCAAGGCCTGAGCCGCTGCCGGTAAGAGCGAGTCTGATGCAGTTCATCACCTTACCCATAGGCCACTCCTTCTCGCGGATGAATTCCTCCAGGTCGCGGCCGGATTCGATAGCCTCAAGAGCCATCTGATAGAACTCCGGCGTACCGAACTTCGCAAGGTCTTTCTCTACGTACTCTGTAGGAGCAACGAACAGATACGGTGCTGCCGTCCAGAAATCGGATACGAAAGTCGCGCGGTCCTTAATAACGTCGATCACCTTCTCGACATAAGCGCGATCGCAGACAACTCCGTGGGCCTTGAGGATAGGCTCATACAGAGCGGCAAGCTCGGCGGAGCTCTTCATACGAAGATACTCCTTGTTGTACCACTTCGCTTTTTCAGGATTGAACTTCGCACCGCTCTTGCTTACATGTTCCAGCGAGAAAGCGTCAATAAGCTCGGACATAGACAGTATCTCACGCTCATCCCCAGGATTCCATCCAAGGAAAGCGAGAAGGTTGACGAAAGCCTCGGGGAAGTAACCGTCTTCACGGTAGCCGCGATAGGTCTCGCCGTCTGAATTCACCCAGTTGAGAGGGAAGACGGGGAAGCCCATCTTGTCGCCGTCGCGCTTCGAGAGCTTTCCGTTGCCGACCGGCTTCAGGAGCAGGGGAAGGTGGGCAAAACGGGGCATAGTGTCAGTCCATCCGAAAGCCTCATAAAGAAGGAAATGGAGCGGGAGCGAGGGCAGCCACTCCTCGCCGCGGATAACCTCGGTAATCTCCATCAGATGGTCGTCTACGATGTTTGCGAGGTGGTAGGTGGGCAGTTCGTCAGCCCTCTTCCAAAGAACCTTATCGTCCAGGGTCGCGGTGTTGACCTCGACATGGCCGCGGATAAGGTCGTCCATCTCCACTACCCGGTCGCAGGGCATCTTGAAGCGCACGGTCCAGTCCGTAGTCTCCTTCAGCAGGCGCGCGACCTCTTCGGCCGGAAGCGTCAGCGAGTTGCGCAGCGTCGCCCGCGTCTCGTAGTTGTAGATGAACGTCTGGCCGCTTGCCTCGGCCGAAGCTCTGCGCGCCGCTAGTTCCTCCGACGAATCGAAGGCATAGTATGCCCATCCCTTCTCTACCAGCTCCTCGGCATAATCGCGGTAGATCGCCCTGCGCTCCGACTGCCTGTACGGGGCATGGGGGTGTTTCTCCGAAGCGACGGACACTACCTTGCCATTCTCGTCGACACCCTCGTCGGGAACGATGCCGCACCAGTTGAGGGCTTCGATTATATACTGCTCCGCTCCCGGAACAAATCTCTGGGAGTCGGTGTCTTCAATCCTTAAAATGAAATCTCCGCCATGCTGCTTAGCATACAAATAGTTGTAGAGCGCAGTACGGACTCCGCCCATATGGAGCGGACCGGTAGGCGACGGAGCAAATCTTACTCTTGTCCTTCTCATTGCTGTATCCTCCTAATAGCCGCTTTCTCTTCGTACTCCCTGATAGTCTGCTCGTTGTCTGTAAGCAGGGCGGGAACCGCCTCGGGGTTGTAGTCGAACTTGGGCTTTACTGTAGTGCTGAAACCGATGTGGGTAGTAACCTCGCCGATGGGGGCCTCGCCGGCGGGGCCGGATGACTTGTCGTAGACATAGTCGCTCTCGATCGAGATGATGCTGCCGAGGTCGATGTCCGGACCGAGTATCGCGCCGAGCTTGAAGCCTGTAGCGATAGCGGTGATGTGGATGGTATCGCCGATCTCGGGATCGTCATCCCAGATAAGACCATGCTTGAAGTTGTTTCCGCCTCCGGTATACTCTGCGATCTTCTTGTTGATCTCGTCGAGCTGGTTCATCTTAAGACCATGCTCGTTGTTGCCGGCGGTAATGTTGACGAGGACGTTCTTCGCGGTCTTAAGGTCGTAGTCGTTCAGAAGAGGCGATTCGAAAGCCTCCTTCACCGCATCGTCGATACGGTTCGGACCACTGCCGGTACCGCAGCCCATCAGGGCCATTCCGCTGCCGCGCATCATGGTCTGGACATCTTCGAAGTCTACGTTGATATAGCCTGGCTTCTTGATTATCTCGATGATGCTGCGTACTGCAGTAGCGAGAACCTCGTCTGCCTTCGGGAAGGCGTTCTGAATAAGTTCATCGCCGAAGTACTGGTAGAGCTTCTCGTTGTTGATTATGATAAGGCTGTCTACGTTCTTCTCGAGCTCGTGGATACCGTCTATTGCGCGGGCAAGCACCTCGCGTCCTTCGTTGCGGAAGGGAAGTGTGACGACTCCTACTGTAAGGATGCCCTGGTCCTTTGCCATCTTCGCGATGACGGGGGTAGCTCCGGTACCGGTGCCGCCGCCCATACCGGCGGTGATGAAGAGCATCTTAGTGTTGGGGTCGAGGATCTTAGAGGCGATTTCGTCCTGACTCTCGAGCGCGGCATTGCGGCCCTTGGTAGGGTTGGTGCCGGCGCCGAGCCCGAGGCCGAGCTGGATCTTCAGGGGGACATTGCAGCGGCCGAGGGCCTGGGCGTCGGTGTTACACACCACGAAGCTGCAGCCCTGGATCTGCCTGTTATACATATAGTTGACTGCGTTGCAACCGCCGCCGCCCACTCCGAGCACCTTTATAATACTGTCGGCTGTAGGCCAGTCCTTGGGGGCAATGATGATGTTATCTTCAGGCATATTACTTGTCCTCCTCGTGTATCTTTTCAATATTCTCGTCAAACAGATTTCCGGTTACCTCGGTAAGGCCCGCAGTAAGTCTGGTAAAGAGGCCCGGTTTCTTGGGCTTCTTCTCGGGCTTCGGTTCCGGTTTCTTCTCAGTAGTCTCCGGTTCCGGTTCCGGTTCGAAGACGGTGTCGGTGACGGGCTCCTCTTGCGGGACTTCCTGCTCGGGCTGGACGTCGAGTTCCTTCAGGATAGCGCAGTTGATATACTCTTTGTCTCTGCAGAGTCCTATCATTGAAAGCTGCGACACTCCCGAGAGCGAGAGAATCTCCGGGCAGCCTTCAGTGCTGATTCCGGAGACATGGGGGAAGCCGACGCGGGCGGGGAGGCCCGAAAGTTCGGTAAACAGGGCGCTCGCGCTGAGCAGCTCCGCGCCGCCGCCGGTTAGGACTATGCCTCCCCTGTGGTTGTCGGCGTACCCGCTCTTTCCGATAAGGAACAGAGCTGCGTTGGCGATCTCCCTCATACGGCTGCCGATAATCTCGGCCAGGTACTTGACGGGCAGCTGCTGGGTTTCGCCCGTGCGCTTGTCGTGGATCTGGATTATCTTCTCGCCGAGCGACTGCAGACGGTCCGGCATGCAGGAACCGAACCCGAGCTTGATGTTTTCTGCCAGTGTCTCCTGGATCCCACACTCGAGGTGGATGTCGCTGGTAACTGAGTTGCCTCCGAACGGGAACGAATCGAAGAAACGCAGAACTCCGCGATGATAGATGCTGACGGAGGTTACGCCCGCGCCGATCTCGATCAGCGCAACTCCATGTTCCTTCTCGTCGCTGGTAAGAACCGTCTCGGCTACTGCCTCGGCGAGGAAGTACTTGCGCGAAGCGAGGCCGAGCTCGTTCATCACCTTGTCTATATTGGCGACAGGCTTCTGGGCTCCGGAGAATACCTTGTACATACCCTCGAACTTCCCGCCGGTAACGCCGATTACATCGGACTCGGCGGCCTGGAACAGGTCTTCGGTAGAGTACGACTGGGCAACCGCGCCGTAGATCTGGCTGCCGCCCTTGATGCCGGACTGGAACTTCTGAAGAGCGATCTCCTTAAGTCCCAAGACCTCCTCTTCGGTGATGAAGCTTTCGGCATCGCTGCGGTCTATAGACTGCTTCACGTCTTTAGTAGCGACCTTCCAGCGCGGGAAGGCGGTTACTACTTCGTGGATGTTGATGTCGAGCGCTTCCTCGGCTTCGCGAATAAGCCTGGCGAGGGGCTCACATACCTGTTTGGGGTTGAAGATGGTACCGCGCCGGATTCCCCTGGACTCCGCTTCGCGGTAATGGACGACTTCAGCTATTCCGTCGACCACCTGGCACACTGAGAGCGAGATTTTCGAGTCTCCCAGATCGACTGCCGCTATAAATCTTTCCTGCATATTATTTGACCTTTATATTTTACGTTCACTGAATGATAGGGATCTTCCGAGCGAAGCGGAGCGATAGAGCTGAAGTACTTCTCCATCGCCGCGAACTTTCTCGGGCTCTCCTTGAAATCCCCATAGATGATCTTCAATCCGTCTCCCAGTAAGACAAAGTCTCCGTTTGTTTCTACCGCATAACCGCTGATACGGCTGCTCCAGACGTTGCTTCCCGAAATCTTTCTTACAAGGGCGATAGCCTGAGAGAGCCACTCCTGGTCGAAGCCCAGCTTCGGGTCACACGAAATCACCGGCACCTCCGCAACATAATCCCCGCTGAGAGGGAAGATATTACCGCCACGGTCTGTGTAGTAGCCGTTGCCTTTGTAGTCGAAGCGCATCACCGGGTCGCGCTGCTGGACAAGGGCATGCAGGACTCCGTCGTCTGTAATCCAAACCTCGGCATTTCTGACCTCGGGCTTTTGCTGAAGCATCTTCTCGATGCTGCCGATATTTACATCTTCCAGTCTCTGGCCTACATAAATACCGTAGAAATTGTCTATCGAAGCGCGGATCTGATCCTCGCTTAGGAACTGGTGTGGCCCCGGAACGCTCACTTCCAACTCCTTGCAGGAGATGCCGTGACGCTCCACCTTCGAGACGTGTAACAATACTCCAATCCCGGCGAAGAACACCAGGAAGAACAGTACTGTCAACACTATCGAAGCGGCCCTTTTCATACGCGTTCCTTAAGTATGTCTGCTATAGGCTTTACAAGCCTGTCAATATTTCCCGCACCGAATGTAACGAGAACGTTTACATCCGAGCATTTGCGTACCCAATCGAGCAGCTCTCCGTAGGGGACGAGTTCCTTCTCGGGCGCGGTAATGTCTTTCAAAATAATATCGGAAGTTACCCCCGGAATAGGCTCCTCGCGGGCAGGGTAGATGTCCAGCAGGACGACCCTGTCACACAAGCTCAGTGCGCGGGCGAACTCGGGCGCGAAGTCGCGAGTCCTGGTGTAGAGGTGGGGCTGGAAAATGGCCGTGAGCTTGCGCCCCGGGAATATGTCGCGAACAGTCCGGATAGAAGCCTCGAGCTCGGCCGGATGGTGGGCATAATCGTCGAGGAAGGTGAGCGAAGGGGTGTTGATGTACTCCTCCAGCCTGCGGTGGGCCCCCAGGTAGCTGCCGATTGCCTTTCGGATCGCGTCCGGCCTGGTCCCATGGCAGAGGCAGATTGCCGCCGCCGCGATTGCGTTCTCAACGTTCAGCGCGCCGAGAGTGCCGGTCCGGATGTCGATGATCACGCCGCCCGGATGGACAAGATCGAAGGTATAATGGCCGTCCTGACCGAGCCTCATGTTGGTGCCGTAGAAATCCGCGCGCGGGTCGCTCAGCGAGTAGCTGTACATTTTCGCCTGCGTCACCCCCGGTTCGAGGGGCAGGCCGAGTTTATGGATCAGGACCTCGCTGACCTGCGATGCGAACTGACGGTAGGCCTCCTGGACATGGGCCAGGTCGCCGTAGATGTCGAGATGGTCGGCGTCCATCGCCGTAATCGCCGCGATCGCCGGGTGGAGCCTGAGGAACGAGCGGTCGAACTCGTCTGCCTCGGCCACCGCGACCGGGTTGTGGCTCATGAGCATGTTCGTATTGTAGTTGCGTGAGACCCCGCCCAGGAAGGCCGAACAGCCCTCGCCGCTTTCCGTGAGGATGTGGGCCACCAGGGTGGAGGTGGTAGTCTTGCCGTGGGTTCCCGCTACCGCCAGACACTTCTGTCCGGAGGTTATCTCGCCAAGAATCTGCGAGCGCTTGAGGACGTTGTAGCCGCCGGCGCGGACGGCCTTGAGCTCGCCAAGGTCGTCGGGGATGGCGGGCGTGTAGACCACCAGCGTACCCGCGGGGTCAGTCGGAATAAGGTCGGGCCTGTCCTCATAATGGACGGGGATTCCCTCGGCCTCAAGCTCGCGAGTCAGATCGCTCGGAGTCTTGTCGTATCCGGCTACCGCGTAGCCCTTGAACTTGAACCAGCGCGCAAGGGCGCTCATTCCTATTCCACCGATTCCTATGAAATATACCTTTTTCATTACGCAACCAATTTATATGCTTCATCCACGATGATGGCAGCAGCGTCGGGTAGCGCCATCGCGAGCGCATTGCGGCCGATCAGTTCGAGCCTGCCCTCGTCGTGGATTACCTGCATCGCGAGCGGCATGAGCTCGGCCCCAGCCGCCGCATCCTTTACTATCAACCCCGCCTCCCTGCGGACCAGGGCCATCGCGTTGTGGGTCTGATGATCCTCGGCCACGTTCGGCGAGGGAACGAAGATACACGGCTTGCCGGCCACGCAGATCTCGGAGACGCTCGAAGCGCCCGAACGCGAGACTATAAGGTCCGATGCCGCATAGGCGAGATCCATCCGGTCTATGAACGCGCTCCAATGGATGAATGGCAGCTGCCTGCCTTCCATGAACGCACGGACATCCGGCTCATAATACTTGCCGCACTGCCAGATCACCTCTACATCTTCGCCGCCCGGGCAGCCCGCCTCGATCCAGCTTTTCATCGTCCGGTTGAGGGTCCCACATCCAAGGCTGCCGCCGATGACGAGCAGCTGCCTGCGCTTGGGATCGAGCCCATAATGTTTCAGCGCTTCAGCCCTCATTTCGGGGGTCGCCTGCCTAATCGACGAGCGGATAGGATTGCCGCTCATTACTATCTTTTCGGCGGGGAAGAACTTCTCCATCCCTTCGTAGGCCACGCAGATGCAGCCTACCTTGTCGCCGAGCATCTTATTGGTAAGGCCGGCGAAGCCGTTCTGCTCCTGGATGAGCGAGGGGACGCCCCGGCGGGTGGCCGCGAAGAGTAGGGGAGCGCTGGCGTAGCCGCCTACTCCTACTGCGATGTCGGGCTTGAAAGTACGTATGAGCTTTCGGGCCCTGGCATTGCTGATAAGTATCTTGAAGGGCACCTGGATGTCGTTCCAGATGTTCTTGAGGGTGAGTCTTCTCTGGAGGCCGCAGATAGGCAGGCCTACTATTTTATAACCGGCTGCGGGGACTTTTTCCATCTCCATCTTTCCGTTGGCTCCAACGAAAAGTATCTCGGTTTCAGGATTCACTTCCTTGAAACGGTTGGCAATAGAAATAGCGGGGAAGATGTGGCCTCCCGTTCCGCCGCCGCTGATAATAACGCGAAGTTTCTTATATGCTGTCATATATATCCTCGTTTTCTTCAGTTTCCTCAATATTATCGTAGTCGCCGCTGTCGAACGAATCAAGATCGGCAAGGCTCGCTTCTACATTGTCGTGGAGATCGATAAGCGGAACTGCCTTCTTCGTTTCAGTTTCGATCTTGCGGTTGGATATCCTGCTTATAGAAAGGATAATTCCGAACGCAATACAGAAGCAGACAAAGGCCGACGCGCCGTGGCTTAGCAGCGGCAGGGTCTGGCCCGTAAGGAGTCCTACGTCGGCATTGACTATGATATGGATCATTGCCTGACCCGAGATAAGTAGGACCAGTCCCATCACGGCACATTTCGCAAAGAGGTTGGTGCCGCAGTTTCGGACTATCAGCACCCCTCGGGCGATCAGTGAGATATACAGGATCATTACCGCCATTCCTCCCAGCCAGCCGTACTCTTCGAGTATGAAGCTGAACATGTAGTCCTCAGACATATCGGGAACAACATAGCGCTGGGTACTCTGGCCGGGGCCCTTCCCGAGAAGGCCGCCCTGCTGGATGGCTATTTTTGCGCTATATGGCTGGCGTAGCTTGTCAAGAGCTTTCTGCTTGGCAGTGTTGTCGGCTCCAGCCATATGATACTCTTTTACATAGTTGTGGTGTCCCAGACGGGTGGCGAAAAGGCCGATTCGCTGGAACATTACATGGTCTGAGTTCTTAGTAATGCTGTATAATCCGAACGCGCCTACGAAGAGCATCACGCCGACCGCTCCGGCTATGAAGATTTCCTTGACCTCTCCTGTACCGATGGCTATTGTAAGGACCATCACAAGGCCTATCATAAGGGCCGCGGTGTTGGATCCCTTCATAACCATCAACATTACGATGACGGCCGGGATGTAAAGATAAATGATCTTCTTTGTCAACTTATTCTTTACCCAGTGGAAGTGGTCCAGCTCCGAGATCTTATTGAGCAACTTGAAATTGTCTCTCTTGAGAGCATCTACAGCCCAGGCTATGTACATTATCATCGCGACTTTCGCAATCTCGAACACATGGACCTGGATGCCTTTTATCTTCAGGAAACGTACGGCGCCGTTGATCTCGGGAGCGGTGATGAAGTTGCCGACTCCTCCTATAACCAGAACGAAGAGGAAAGCGAAGGCTACAAAGAAGCCCAGGCTGGAAATCTTCCGGAAGAACTCGATGCTCCTTATCTGATAACAGACGAAGATAAGCAGCAGTCCGAGGCCCACTATGATGAGGTGGTCCTTTACGATGTCTATCCTGTCTGTATTGACAGTCACAAGGCGCGAGGAGCTCGAGAAGATACAGACGATAGAGAAGAGCATGAGCATCAGTACGATGATCAATACCACCTTATCGCCGGCGAAATTCTCGATGAAGTTCCAGATTTTCTTCCCCTTGCCGCTCATACTACAGATTCCTTACAGCGTCTTTGAATTTTTCTCCACGGTCTTCGTAGCAGGTGAAAAGATCGAAGCTGGCGCAGCAGGGGCTCAGAAGAACTACGTCTCCCGCCTGGGCGAACGCCGCCGATGCCTTGACCGCCTCTTCGGCGGACAGGGTGTCCACTATCTTGTCCGAGCCTACGATCTGCTCGAAGGCTTCGTGGAATTTCCTGTTGTCTATGCCCATACAGACTATCGCGCGGACTTTCTCCCTGACGAGCGGCTTGAGGACTTCGTAGTCGTTGCCTTTGTCCGTTCCGCCCACTATCCATACGACCGGCCTTGTCTGGCAGTCGAGGGCATACCATGCCGCATCGACATTGGTGGCCTTGCTGTCGTTGATATAGAGGACATCGCCCACTTCCAGAACCGGCTCGAGCCTGTGTTCGATAGGCTGGAAGGTCTTGAGGCTCTTTCTGATCACCTCGTTGCGGATGCCGGCTGCCTTAGCAGCGAGGGCCGCCGCCATCGAGTTGTAGATGTTGTGTTTCCCGCCGAGGGCAAGCTCGCTCAGATAGATCTCGCTCTCGTCTTCGCCGTAGCGCATCACTATCTTCTGGCCTTCGAGGTAGGCGCCCTGCTCGACCTCGTGGGTCTGCGACATGGGGAGCATGCGGGCCTGAAGCACTATCTTGCTGAGGTGGTCGATCGTAATCTTGTCGTCCGAATCGAAGATGAAGCAGTCCTCGGGCCTGAGATTGCGCGTGATGCGGAACTTCGAGCGCACGTAGTTCTCCATATTGTAGTCGTAGCGGTCGAGGTGGTCGGGGGTGATGTTGGTGATGATGGCTATGTCCGGACGGAAGTCGTAGCAGCCGTCGAGCTGGAAGCTGCTGATCTCGAGGACGTAGTAGTCGTGTTGCTCGGTAGCGACCTGCAGGGCGTAGCTCTTGCCGATGTTGCCGCCGAGGCCAACATTGAGGCCGGCTTCCTTCAGGAGGTAGTAGATGATGGAGGTGGTGGTAGTCTTTCCGTTGGATCCGGTGATACAGATCTTCTTCGCGCTGTCGTAACGGGCGGCGAATTCAATTTCGGAGATGACATGGATGCCCTTGTCCCTGAGCTTGCGGACCATGGGCGCGGTCTCCGGGATGCCGGGGCTCTTAACTACCTCGTCTGCACTGAGAATCTTCTCTTCGGTGTGGCCACCTTCCTCATAGGCGATCTGCCAGTTGTCGAGCAGCGCCTTATAATCGTCTTTCAGCTTTCCGTTGTCGGACAGAAAGACATCGAATCCTTTAACTTTTGCGAGGACCGCGGCTCCTACGCCGCTCTCGGCCCCGCCGAGTACTACTATTCTTGACATAAGCCTACCTGATCTTCAATAGTGCCAATGTACCAACTGCCAGAACGATACCTACAAGCCAGAAGCGGACGACGATTCTGGGCTCAGGGATGCTCTGTTTCTGATAATGATGATGGAGCGGAGCCATCAGGAACAGCCTGCGGCCCTCTCCGAACTTGCGTTTAGTATACCTGAAATATCCCCTCTGGAGAATGACTGAGAGGCTCTCCGCGAGGAAAATTCCGCAGAGGATGGGAAGGAGCAGCTCCTTGCGGATAAGCACTGCGCTCACTCCGATTACTCCCCCTATCATAAGGCTTCCCGTATCGCCCATGAAAACCTGGGCGGGGAAGGTGTTGAACCAGAGGAAGCCCACGAGAGCGCCGACAAACGCCGCCATGAACACGGCCGTCTCGCCGGAGCCCGGGATATACATGATGTTGAGGTAGCCCGCGTCGATGACGTTGCCGCCGAGCCACGCGAGGATACCGATGACGACTCCCACTATCGCCGAGGTTCCGGCCGAAAGGCCGTCCATGCCGTCGGTAAGGTTGGCGCCGTTCGAACATGCGAGGATGATGAAGATGATAACCAGCGCATACAGGGCCCACCTGCAGTACCATCCGAACGCTCCCTTGAACGGGATGAGGTACTTGTAGTCGAACTCATGGCTCTTGACGAACGGGATGGTAGTTTTCGTACTCTTGATTACGTCTTCGGAGACATAGCGGCCATGGTCAACTGCGCCGGAAGGGGTGCCGTCTTCGATGGTCTGCTCTGTCGCGGTCTGCTCTACCTCCTGACGGACGACGATGTTCGGGCTGAAGCACACGGTTCCGGCGATGATGATGCCGAGGATGAACTGTCCGATAAGTTTCTTTCCCTCGCTAAGGCCGTTCTTGTCGTGTTTGAAGACCTTGATATAGTCGTCGGCAAAGCCAAGGCCCCCGCACCATACCGTAGTAAGGATGAGCAGCTGGACATAGACGTTGGAAAGGTCGCAGACAAGAAGCACGGCGACAAGAAGGGCCACTATGATTATTACGCCGCCCATCGTAGGGGTACCGGCCTTGCTCATCTGGCCTTCGAGGCCGAGGTTGCGGACGGTCTCTCCGATCTGCCTTTTCTGGAGCCACTTGATTACCCTCTTGCCGAAGAAGTAGGCCACGATGATGGCGATTACGTTGGCGAGGATGGCCCTGAAGGAGAAGTAGGTCATCAGTCCCTGTCCGGGAATATCGTATTTCTTTAAAAGTTCAAAGAGATAGTAAAGCATCGGTTTAGATTTGTTTGAATATTTCTGCTACTACTTCGTGTTCGTCGAAGTGGACTTTTTCGGTCCCGACTACCTGGTATGTTTCGTGGCCTTTTCCGGCAAGAAGGATGGTCGAGGGACTCTGGGAAAGGGTGATCGCGGCCCGAATGGCCTCGGCGCGGTCTGCGATGCAGATTGCCCTGGCCCTGCCCTTCGGGCTGAAGCCCGTGCAGATTTCGGCCATGATGTCTTCCGTCTTCTCGGTACGGCTGTTGTCAGCCGTGACGAAGATGCGGTCTGAATACTGCTCCGCGATTGCCGCCATCTCCGGCCGCTTCGTCCGGTCGCGATCGCCGCCGCAGCCGAACAGGCAGACCAGCTCGCGGCCCGGTTCGATCTGACGGAGGGTCTTGAGGACATTTTCCAGTGCGTCAGGGGTATGGGCGTAGTCTATAACCACCGTTTTCCCCTGGGGCCCGCGTATCGTCTCCAGACGACCCGGGGCCGATTGGAGCCTGCTGATCCCGACGAGAGTTTCGTCTATGTTCGCGCCGAGGGCAAGCGCCGCACTGTAGATAGCGAGAATGTTGTATGCGTTGTGTTCTCCGACAAGGCGGGTCCAGACCTCTATTCCGTCGATCTTGAGGAGCATGCCGTCGATGCTCTGCTCCATAATCTTGCAGACGTGGTCTGCGCCGCTGCGGGTAGAGTAGGTAACTACCTTCGCCTTGGTGTTCTGGACCATCACGAGACCGTGTTTGTCGTCGATGTTGGTGATGGCGGTTGCGCCCTTCGGCAGGTTGTCGAAGAAGAGTTTCTTGCAGCGGAGGTATTCGGCTACCGTTTTATGATAGTCGAGGTGGTCGTGTGTAAGGTTCGAGAAGATGCCGACATTGAAGTCGAGGCAGTCCGTACGGTGTTGCTCGACTCCGATAGAGCTGACTTCCATGAAGCAGTAGTCACAGCCTTCGTCGACCATCCTGGCCATCAGCGAGTTGATGGTTACAGGGTCGGCGGTAGTGTTGACCGCCTCTTCGCGGTAGGCTCCTACGTAGTTTGCGATAGTAGAGAGCAGCCCGCACTCGTAGCCCATCTCCCTGAAGAGGTTGTAGAGGAGGGTTACGGTAGTAGTCTTCCCGTTGGTGCCGGTAATTCCGACCAGTTTGAGCTTGCCGGAAGGGTGGTCGTAGAAGCGGTCGGCGAGCGCGGCGAGGCCTGCGCGGTCGGTCTTTACGGCTGCGACGGCTCCGGCTTCAAGTGCGTTCTGAAGGTAAGCGCTTCCGTCTGCCGCTGTACCCTGGACGGCGATGAAAAGCGAACCTTTTGTGGCTTTTCTGGAGTCACAACACACGCTAAGGATCTCGGTTTGGGGCGTACCCGCGAGAATCTCCGCGTTAAGACCTTTGATCAACTTCGACAGTTTCATTCCAATATGGATCGATATTGTATATTTCCTTTATAAAATCTCTGATTACGCTTGCGGGGATGACTCCTCCGGCGAATTCTTTTTTCGATATCTTCGAGAAGACGACGCAGATTACCGAGTACTGCGGATCTTCGGCAGGGAAGAAGCCTACGAATGTACCCTGCTGCTTTCTGGCGCCGTTGGCCTGGACGTATTTTCCGTTGGTAAAGACGTCTGCCGTTCCGGTCTTTCCGGCGACCTTGCATTTGTCTGTGAGGTAGGAGAGCCTCCAGGCTGTTCCCCTCATTTTGTAGTCCTCATCGTTGACCGTTACATTGCAGAGGGCTTCGGTGACCATCTTCGCTGTTTCCGGCTTGCAGATGCTGGAGTTCAGGATCGAGGGACCCAGCTTCTCGACTATCTTTCCGTTCTTTTCGATGTCTTCTACCAGATAGGGCTTCATCATCTTTCCGCCGTTGGCGATTGCGTTGTAGTAGGCCAGGATGTGCATCGGGGTGACACTGACGGAGTAGCCCATTCCTATCTGGCCGAGGTCGGTCTTTGACCAGCTCTTGTCTGTAGGATACTTCAGGGTAGGAGTAGTGATAGGCTCGTAGACGTCGAAATCGAAACTCTTGCCGAGGTTGTAGGTGTGGAGCCTGCCGATAAAGTCTTCAGGCTTGTCTTTGTAGTTCTTGATGGCAAGATACCTGAAGGCGTTGTTGGAAGATATCTTTACGCAGTACCAGAGCGGGATGTTCCAGGTGTGGTACTTCGCTGCGTAGTCCTTGAGGTGTTTGTCTGCCGGGTATAGCTTCTGGTAGCCTTCAACCTGGACGAGGCCATCCCTTGCTGGAACGGTCTGGTCGATGGAGGTAACGATACCGTCTTCGATACAGGTCATCAGGGTAGTGATCTTGAAGACCGAGCCCGGCTCTCCGCGACGGCCCACGGCGACGTTCTCGTTCTCGCCGAACGGGCCGTTGCCGTCGTTGCTCCGGGCGAGGTTTACCATGGACCTGATTGCGCCGGTCTTGACGTCCATCAGGACGAAGCACGCCGCTTCGAGGTCGGTTTCGGGCTCTACATATTTACGGAGCAGGCGGTCGGCGATGTCCTGATAGTCGATGTTGAGGGTAGTACGGATATCCAGACCGTCGGTCGCATCGACGTAGGTGCTGTCGTAGTCGCGGACGTAGCCGTTGTCCGTCTTCTTCATGTAGTAGCGGCCAGGCTCGCCGTGGAGTACGTAATTGTACTTTCCGTCGATGCCGCTGTAGTATGAGCCGTCGGCATTTTCGGTGACGCTGCCGATCGTGCGCTTTGCGAGCGCGCCGTAGGGATAGCGCCTGGTAGGGACTGCCTCGTACCAGACTCCGCCCTTGAAGCGTCCCTCCTTGATGAGGGGGTACTGCTTGAGGAAATCGAGCTGCTCCTTCTCGATCGGGCGGCCGAGCTTAAGGAAGCGGCTTCCACGGTCAAGGGCATCACACAGCCTCTTGCGGAAGTATTCGGGACTCCGCTCGGGGAACACTGTCGCAAGGCCCTGGGCAAAGCCGGCCGCTTTCTCTTTCCAAGCCTTGAGGCTGTCTGCGCGGACGTCCTTTTTCATGAGGTCGTATTCGCCCTTTCTTACGAGAGGGTCGATGTAGAGCTGGTAGCGGGGATAGGACATGGCGATAGGGCGGCCGTCGGAAGCGAGGATGAAGCCACGGGTAGGCTCCAGATTCACCCTGCGGATAGGCTGGGTAAGCTTGCTGGCGATTACGGGATCCGGTTTCCAGAAGACTTTGAGATACAGGAAGCGTCCCGCGAGGAATATCCCCACGAGCAGCATCAGCAGGTAGTACAGGTACAGCGCGTAGCTGATCCTGTCTCTCTTCCTGGTTTCCTGTTTAGTCTCTTCTGCCATTACTTAAGTACAATCGGCGGTTTTTCCGCTTCTTTCAAGTCAGAGCCGAGCTCTTCCAGGTGTTTTTCCGCGCCGCTTCTCCGGGTGAGGGAAGAAAGCTCGTAGGAACGCCTTGCGATTACGGCTTCCTGTTCTACAATTACGCTCCTTCCCCTCTCCACCTTAGTGAGAGTGTTGTCGATGAGCAGGCTGATCCAGATGGTGAGGGTAATCACCGCGAACACATAGACTATGCTGATGAAGTAGCGCCCGATCTTCAGTCGGAGGAGAAACTCTCCTTCGAAGATAGCCTTGACGCTCTCCTTCAGCAGTCGTCCTATGTCGGAAAACTTAAATTTTCTTTCCTGCTCCATTTTTAACAGCTATTCTCAGCTTCGCACTTCTCGCGCGGGTGTTGACGGCAATTTCATCCTCGGTAGGGAGGATGGGCTTGCGGTTTACGGCTTCGAAGGGGGTCTCGCCGTCAAGATGGATCTGCTGGGGTTTTATCGTGGCAAGATGCATCGACCTGCATCTGAAACAGTCTATCTTTCTGAACTTAAGATGGTTCTTGGAATAGACTGCAACAACTGCAAGCAGGACAGTCACCTGCCCACGAA
>ONOI01000027.1 GCA_900319375.1 uncultured Bacteroidales bacterium | reverse complement strand
TGACAGCTCGACCAACATCATCAATACGATCAAGACGCTGCGCGACACCATCATCATCACCTTCCTGGTGGTTATGCTGGTCGTCTTCTTCTTCCTCGGACGCTGGAGAGCGACGTTTATAATCGTCCTTTCGATCCCGGTGGCTCTGCTCGCCTCGATCGTGTACCTGTTTGCGACCGGAAATACGCTGAACATTGTTTCGATGTCCGCGCTTTCGATTGCGATCGGAATGGTAGTGGACGACGCTATAGTTGTCCTGGAAAATATCACGACACATCTTGACAGGGGAGAGAAGCCGAAGGAAGCGGCCGTCCATGCGACCGGCGAGGTTTCGATTTCGGTTATCGCTTCGACCCTTACGATGCTCTGCGTGTTCCTGCCCCTTACTATGATGAAGGGCTTCACGGGAGTGATGTTCAAGCAGCTGGGCTGGATCGTAAGTATCATTATGATAGTTTCGACTACAGCAGCTCTTACCCTTGTCCCGATGCTTTGCAGCAACTTCCTCCGTTCGGGAAAGCGCAGCGGCAAGCTCTACGATATCTTCTTCGTTCCGTTCAACAGGCTGATCGATAAGATTTCGGCAGGCTACGGAAGGGTTATCAAGTGGTGTACGACACACCGTAAGGTGGTGATTCTCAGCGCCTTCGCAATCTTCGTCGTTACGGCGGCTGTCTATGTCCCGAGGATGAAGACAGAGTACTTCCCGAAGACGGACGAAGGCCGAATCAGGGCCAATATCTTCCTGCCGGTAGGAACGGCCCAGACGACGACGGCCGAGCTGGCAAGCAGCATCTACGACGAGATCGTCGCCGCCGTTCCGGAGCTTCAGATTATCAACATCACCTACGGCCAGGCGGATACGGACAATACCTTCGCCAACATGCAGAGCAACGGAACCCACGTCATCTCGATGAACTTGAACGTAGGTACCGTCGACACCCGTAAGCGCAGCTCGGACGAGATCGCTACGGTTATCCGTGGCATCCTCGCCCGCTATCCCCAGATCCGCAAGGCGCTGGTATTCGAGGGCGGTGGCGGAATGGGCGGCGCGGCGACCGTGGACGTGGAGGTTTATGGCTACGATTTCCATGAGACCGACCGCATTGCCCACGAGCTTCGCGACAGGATGATGGAGTCGCCCTCGTTCGTGCAGGTCAGCCTCTCGCGCGACGAGTACACGCCCGAATACCAGATCAACTTCGACCGTACGAAGCTTGCCCTCAACGGCCTGACTTCCTCTACCGCCGGCGCCGCTTTCAGCGCGGCCATGTCCGGCCAGGTGGCCTCCTACTACCGTGAGGACGGCGAGGAATACAACATCCGCGTGCGCTATGCGCCCGAGTTCCGCCGCTCGATCGAGGATATGGAGAACATTACCATTATGAACGCGATGGGAAGGCCGGTGAAGATGAAGGAGCTCGGCACGCTGGTGGAGACGGAGGTCCCGCCGACTATCGAGCGTAAGGACCGCGAGCGTCTGATTACCGTCAGCGGAATCGTTGCCAACGGAGTCGCCCTCAGCGAAGCGGTGGCCCAGACCGAGCAGGTGATTTCGCAGACCGAGATACCGGCAGAACTTACTACTGTAATCGCCGGTGACTACGAAGATCAGCAGGATCTCTTTAAGGATATGATAGTGCTTATCGTCCTTATCATTATCCTGGTTTACATAGTGATGGCGGCCCAGTTCGAGTCGTTCGTCTCGCCGTTCGTCATCATGTTCTCGGTTCCGTTCGCCCTTGTAGGCGTAGCTATCGGAATGCTGGTCAATGGCTCGCCGATCGGCGCGATGGGCCTTGTCGGTATCATCATTCTGCTGGGTATAGTGGTGAAGAACGGTATCGTTCTTATCGACTACACTATCCTTTTGCGAGAGAGGGGATACAGCGCAGTTGAGGCATCTGCGATGGCTGCGAAGAGCCGTCTGCGTCCTATCCTCATGACCACCCTCACCACCGTTCTCGGTATGCTCCCGATGGCCATCGGCCTGGGCGAGGGTGCCGAGCTCTGGAAGGGACTCGGTGTAGTAGTTTGCTGGGGACTTTCTATCTCAACTCTCGTAACACTCGTACTTATCCCTGCGATCTATTGCGTGTTCGCGACAAGGCAGGAAAGAAGACAACAGAAAAAACTCGCCAAATAATGAAAGCAGTATTCATAGCCTACAACCAGGCATACAACGAAGAGATTATTGATATCCTCGACAGTTTTGAGCAGAGGGGTTTCACCCGCTGGGATGAGGTCAGCGGCCGCGGCTCTTACTTTGGCGAGCCCCACTACGGATCCCACGCGTGGCCTATCATGAACCACGCTATTCTTACGATGGTCCCGGACAATGTCGCACCGGCCCTCCTCGAGGCGCTCCACGAAAAGGACACCCAGTTCGAGGACCTCGGCCTCAGGGCCTTCAGTTGGACCGTCGACAGCGCAATCTGATAGGGGTCTCCTGCCTGATGCGTTTAGAAAGTTGGTACTACTCTGCGGATTTTCCCGCATAGTAGTATCAATTTTTTAGTTTAAGACATTTTACACACCAAGGCAGATACTATTATGTAATTTTGGCATTGGTTTTGAAATCACTGCGGCATCAAAACAAATATGCGTGTACGATAAACTTGAACGCCATGAAACAGAAAGCATTAGTGATCCTTATAGCGGCGATAGCGGCCGCGGGATGTGGGAAGGAAGACATACTTCCCTCCGGAGTGGAAGGAAGCACAACCTACTCGGTCATCGACGACGAGGAAGATCAGATAGACAGCACCTCCTTTGACTATACTATTAAAGTTACTTTCTCCGAGAGCGGTGATGCTCAGGTTGAAGGTGACAAGAACGGCTTAGTCAGTGTAGAGGGCAACAAAGTCACGGTAAACAATACCGCATTTACAGACAAGGTTGCGTATATCCTTACCGGATCCTCATCGAACGGATTCTTTAAAACGTATTCCAACAACAAGCAGTCCTTCACTCTGGAGGACCTGACCCTGACCAATCCCTCGGGAGCGGCCATCAACAACCAGGGCAAAAAGCGTTGTTTCGTAGTCTTGAGCGGAGCAAACACCCTTAAAGACGGCTCAACTTACGATACTCCCGCAGAGGAAGATGAAAAGGCCGCCTTCTTCTCGGAAGGCCAGCTGATTTTCTCCGGCACCGGATCGCTCAAAATCACTGCCTCTGGAAATTCAGCGCTCGCGTCGGATGATTACATAAGGGTAACGGACGAAGTCTCAATCGACGCATCTTCGAGCGCGGGCCATGCAATTCGCGGCAAGGATGCGGTCATAGTAGACGGCGGTATTTTGAGCGCCAAGGCAACCGCGGCAATGAAAAAGGGCATCACCTCCGACTCGCTGGTCGTATTCAACGGGGGCAAGACAACGGTCACCGTCTCCGGAGGAACGGCCTACGACAGCGAGGATGCGGACTATAAAGCCAGCGCCGGAGTCAAGGCAGATCTCGTCTTCGTAATGCAAGGCGGCGAGCTTACCGTCTCGAACTCCGGCCAGGGCGGCAAAGGCATCAGTTGCGATGGCCCCGCCTACTTCCAGGGCGGCATCACCACCATCAACGTTACCGGCACTAACTACGGCAGCTCTTCGTCGGGCGGAGGTCCCGGCGGCGGTCCGAGGTGGGCAAGTTCGAGCACTACCGACAGCTCGAAGGGCGCAAAGGGCCTCAAATGTGACGGCAACCTTTACATCTCGGCCGGCAGCCTGACGGTAACCGCCTCCAACCACGAGGCGATCGAGTCCAAGGGCAATATCGAAATCACCGGCGGCACAGTCTACGCGCAGTCCAAGGACGACGCGATCAACTCGGCCGGCGAGATGGTCGTCAAGAACGGCTTCGTATGTGCATATTCGACCGGTAACGACGGCCTCGACGCGAACGGCAACTGCTACATCGAGGGCGGCGTCGTGTATGCCGTCTGTTCGGGCGGTGCAGAGGTCGCGGTAGACGCCAACACCGAAGGCGGCAAGAAACTCTATGTCTCCGGCGGAACAATCTTCGCCCTCGGAGGCCTTGAGCGCGGTTCGTCCCTGAGCCAGGACTGCTACAGCGCAAGTTCGTGGAATAAAAATACATGGTACTCGCTGACGGTCGGCGATATCGTTTACGGATTCAAGACGCCCTCCAGCGGCGGCACAACCCTCGTTGTCTCGGGCCCGACGAAGCCCGCAGTCAGCTCGGGCGTCAGTTTCTCGGACGGCGAGCAGATATGGAACGGCATGGGCATTATCGGCGGCGAGGCCACTGGCGGCAGTTCCGTCTCCCTGAGCTCGTATAGCAGCAGTTCTTCGGGCGGCCCGGGCGGACGCTGGTAGAGCTGTGGATAAAAATCACTATCTTTGGCTGATTATGAGAAAGATAATAGTTGCGGCGCTGATGGCACTGCTGCTGATTCCGGCGGCGGGAGCCCAGGATACGCTGGCCGTTAAGATCAACAAGAAGAACCTTGTGATCAAAGAGTGGAATACCGAGCCCAGGAGTGGGGCAAGGGTTCTGGACCATGTAACTACATACAGCCCCGAAGGCAAGAAGATCGAAGAGATCGAATATAGTTCAGACGGGCAGAAGTGGCGCAAACGCTTCGAGTATGGGGCCGACGGAAAGGTGAGCCGGGAGCTGGTCTACGACGGAAGGAACCGTCTGCAGACTTACAAGACTTTCGAGTACAACGAATTCTCCAGAAAGAAGGTTCAGTATACCTACAACGCGAAGGGCAAGCTTCTTTCGATAAAACACTACGAATACATCGCCCAGGATGCCGAGTAATCACATCAGCTTTGAGAAGGCCCTCGGGGCCATGGCGCCCATCACCCTCGAGGAGATGGACGGCATCAAGCTGATGAACCGCATCGACTCCAAGTACCTCACAAACGAAGAGACGTTACTGAAGGTTCTTGAGGCGGCAGCGGCCTCGGGCTATCGCGCCCTCGTTATCGAGGGCCTGACTCTTACCCGCTATAGCTCCGTCTATTACGATACCCCTCTGCTGGGGATGTATTATGCCCACCGCAACAAACATCTTGTAAGGCAGAAGGTCCGTACGCGGGCCTATCTCGACGCGGGTCAGGCCTACCTTGAGATAAAGCGTAAGAACAACAAGGGGCGCACATCGAAGAAAAGGACGGAGATCCCGGTCGCGGAGCTGATGGATTTCAGCACGGACGACAATGCAGTAGGATATCTGGCGAAGCACTCGTGGTATACGGTTGCCGATATTTCTCCAGTGTTGTCTACCAACTTCCGCCGAATCACCCTCGTCAATCCAGCCATGACCGAGCGCCTGACGATGGACACCTGCCTCAACTTTGAGAATTACCGTACTGGCCGGAAAGCATCGCTTGAGGATACGGTGATTATCGAACTCAAGCAGGACGGAAGGGCCGCTTCTCAGATGAAGGGCATCCTGCTGGACAACAGAGTGAAGCCGGTGAGGGTTAGCAAATACTGTGTAGCGGTAACCCTGACCGATCCGGAAGTACGCCCCGGACGCTTCAATCTTAAAGTGCGTGCAATTGAAAAGACAATAGGTAAAAAACTGACAGTAATATGAAATTCCCCCACATTATGAGCTTCATCCAGGACGACCTCTCTGCGTTCGGAAACCTGGATCCGGCAGACGATATGCTCCTTGATGTTCAGACCATCACGGACGCCATGATGACTACAGCCCAGAAGATAAGCGAGCTGGGAATACGCTTCGCCATCAATCTTCTGGTCTGCTGGCTGCTCGTACATTTCTTCTACTATAGGAAGAGCCGCAGGCGTGATTATTACTTTACGTTCATGATCTTCTCCTCGGCGATGCTTACCCTTCTTTACATTATGGGTAATGTTGAGGTTGGAGTAGGACTGACGCTCGGCCTTTTCGCCATCTTCGGGGTCATCCGCTACCGTACGGAGACAGTTCCGATCAGGGAGATGACCTATCTGTTCGTGATCATAGCCCTCGCGGCGGTAAACGGCCTTGCGCCAATCTTCCACCTCGCAGGAGCCCACTACGTCCTTTCATGGGGTAGCGTAGGAGTGATGGCGCTGGTAAACCTGCTGATCGTCCTGCTCGTCTGGATACTCGAGAGCGAGAGCCTGGTCAAGCATACTACCACCAAGCTGGTGCTTTACGACCGTATCGAGCTCATCGTCCCGGAGCGTCGCGAAGAGCTCATAGCCGACCTTGAGAAACGTCTCGGAGTAAAGATAGACAACCTGGAAATCGGCCATGTCGACTTCCTGAGGGATGCCGCATACATCAAAGTTTTCTACCGCCTCGAAAAGGGAGAATCCAACTCTATCAATACCCTTACAAGGGCAAAGGACTACGTAGAATGAGAAAATTGATAGCCATAGCGCTGATGTTGCTGCCGCTTTCCGGCGCCGCGCAGGAGTTCGCGGCGCGCACGAGCGTGGGCGGGGATTACAAGATAGTAAAGGGGCTCCACCTTGGGATCGAGGAAGAGGTGCGTATCGACGACGGATTTTCGGGGCTGGATGATTTGCGCACTACTGTGGACCTATCATATAAGGTCGGCAAGAATTTCAAGATCGGAGGAGGCTACACCCTTATCAATCCCTATAAGCTTAGTTCATCTACATTTGGGGCGCCGCGCCACAGGGTTTTTGTAGATGCTACCGCTTCTTATCGGGCTGGTGATTTTCAGTTCTCGCTTAAGGAGAAACTTCAGTTCACTCACCGGACAGACGACAGTCTCAATGTCTACCAGAAGACCCGTAATGCCCTTTCCCTTAAGAGCCGTGTCGGAGTAAAGTACAAAGGCTTTTATGACTGGGAACCCTTCGTCTACTTTGAGGCGAGAACAGCACTCAACGATCCTTGGGGAACTGTATCCGGTTCTCTTCAATATACTGAAACCAGCAGCAGGCCTTACTATTCTTACACCCATACGGGCTACACACATGTCTACTTCAACCGTTTCCGCCTGAATCTCGGTACTGACTGGTCTCCGTCCAAGAGCCATAACTTCTCTTTCGGCCTTCTTGCGGATTACTGCTCCGACTATGTAGTCGACACGAACGGTCCTTCGAGCTGGTCGACCAAGGGCGTGAGACTCTTTGCGGACAATACCGGATGGATAGACACCTTCAGGCTGAGCCTGTGTGTGGGTTACCAATATAAGTTTTGAACAAATGAATTAATTCCTTAAATTTGAGGGATTAACTGAATTATTATGGAAAAAGTAGTTACTGATACCAATATCAAGGAAGTCCTTGCGAGCGCTCCGGTAGTGCTGGTGGACTTCTGGGCAGTGTGGTGCGGCCCGTGCCGTGCGCTTGGCCCTGTCGTTGAAGAGATTGCCTCAGAGTTTGAAGGAAAAATTGTTGTCGGCAAATGCAACGTTGACGAGGCTCAGGACATCTCTATGGAGTACGGAATCCGAAGTATCCCGACTATCATCTTCTTCAAGAACGGTCAGCCGGTAGACAAAACGATCGGACTCGTACCCAAAGAAGAAATTGTAAAACGAATAAATTCTCTATTATGAAGAAATTGATCGCAGTCGCTGCGGCTATCGCAATGTTCGCTGTCAGCGCACACGCCCAGCTAGGTATAATCGCTGGTCTTACATCCAATTCATCGGATCTTAAGACTGCCTATAGCGATATCGTTGAGAATCAGTCGGTCACTCAGTATCATGCCGGTGTCGTTCTGAGACTCGGCCTTCCTCTGAACTTCTATGTCCAGCCTGGTGTTGTCTACGAAATGAAGGGCGCAACTCTTCAGCATCAGATCGCTGGTCTTTCTGGAGAGGACTTCGAGGTTGACATCAATACAAAGACGGGCTTTCTCGAGATTCCAGTCCAGGCTGGTTGGAGATTTGAGCTCCCGGGAATTACCCCGTATGCTTTCATTGAGCCGTATCTGGGTTATGCTATTACAACCGAGAGTAAGACTCAGGCTAAGAACGGAATCGCCCAGTCCGCAATCGAGGCTATGGCCAGCGCTTCGGGAGTTCCTCTTAATACTACAAACGACGACGAAAACAAGTGGAATGGCCGTGAGCGCCTTCAGTACGGTATCGGAGTCGGTGCAGGAATTATCCTCCTCGACAGACTTGGAGTATCGCTGAAGTGGTATTGGGATTTCGGCAACCTTTACAACGAGCAGGGTGAGCAGGCCAGCATCTCCGCAAAGGCGATGTATGAGCAGGCTAAAGACAACAAAGCAAACGGTATCGCACTTACAGCGACCCTATTCTTCTAATAGATGTCAGGAAAAAGGGCGCTATTTTTCTGCGCCGCAAGTTCTAACATAGATCCTAAATACAATCAAGCCGCCCGGGAAGCAGTCCGCGCGGCTTGTTTGTGTGGTTATGAGATCGTATCAGGCGGTACGATCAAGGGCACGATGAAGGTCGTCAGCGACACTGCCCGCGAGTGTGGAGCGCGCGTAAGGGGTATTCTTCCGCGTTTCATGGAAGGGCTGGAGTATCCGGAGATGGACGACCTTATCTGGACAGACACCATGTCCCAGCGTAAGGAGCTGATGAGGGAAGGGGTAAGCCTCGCGGTCGCTCTGCCGGGCGGAGTCGGGACCCTCGATGAACTGGCGGAGACATGTACTCTCGTACGCCTTCATCAGTGTGATATGAAGATAGTAATCTTCAATGTAGACGGTTTTTACGATATACTCGAAAGGCTTTTCGACTACTACGTTGAGACCGGAATGCTGGATATGCCGACCAGGAGAAAATATATCTTTGTTAAAACGATAGAAGAATTCAAGAAGGAGTTATGAGCCGGGATACCGTTTTGTCTATACTGGGTAATAACTGGACTTCTGTCCAGAGGATAATCGCGGATTCGCTGCGTTCGGATGTGGGGCTTCTGAACATAGTCAATGCTGAGATCATTTCCCATGGCGGCAAGATGCTCAGGCCGATGGTCTGCCTGCTGATGGCGGGAGCCTGTGGCGAGATTAACGAAGACTCCTGTCTGTATGCGGCAGCTTCGGAGCTGCTCCACAATGCAACTCTTCTCCATGACGACGTAGCCGACGAAAGCGACACCCGTCGCGGGATGCCTACCATGCGCTCGCGCCTCGGTCCCAGCCGCGCGGTGCTTCTGGGAGATTTCTGGCTGGCAAAGTCGGTGGACACTATCCTTCAGGCGAAATCGGCCGAATCTGTCCGAAACATATTCTCGAGGACGCTATCTGACCTTGCCGAGGGAGAGATGCTCCAGCTGGAGAAATCCGGTACGGCTGATACCTCAGAGGCGGATTATCTTAGAATAATACATTGCAAGACGGCCTCGCTCTTTGAGACTGCCGGCCTGAGCGGAGCTGTCTCCGCGGGGGCGCCGCAGTCTTACATAGAGGCCGCCGGCGAGTACTCCAGAGCTCTTGGAACGGCGTTCCAGATTAAGGACGATATCCTTGATTATACCGGAGACGGCTCTCTGGGTAAGCCGGTGGGGATAGATCTTCTGGAGAAAAAGATTACACTTCCGCTGCTTTGTGCGATGAAAGATTCGCCCCGCGAGGCCGAAATCAGAAAAGCCGTTCTTCAAATCGATTCCCACAGGGAAAATTACGAAGAGATTAGTAAATTTGTAGCGCAGCGGGGTGGAGTGGAAAAGGCCGCGGAAGTACTCGACAAATATGTCGAAAAGGCTCAGAAGGCCCTGGAAATCCTTCCCAAAAGCAGGTATACTGAATGTCTGGCGGAAATAGCCAGATTTAACGCAATAAGGACAAAGTGAGATTCGCTGATATAGCAGGAAACGAAGAAGTCGTAAAGGCTCTGACCGGGATGGTAGATTCCGGTAAGATCCCTCATGCGATTATGTTCCATGAGGACGACGGCGGCGGGGCTTTCCCCATCGTCCAGGCCTTCCTGCAGTATCTGTATTGCCGCAACCGCTCTGAAGGAGATTCCTGCTCAGAGTGTCCCGGCTGTAATAAGATAGGGAAGCTCATACACCCGGATGTCCATTACATCTATCCGGTTAATACGGGTAGCTCTACAGACTTCGTCGCTCAGTGGCGCGAGCTGGTTCAGACCAATCCTACGTTTACAGAGAATGAACTGAGCGATGCCCTTGGGATAGAAGGTAAAACAGCGATGATAAAGGTTGAGGAAGCGAAGAAGGTCCTCGACGTATTGTCGCTTTATGCCCTCGAGAGAGGATACCGCGCGCTGGTAGTCTATCTTCCCGAGAAGATGAACAGGGAGGCGGCAAACCGTCTTCTGAAAGCAGTCGAGGAACCGCCGGAGAAGACCCTCTTCCTGATGGTGACTCACTCCCCGGACAATGTCCTCCCGACTATATCTTCGCGTTGTCTTCGACTGAGGGTAATGCCCCGGAAGGGGACGTTCCGCTCGATAGGTCAGGCGGAAGATCCGGAGCTGCTGCGCCGCCTGGTGCAGGCCGCCCTTGCGCGCGACCTCGGGGCCGCGCTGGAAGCGGCCGACACCGCCGCGGCGCTCCCTTCGCGCGAACGCGCAAAGGGCTTCTGCCGCTACGCTGCAGAACGGCTCCGCTTCGTTTTCCTTCTTCAGCAGGGCCTCGACAGGATGGTCGAGCTGCCCG
This sequence comes from uncultured Bacteroidales bacterium, assembly GCA_900319375.1. GTDB lineage: Bacteria > Bacteroidota > Bacteroidia > Bacteroidales > UBA932 > Cryptobacteroides. The sequence continues at coordinate 11,032 of ONOI01000027.1, read as the reverse complement.
AAGGCGAGCTCGCCGAGCTCCGCGACTGGGCTGCGAGAAGCCCGAAAACATTCCCCCGAAAGGCGGCGGATGCGCTCAGCCGCGCCCAGGGTTTGATAGAGCGCAATGTCAATCTTAAGATCCTCTTTACGGATCTTGTAGACAGATTATACACTGCAATATGAGTGAGACTATCAACTACGACTGCTTCCGCGGGTGTGTAAAAAGTACTACACCCGAAGGCGAGACCGTATGTACATACAGAGAAGGATGCTGCAAGCTTGGCGAGCATAATTACCTGAAAGACGTTGGGGCAAACGAATACCCTGACATCTTCGAGGTGCGTTTCAAAAACACCCGTAAAGGTTTTTATCGCAACGAGAGCGGCCAGAGCGTCCGTCAGGGCGATATGGTGGTGGTTGAGGCCGTAAACGGCCACGACCTCGGAATCGTAACTCTCGAGGGACCTCTGGTCCTGCGCCAGATGAAGCGCCGCAGAATAGACCCCGAAACCGCAGAGTTCAAAAAGATCTACCGCAAGGCTCGCCAGAACGACGTGGAGAAGTGGCTTGAGGCTACAGCCCGCGAGCAGCAGACTATGATCGAAGCCCGCAGGATAGCGGCTACGATGGGTCTAGAAATGAAAATCGGTGATGTGGAATTCCAGGGAGACGGTACTAAAGCTATCTTCTACTACATCGCAGACGGCAGGGTAGACTTCCGTCAGCTCATCAAGGTGTTTGCCGAGGAGTTCCGCATCAAGATCGAGATGAAGCAGATAGGCGCCCGCCAGGAAGCCGGCCTCATCGGAGGCCTTGGCGTCTGCGGCCGCGAGCTCTGCTGCGCAAACTACATCACTAACTTCAAGAGCATCAGTACCGCGGCTGCCCGCTGCCAGGACCTCTCGCTCAATCCTCAGAAACTGGCAGGCCAGTGTGGTAAGCTTAAATGCTGCATCAACTACGAAGTCGCGACCTATATGGACGCCCAGAGCCGCATCCCGAAGGTGAGTGAGCCGCTCGAGTTCAAGGACGGTCTTGCGTGGCTCAGAAAAACGAACATCCTGGCCGAGACCATGTACTTCTCCTACGACAAGAATTCAGACGAAAACCTCTATCCGCTTGCGGCGGAGGACGTCCGTGAGATAATAATGATGAACCGCAACGGCATCAAGCCCGACTCGCTGATGCCCGAGCCTGTAAGCGCTGCCCCCGAGTTCGTTACTGCGGCTGGCGAAGACAGCATCACCCGCTTCGACAGCCCTAAGAAAAAACGTCACAAGGGCAGGAAGAAGCCCCAAAATGAGAAGAAGTAGCCCTCATATACTCCTCTTCTGCGCTCTCCTCTGCCTTTGCTCCTGCGGAAGACCTACATCGGGAGAGTTGTTTCTCCCGGCGCCTCGCAACTCCTACGACTACCCGATATCTGTAGTGGATTCGCTGGCGCTCTTCGATTTCGCCTTCTTTACGAGGGTCGACGGCGATGGGAGCGAATCGCTGCCCGTGAGGCTGGATGTCTCCTGGGTTTCGCCGGCCGATACGGTCTACCGCGAGACGGTATACATGCTCAGCGGGGCGGAGAACGGGACCTTGGAGCGCTACCGCTCATACGTGCGCTTCCCCTCCGCTGGCCAGTGGATGCTTAAGGTAAGCGTCAGCCCGGAGGTGAAGGGATTCAGGGGCCTTGGCCTCACATGGAAAGAAAAACGATGGGACACGACAAACTGAGAAAGTTCGCAGAGAACGAGACCTTTACTTGCCTGCTGCAGCCCTCGGCCGAGGAGCTGCTCTCGGAGGGGTTTTTCAATCTGAAGGACCATCCGATCAAGGGCAACTGGGCCTCGAAGATGTTTGGCCGAAAGCCCGGGGCCGAGATCGTGCTCGAACTGGGCTGCGGAAAAGGCGAGTACACGCTCGAGATGGCCCGCCGCTATTCGGAGAAATGTTTCATCGGGGTGGATATCAAGGGTGCGCGCCTCTGGAAGGGAGCGAAGACCGCAACAAAGGAGAAGATTCCCAATGTAGCGTTCCTTCGTACCCGTATAGAGTTCATTACGGCCTTCTTTGCCCTAGGAGAGATCTCGGAAATATGGCTTACCTTCTCGGATCCTCAGATGAAGAGCGAGAACTCGCGCCTCAGTTCACCCCTGTTCCTTGAGCGCTACCGCAGTTTCCTTAAGCCCGGAGGCATCATCCACCTTAAGACCGACTCCCGTTTCCTTCACGAATACACAAAGGCAGTCGTGAAAGCCAATAATCTTAAGGCCAACGCCTGTACTCTGGATGTGTACGGGAACAAAGAGGCTCTCGATCCGGTAGTATATGAGGTGCAGACATTTTACGAGAAGATGTTCCTGGAGATGGGCCTGCCGATAACTTATCTGCAGTTCTGTATAGACCACCAAGGACCTTATCTTCATCCTTCGGATTTTGATGAAAAATTCTGGCGCGAGGCCGAGGGTCCCCGCAGGTCCTTCAGCCACGCCCCTCAAAAGAAATAGATATGGCACTTTTCAATTTCTTCGGCGATCAGGAACACCGCGTGTTCCACTACACTCCCCGCTACTACGATGAGAAAGCGGAGGAGCGCAAGCGTATGTTCGGCAAGGTCGACGGAACTGCCGAAAAAGAGAAGGAAGAGGGAACATACAAGCCGGGCGACTATATTCGCGGGTCGTTTCGCGAAGGCAGCCGCAGCCGCTCCCATGTTAACCGTGTGCAGCAGATAATAGGAATCATCGGCCTTTTGCTCGTCTGCGCCATCCTGTTCTATATCCTTAAATTCTATATGCTCATAAAATGAAAGACACTATAATCGAAGCCGCGAAAGTTCTTAAGGCGGGTGGAATAATACTTTATCCTACGGATACTATCTGGGGACTGGGCTGCGACGCGACAAACGCCGAGGCGGTAGCGAAGATATTCGCTCTCAAGCGCCGCGACGAAGCGAAATCGCTCGTCCTGCTCGCATCAGACATGGATATGATCGTCCGATATGTAAAGGAGATACCGCAGATGGCGATTCAGCTCGTCGAGGTCAACGACGCCCCGATGACTATAATCTACCCGGACGCAGTAGGCATAGCCCCGAATGCCGTCGCCGAAGACGGGTCGGTCGGGATCCGCATCCCTCTAAACGAGGACTGCGTAGACCTTTGCCGCAGGCTTGGAAGGCCGGTGGTTTCGACCTCGGCCAATATCTCCGGAGAGCCGGCGCCGAGGAAATTCGCCGAAATCCCGGACGAAATCAAGGCCGCTGTAGATTATACAGTCTCCCCGTCGCTCGAAAAGGGCAGCACGGGTAAGGCAAGCCAGATAATTAAGGTGGCCGTGGACGGCCAGATCCAGATAATCCGCGCATAGAGATGGGAAAACTTAAGGTACTGCCCGCACAAATTGCGAATATGATTGCCGCCGGAGAGGTGGTAGGCCGCCCTGCGTCGGTAGTTAAGGAGCTGACCGAAAATGCGCTTGACGCCGGAGCTACTAAGGTCACGGTAGTCGTAACCGATGCCGGCCGGACGCTGATTCAGGTGATCGACAACGGCTGCGGGATGGACCCGGAAGACGCCCAGCTTTGTTTCGAGCGCCACGCGACCTCGAAAATCGCGGAAGCTGAGGACCTGGAGCAGATAATGACCTTCGGTTTCAGGGGCGAGGCTCTGGCTTCGATCGCTGCGGTCGCGGAAGTGACGCTCAGGACGCGGCGCGCAGAGGCCGAGACCGGGACCCAGGTGACGATAGGGAATTTCGGGGCCACGGAGGTCTCGGAGTGCAGCGCGCCCGCGGGTACTTCGATCGCCGTGCGCAACCTGTTCTACAACACCCCCGCCCGGCGAAAGTTCCTAAAGTCGGACAACGTCGAGCTTAAACACATAATCGAAGAGTTCACCCACGTAGCGCTGACCCGCCCCGATGTCTCGTTCACCCTTACATCCAACGGCCGCGACGTCTTCGTCCTGAAGGCCGCCAAATCGCTGAAATACCGCATCCAGGACCTGCTGGGCGCGGGAGTTACGGGCGAGCTGGTCGATATCGACATCCAGACCTCGCTGGTCCGGGTGAGCGGCTTTGTAGGCCGGCCGGAAAGCGCCCGTAAGACCCTGGGCAACCAGTTCTTCTTCGTCAACGGCCGCTATTTCCGCAGCCCCTATTTCCATAAAGCGGTGATGAACGCGTATTCGGAGCTGGTCCCGGACGGGGTGACGCCCTCCTATTTCCTGTATTTGACGGTCGACCCCCATTCGATAGATGTCAACATAAGCCCTACCAAGACCGAAATCAAGTTCGAGGAAGACAGCGTCATTTTCCAGACCCTGTACGCGTGTGTAAGGGAGACGCTCGGCCGAAACAGCTTCGGCGCATCGATAGATTTCGATACGGAGGGCGCGGTAGAGATGCCCCAGATTTCGCGCAGTTTCTCGGAGTACAAGAGCGGCGACATAGCCCCCTCACACGACTTCGACCCGGACTACAACCCCTTCGAGCAGGCCCAGTCTTCGGACTACGTACCCGAGTTCGGCCCCAGCGCGGTCGGCGGGGGCTCCGGTCCTGCCGGGCATGGATATGACCATGGCATCGGCCACGACGGAAACTACGGCGCGCTGTTCGAAGAACGGACGCTCGCGATGGGAAAATCGATCGTCGTGGGCGGCAGGTTCATCGTGACCCCGGTCTCTTCCGGCGTGATGCTGGTCCATATCCGCCGCGCGCTGGTGCGTATTCTCTACGAGAAGACGCTGCGCGCGCTTCAGGCTGAGGCGCAGGTATCGCAGACGGCTCTGTTCCCTGTGGAGGTTCAGGTAGGCGCGGCATATGTCCCGCTGTTCGAGGATAACTCCGATCTGCTCTCCCGGATGGGCTTTGATATCGCTCCGTTCAGCGCTGATACTATCGTCGTGAACGCTGTACCGGAGGGGTATGGCGCTGACGAAATGTCAGTGCGCGGGACGGTGGCAGATTTGTTGCAGGTTCTGAGCGAGGGAGGACACAACGTCCTCCCGGAAATGATGCAGTCCGCGACTGCCCGTAAGTTTGCGGAGATAGGGGCTGCCCGCTATTCGGAGATCAAGACTCCAGCGGAAGCGACCCGCCTGCTCGATGACCTTTTTGCATGTTCTTCGGCAGACCTCACTCCTTCGGGAAAGCGTATCACCTGCATCGTTCCGATTGAGGATTTAGAAAAGAGATTTTAGATGGAGTATTACCAGCAGAGAGGAGGCTTTTTTGCCAATATCCCTACCGTGACGAGGAACCTGTTCTACGTCAATGTAGTTGTTTTTATAGCGACCCTCATCAATCAGGATTTTATGATGAGTACGTTCGCTCTTTATTACCCTACTTCGCACTATTTCCACTGGTGGCAGCTGTTGACGCATATGTTTATGCACGGCGGCTTCTTCCACATCTTCTTCAATATGTGGGCGCTGATTATGTTCGGCTCCGCTGTTGAGCAGACTATCGGTTCGAAGAAGATGCTATGGCTGTATTTTGTCGCGGGACTGGGCGCTGTAGCGCTCCACTTCGGGACCATGTACTTGGAGGGCCTTTATCTGGAGAACCAGATCATGGCCGGTTCAGCTACCGCCGCCAAGGCATATGCTACCCTTAAGGTAACCCCTACCGTAGGCGCATCCGGCGCTATCTACGGCCTTTTGATGAGCTACGCTCTGCTTTATCCGCAGAGAAGGCTTACTCTTATATTCCCTCCTATTTCGATGAAGGCTATGACCTGGATCATCATCTTCGCTGTGATAGAACTGGTCCTCGGCGTTCGCGGAATTGCAGACGGAGTAGCCCATTTCGCCCACCTCGGCGGTATGCTCTTCGGCTGGCTTATGATACGCTACTGGCGTAAGAAGGGAACCCTGTTCAACGAATACGGGCAGTACTAATGGAGATTTTTTATTCAAACGACATTTCAGGCGATATCGTCCGGCTGAACTCTGAGGAGTCAGCTCACTGCGTCCGCGTCCTTCGCCACCGCGAGGGCGATGAGATAGCCGTGATGGACGGCGCCGGGACACTGCTGTGGTGCGTCCTGGAGGAGGCATCCCCGAAAGAGGCTCTCGCCCGCGTCGTCCGTCGTGAGCCCGGCTTCGGCTCGCATCCCTACCGCCTGACCCTTGCCGTTTGCCCGACCAAGAACATGGACCGCTACGAGTGGATGGCGGAAAAGGCGACCGAGGTTGGAGTCGATATTATCGCGCCCGTAATCGGGGAGCGCTCCGAGCGCAAGGTCTGTAAGACAGAAAGGCTCGAACGCATTGTTTTGAGTGCTGCAAAACAGTCTCTTAAGGCAGCCGTCCCGGTTGTCGCTCAGCCTGTCAGCGTCCTGGATTTCATCGCAGGCGCGCCCGAAGGTTCACTCAAACTAATCGCGTATTGTTTCGAAGGGGAAAAGGTATCTATCGCCCAGGCGCTGGCAGCTTCGCAGCTGACGGACGTCGTAGTCCTGATAGGCCCCGAAGGAGATTTTTCTCCGAAAGAGGTGGCGGCGGCGGTCCGCGCCGGTTTCAAACCGGTCCACCTCGGATCCTCGCGCCTCCGTACCGAAACCGCCGCCCTCACCGCCGCCGAAGCGGTGTACTTCAAATACATCTAGGTCCCGTCTCCGTCAATTTTTCCTCCACTCCCCCCTCCGGCGCCATTTCCTGGCTTTTTGGCGCCGATTAGCCTCTTCGCGTCCTGTTTGGCGCCAAATCTGTCATTTTCGGCGCCGAATGACCTTCCTACGCCCATCCTGGCGCCAAAAACCCTAAAATCGGCGCGGCGCATCAAAAACTTTGTACTACTCCGCGGAAATTCCCGCAGAGTAGTACCAACTTTCCGCAAAGTTACCCATCGAGCGTAGTCTCCGCTCTGAATCAGATTTTGTCGAAGCATAGGAATTTCGTATTTTTGGAGTTGCTATGTTCGTAGGTCTAATCAGCGATACACACGGAGTGTGGAGTTCGGAGTTCCAGGAGTTTCTGGAGCCCTGCGACGTCGTGTGGCACGCAGGAGACTGGGGGGCCGACGCGGAGTTTACCAGGCAGATTTCCGCCTGGAAGCCGGTTGTAGGCGTCTATGGCAACTGCGACGGGCAGGATATCCGCCTCGAGTATCCGTCCTATCAGCTTTTCGAATGCGGAGGGATGAGCGTCCTGATGACCCATATCGGGGGCTATCCAGGACACTATGATTACCGCGCCCGCGCCCTTATTGAGCGCTTCCGCCCCCAGGTATTTGTCTGCGGCCACTCCCACATCTTGAAAGTGATGTACGACGACTACTATCAAATGATGACCCTCAACCCCGGAGCCTGTGGCGTTCAGGGCTGGCACGTCCTGCGAACAGCGCTGCGCTTCAAGATTGAAGGTGGCGAGCTGAAAGACATGGAACTGTTTAAACTACCTAGATAAAATGAAGCCAGCAGCCACATCCGTTCCCCGATCCCTGGCCACCCGCGGCCGATTATCGGGGCCCCCGAAAATCTGCCGATTTTTGGGGTGATGGTGGCGGGGGGACCACTAGCGCGCAGCGCGTTTGGTGGGATGAGCGAAGCGAAGGTGAGGGGAATGGATGTGGCTTCTGGCCTTTTCAAAACAACTAAGAATATGCCTAAAGCGAAGACATTGTGGTATTGTACGAATTGCGGAAACGAGAGCCCGAAGTGGATGGGCCAGTGTCCGGCGTGTAAGGAGTGGAACACGATGGTCGAGGCGCCGGTCCAGGCGGCCTCCAAGTCGCCAAAGTCCGCCGGATCGTTCGGCCGCAGCGAACGGCGTAAGCCCGTAAAACTGACCGATGTGTCTTCGTCGGCAGAGGAGCGTATCAGCCTCGGAAGCGCGGAAGTCGACAGGCTTCTGGGCGGCGGCATCGTCCCCGGCTCGCTGGTCCTTATCGGCGGCGAGCCCGGAATCGGAAAGTCCACCCTTTCTCTGCAGATTCCGCTCCATAGCCCCTCGCTCCGTACACTCTACGTCACTGGCGAGGAGAGCGAAAAGCAGGTGAAGATGCGCGCGGCCCGTCTCGGAGGCTCGGCAGACAACTGCCTGATTTACGCCGAAACTCTGCTGGAGAACATCCTGGATGAGGCCGAAGAGATTCAGCCGGACCTGATGGTAGTGGACTCGGTCCAGACAATGTATACGGAAACGGTCGAATCCGCCGCCGGCTCGGTCTCGCAGATCAAGGAGGTCGCGGCGAGGCTGCTGCGCTTCGCCAAGGAATCCGGCGTCCCAGTCATCCTGATCGGCCACATAACCAAGGACGGCTTCATCGCGGGCCCGAAGATTCTCGAACATATCGTCGACGTGGTCCTTCAGTTCGAGGGTGAGAACCGCGGCTCGTACCGCATCCTCCGCTCGATCAAGAACCGTTTCGGCAGCACGTCCGAGCTCGCCGTGTTCGAGATGACCGGCACCGGCCTTCGCGAGGTCGCAAACCCCTCGGAGATGCTCATCCCCATGCACGAACAGGGTCTCAGCGGCACGGCTATCTGCGCCATGCTCGACGGGACGAGACCGTTCCTCTTCGAGGTCCAGGCCCTCGTGTCCACGGCCGCCTATGGAACGGCCCAGCGTTCCGCGACCGGTTTCGATGTGCGCAGGCTGAACATGCTGCTGGCCGTGCTCGAAAAGCGCGCCGGCTTCCACCTCAGCGCGAAAGATGTCTTCCTCAATATGGCCGGCGGCCTGAAGATCACCGACCCGGCCTGCGATCTGGCCGTCATCTGCGCGGTTCTGTCGTCCAACTTCGATTTCGCCATCCCGTCCGACTTCTGCTTCGCGGGCGAAGTCGGTCTCAGCGGCGAAATCCGCCCCGTCGCCCAGGCTGACAGGCGCGTCATCGAGGCTCAGAGGCTGGGATTCAAAAAGATTTTTGTCAGCGCCTACTCGAATCTGGACGCTGTCCGCGCCGCTACTATCAAGGTCGTCAAAGTCTCAGACGTCGCGGAGCTGGTGAAAACTCTGTTTAAATAGCGTGCATACCCTCCCCAAAAAAACCGAGGGTATGCACGCAATAGATCCAGGACTCAGCGGTTATTTCTTCGCCCGCAGGGAAGACCAGGTCATATAGCAAATCAGCCCCAGGAGCGGGACGATAGCGATAGCCTGGGCGCCGGAGGCGGCATGGCCGGCGGCGACGGTATTCCAGCCGCTGAGGAACCAGTCCACTCCCGCGAAGCGCAGGATAGCCGAGACAACGCCCATAAGCGCGCCGCCGGCGATAAAACCGGAGGCGATCAGCGTACCCTTATCCAGACGGGCCTTATTCAGCTCTTCGTCCTTCGAACGAGTGCTCACGAACCACGAAATCGCGCCACCCACCAGCAGCGGGAGGTTGAGGTCCAGCGGGATGAACATTCCCAGGCAGAAAGCGAGCGCCGGGACCTTGAACACGGTCAGCAGAATTGCGATCAGCGCGCCGATGCCGTAGAGCAGCCATGGCGCATTGCCGCCGTTCATCATGGGCTGGATCACGGCCGCCATCGCGTTAGCCTGCGGAGCGACCAGCGCGCCCTCGCCCGTGAAACCGTAGGTCTTGTTGAGTATCATCATCACCCCGCCGACGGTAGCAGCAGCGACGATCGTGCCCACGAACTTCCATGCCTCCTGTTTCGCGGGCGTAACCCCGGTCCAGTAGCCGATCTTAAGGTCGGTGATGAAGCCGCCGGCCATCGAAAGGGCGGTACAGACGACTCCGCCTATGACCATTGCCGCAGCCATTCCGGCGTTGCCCTTAAGGCCCACGGCGACCAGCACTAAGGCCGTGATAATCAGCGTCATGATGGTCATTCCGCTGACCGGGTTAGTACCCACGATGGCGATGGCATTCGCCGCGACCGTGGTGAAAAGGAAGGCGATGATGCCGACGATCAGCACACCGATCAGGGCCTGCCATACGTTTTCGACCACACCGCCGAAGGCGAAGAAGGCGAAGGTCGCCAAAAGGGCGAACGCGATGCCGAAGACAATCAGCCTCATCGGAAGATCCCGCTGGCTTTCCTCGACCGCCTGGGCCCCCGCGCCCTTTTTCCTGAACTCGCCTACCGCAAGACCCACGGCGCTCTTGATGACGCCCGCGCTCTTGATGATGCCGATAATTCCGGCGGTAGCGATGCCGCCGATGCCGATGTGGCGGGCGTATTCCTTAAAGAGCTGGTCTGGCGACATTTCGCCTATAGTCTGGGCGATTCCGGTTCCCATAAGGTCCACTACCTGGCCTCCGAAGAGAAGGTTCAACCCCGGGATGATTACGAGCCAGACGAGGAGCGAACCGCAGCAGATAATGAATGCGTACTTCAGACCCACTATGTATCCGAGGCCGAGTACTGCCGCGCCCGTATTGAGTTTCAGGACAACCTTTGCTTTGTCTGAGACGACCTGACCCCAGTGCATGACGGTAGTACTGAGAGTCTCGGCCCACGCACCGAAGGTACTTACGACAAAGTCGTAAAGGCCGCCGATAAGGCCGGCGGCCAGCAGCGTCTTCGCGCTGCCCCCTTCGGTGCTGGTCAGCACCTTGGTAGTTGCCGTGGCCTCAGGGAAAGGATACTGGCCGTCCATCTCCTTGACGAAATACTTGCGGAAAGGAATGAGGAAAAGGATACCGAGGACGCCGCCGAGCAGCGAGCTGAGGAACATCTGGGTGAAGTTCACCTCCAGACCTAATATGTAGATAGCCGGGAGAGTGAAGATAGCGCCCGCGACTATTACGCCCGAGCAGGCTCCGATGCTCTGGATGATGACGTTCTGGCCCAGGCCGTTCGATTTTTTGAGCGCGCCGGTAAGACCTACGGCGATGATGGCGATAGGGATCGCCGCTTCGAAGACCTGACCTACCTTAAGACCAAGATAGGCCGCCGCCGCAGAGAACAGAATTGTCATCAGAAGGCCTACAGAAACAGAGTAGGCAGTTACCTCATTTTTTCCTTTTTTGTCCATTTTTCAGCGATTTTTTGCTATTCACAAACCTTAGATTTGCAGAGTAGTTTTCTGCACCAAGGCTTGTGCAGACAAAGTTAGTAAATTTGTGCCGTTAATGAAAGTTTAACAAAGGACAATGGA
>ONOI01000019.1 GCA_900319375.1 uncultured Bacteroidales bacterium | reverse complement strand
CTTACAGACGAGCGTGAGCTTGTAGACGAGTACGTCATCGACGAAAACGGCAATTCAAAACCCACCGGAAAGAAGATTTTCCGCTCAGAGTCCTTCTTCTCGGAGCTCGGACTCAAGCAGTTCATCGGCTATCTGGACGCCGGCGCAGATACCCTGATGCCCGAACCTGTAGGCATCTCATCCGATAAGATTATTCCTATCGACATCGCCCTCCAGTACAACACCGGATACAGCGAGAAGATTTATTCTTACGTCAACAATATCAACACTATCGAAGGCGGAACACACCTCCAGGGCTTCAAGATGGGTCTTTCCCGTTCTCTTAAGTCCTATGCCGAGAAGAACAACCTGCTTTCGAAGCTCAAGGATCCGCTCGCACCGGAAGATTTCCGCGAGGGCCTTACAGCAGTTATCTCCGTAAAGGTGGCCGAGCCTCAGTTCGAGGGTCAGACCAAGACCAAGCTGGGTAATACCGAGGTTACTTCGGCTGTTTCCCAGGCAACGGATGCCGCAATGAGCAACTTCCTCGAGGAGAATCCGAAGATTGCGAAGACTATCATCGAGAAGATCGTTCTTGCCGCTACAGCCCGTAACGCAGCCCGCAAGGCTCGCGAGATGGTCCAGAGAAAGACCTACCTCGGAGGTGCCGGAATGCCCGGTAAGCTCGCAGACTGCTCGGAGAGGGATCCTGAGAAGTGTGAGCTCTTCCTCGTTGAGGGAGATTCCGCAGGCGGTACCGCAAAGCAGGGCCGCGACCGTAAGACCCAGGCTATCCTTCCGCTCCGCGGTAAGATCCTCAATGTCGAGAAAGCGGCAGTAGACCGTGCGTTCGACAGCCAGGAAATCCAGAATATCTATACTGCCCTCGGCGTTACCGTAGCCCAGGAAGACGAAACCGGCGAGAAACATATGGATCTGAGCAAGCTCCGTTACCACAAAGTCATCATCATGACCGATGCTGATGTCGACGGCTCACACATCGCTTGCCTTATCCTTACCTTCTTCTTCCGCTACATGTTCGATCTCATCAAGAACGGATACGTCTATCTTGCTACTCCGCCGCTTTACCTCGTAAAGAAGGGCAAGGAAGAGATCTACTGCTGGACAGAAGAGCAGCGCGAACAGGCCGCTCTGAGCCTCGGAAAGGGCTCTGACAAGGGCTATACAGTTCAGCGCTACAAAGGTCTTGGTGAAATGTCCGACGAACAGCTCTGGGATACAACCATGAACCCTGAGAAGAGGCGTCTGCGCCAGATCACTATCGAGAATGCAGCTCAGGCCGAGCGTACATTCTCTATGCTGATGGGAGACGATGTCCCGCCTCGCCGCCAGTTCATCGAGGAAAACGCACACTACGCAAACATCGACGCATAAAACCCCGATGAAAGTTCCCTTCAGACTCAAGGTCTTTTCGCCTCTCATTATCCTTCTTGCCGTTCTGATCGCTTTTGCTCCAAGGACGGCGAAGTGGAGTTATGAGTACAGAAAGGGTTCGGTGTGGCAGTATGAGACCTGCCGCGCCAGGCTCGATTTCCCCATCTTGAAGACCGAGGCCCAGAAGGCTGAAGAGGCTCTCAAAAATACATCCGTAACCGTTCCTTACTTCAAGCTCTCTGAAAAACTTACTGCTGAGAACCTTGCTAAGGCTTCAGGCCTGGATTACCTCCAGCACCCCGAGCTTGAACATGCAGTTGTCTCGTCGCTCAGGAGCATCTTCTCCAAGGGTATCGTCTCCGAAGCGGGGCAGCAGATGCTTGAAGGCCGTGAGATTATCTATGTCCAGCGCGATAAGCGGGCCCAGAAAGTCCCTGCGGCGGAGGTCTATGGCCTTGCGGGCGCCCGTGATGCCTTGCTTTCGTCGGTTAGCGCCTCGTTCCCCGAGGTAGCGGTCGATTCTGCGCTGACGGCTTGCGGCGTCTACGATCTTATAGTCCCGAACCTCGTTTTTGACGAGCAACTGACTTCGCTTGTGGGCAGTCAGGCAGACAACAGGATTTCGGAGACGGTGGGCTTTGTCCGTGCCGGCGATGTGATTATCAATAAGGGAGATATCGTTACCGAGGAATTGGCCCAGGTTCTGGATTCCTACAAAAAGGAGTATGAAAGCAGTGTTCTGTCCGGCGGAAACGACTGGCAGATCTGGCTTGCGAACATCCTCCTGAGTCTGGCAATCCTGGTCTGCTTCTATTTTGCGATCCATTTCTCTAACCCTCTGGTATTCAAGGACTACAACAGATATCTGTATATTCTTACTCTGTTCGCCTTCATGGCGGCGCTTCAGATGATATTCATCAGATTCTGGCCCAGATGGTTGCTGCTGGTCCCGTTCCCGGTATTTGCCCTTTATCTGAAGGCTTTCTTCAGAACCAGGGTTATATATCCCGTCTACATCGTATCCCTGCTTCCGCTGCTGCTCTTTGCGCCGAGCGGACAGGCTCTGTTCCTGATGTATGTCGCCTCCGGAACCGTTACGCTCTATGTTTTCAACAATTTCTCGCGCGGAGTAAAGCAGTTCATTCTTGCAATAGTAACCTTCGCGGTAAGTGCTCTCGTATACTTCGCTTGCAGCCTTTCCGGACTGGTGTCGATGAACTTCCCGAGAGATTTCATCTTCCTCTTTATTGCAGCTTTCCTCCAGATTGCTGCCTATCCCATCATCTATCTGATGGAGAGGATCTTCAATCTGGTATCGACTTCCCGTCTGGAGGAGCTTGCAGAGAACTCAAACGATCTTCTCCGCGAACTTGAGAAAAAGGCTCCCGGAACTTTCCAACACTCCCTGCAGGTTTCTGCCCTCGCTCAGTCGATAGCTCGTGCGATAGGAGCAGAAGAGTCTCTGATCAAGGTCGGTGCCTTGTACCACGACATCGGAAAGATGAACAATCCGCTCTGCTTCGTAGAAAACGAGTCGCTTATTACCTCGGATGAAGCCAAGTATCATTCCGAGCTCAGCCCTCTGCAGAGCGCCCAGGACATTATCAGGCACGTCACAGACGGTATGGAGTTGGCCCATGACCACCATCTCCCTACAGTAGTCTCGGATTTTATCCTGACCCACCACGGAACAAACTGCGTTTCCTATTTCTACGATAAGTTCCTCAAAGAAGGCGGAGATCCCGCTCAGAAATCGGAGTTCTGTTATCCCGGCCGTAAACCCCATACCAAGGAGCAGGTTATCCTGATGATATGCGATACTATCGAGGCGGCCTCAAGAACCCTCAGGGATTACTCTCCTGAATCTATCTCCAATCTTGTGGAAAGACTTATCCAGGATAAGATAGACGACGGCCAGCTCGAAGAAGCGGATATCACCGTCAAGGAACTTACTACGGCAAAGCAGGTCATAAAGAGCTACATTGCCCAGATCCACCACGAAAGGATCAAATACCCAACCAGAAGGAAAAAATAACTACATACGATATATGAAAATTACAAAGAAACAGGTAGACAAGCTCAACATCGAGCTTACAATGAACGTTGAAGCGGCAGATTATGCCGAGATTGAAAGGAAAAAACTTGCAGAAGTAAGGCGCAACGCCGATTTCAAGGGATTCCGTAAGGGTAATGTACCTATGTCCCTGATCCAGAAGGTCTACGGAGGACAGGTCCTCGCAGACGCAGTAAATCAGGTAGTAGGAGAGTCCCTTGGCAAGTACATAGACGATGAGAAACTCCACATCCTCGGCGAGCCTCTCGGCAGCGAGAATCAGCCCGAGATCGACTGGCAGAGCGGAAACGATTTCGTTTTCGTATTCGACATCGCCCTCTCTCCCGAGGTTAACGTAGAGGTCGTAAAGGAAGATACGGTTACTAACTATACCATCACTTCTACCGCAAAGGAGAAGGAGGATATGGTAGCCTCGATGAAGAAGTACTACGAAGGCCAGAAGCAGGAGAAGACAGACGAGGAGATCTCTAAGGAAGTAGAGGAGCGTCTTGAGGCTTCGAACAAAGATGAGGCTGCATGGCGTCTGAACAAAGACCTTCGCGAATTCTATGTCAATAAGGCAGCAGTTGAACTCCCCGAAGCTTTCCTTCGCCGTTGGCTTCTCCACGCCAATGAAGGTAAGGTTACAGAAGAGCAGCTCGACAAGGAGTTCCCGGCATTCCTCGAGGACTTCAAGTGGCAGCTTGTCCGCGGCAGCCTTATGAAGAAGTTCGGCTTCGAGATTACCCAGCAGGATATCGAGGAGGCCGCCAAGGCTTTCGTTACTTACCAGTACGCTATGTACGGTATCGGTAATGTTCCTGAGGATATGATCGCCGAGGCCGTAAAGAATGTTCTCAACGATCGCAAGCAGATCGACCGTCTCGCAGAGCAGGTTGAGGACCAGAAAGTTCTTGCCAAGATCAAGGAGACCATCACCCTTAAGGCTAAGAAGATTTCGTCCGAGAAGTTCCGCGAGCTTAAGTAATGAGGCGCGGTTTACTTCCGATTCTTGGTTTGGTCGTGCTCATCCTCAGCGGATGCGGTGCGGCCAAACAGGTTTCTAAGGCATACTCCGCCAGTTTGGAGTATACCGATTCAACTGTCGTGGTCTCGGATAACCGCGGCAAACAGATGTCTGTCTATCTCCAGCGTCAGGAAGGCTCTGTTACGACTCCTGTCGACAGCCTTTCTCTGGTTACTCTGGAAGGCGTGCAGTACTGCTATTTCTCTTATCTGAACAGTTTTTCAGGAGGCAAGGAATATGTCCAGTCGATGGTAGCCCTGGAGCAGGGAACTGCAGAGTCGCTGATCTTTATCGGAAAGAACCTTCCGGGAGCAGCGGACGGGTCGTTCCGTATCGAGGGTATCTCGAATCAGAATGTGCTCGACGACACCCCGGCAGTAAGGCATATGGCTTCATTAGCCGCAGCTGATACCCGTCTGGTCGTACTTCCCGAAGAGGATTATATTACCGACAAGACCCTTGAGTGGTGGCTCGAGCGCAATCCCAAAGCGATGACCTCCGCCAAGAGGTTCGAGATTGGCAGTGTTCCTGCTAAGAGTTCGCTGGTTACTGCTTTCGGAAAAGCCCGCAAAGTGCGCTCCGGAAAGTATGAGTGCGCGGCAGTCGATGTTCGCGGCTATACCAGCCTTATTCTTCGCAACACTTCGACTGGCAGTTATATGCTGGTTTGGGCCCTGCCAGTTTGCCGGGACCGCAGTACCGGGTGGTATCTTAAGAACTTCTATTTCGATAACGATTCAACCCTTGCGATGATCTATTACAGGGGCAACTCGATGGCTAAGATCCGCCTTAATCTCGGCAGCAAGACCGTCAGCAGATCGTAATTATATGAAAAGAGTCGTTATTCTTTTGTTGGCGATGGCGTTTGCATTGCAGGCGTGCGCCCCTAAACAGGAAATAGCTATGTCTATCACAGTGAATCTTAGGTATACCGGTACTAACGGAAGCGCGAGGGCATTTGCTGAAGAAATGATCTCGAGCGGTACAATAGCGCTGAAACTCCTGAAAGCGAAAGCCGCTTTATCCGCAAGTAATGGTTTATAAGCTCTACGGTTCAGAGAAGCCGGAGGTGATTCTGATTCAGCTTTCGGCAAGACACGAAAACGCCACGATCGAGTCGGAGGTGGCGAAGATCGTGGAGCTGTCTTCGCGGCCGTTCGTGCTCGCTGCGGTCGAGTTGGAGGACTGGACCGTGGGCCTGATGCCATGGTGGGACGGGAACGTTTCCCGCGACCCGGAAGCGGGCGGGCATGCCGGCGAGACGCTGGATTTCGTGACCATGGAGCTTCTTCCCGAACTCAAGCGGCGCTTCGGCGAGCTGCCGGTCGTTCTTGGGGGCTACTCGCTCGGGGGACTTTTCGCCCTCTGGGCTTCATCGCAAACCGATGTGTTTCAGGGGATTGCGGCTGCATCGCCCTCGGTCTGGATCCACGGCTGGCAGCAGTTCGCCAAGAAGAATCCCACTCGCGTGAAAAGGGTCTATCTGAGCCTTGGCGACAGGGAAGAACTGGTTAAGAATCAGGCGATAGCGAGGGTGGGCGACAACATCCGCGCCCAATACGAACTTCTTCAGTCCCAGCTCGGCCCCGAGAACTGCACCCTCGTCTGGGAAGATGGCGGCCATTTCGCCGACAACGACGGCCGTCTCGCCAGGGCGTTCGGGTGGTGTTTGGAAGGTCTTGCCGGCGAGTAATTTAGGATCCCAAACAGAATCCCTTATAGAATTTTAATCGCGATATGCGCGCAGGCCTGGGCGTCGGCGAGGGCGTGGTGATGATTCTCAAGGTCGAAGCCGCAGGCGGCGGAGACCGTCTGGAGCTGGTGGTTGGGGAGAGCGCAGCCGAAGTGGCGCCGGGAGGCGGCCAAGGTATCGAAGAACTGGTAGTCCGGGTAATCCATCTGATAGACCCTGAAGACGGCCTTGAGGCAGCCTTCGTCGAAGCGGGCATTGTGGGCGACCAGAGGCAGGCCTTCAATCAGAGGGGCGACCTTTTCCCAGACATGGGGAAATATCGGAGCATCCCAGGTGTCTTCTTCGCATAGTCCGTGGACCTGCTGGCAGAACCATTTGTAGTACTCCGGCTCGGGGTGGATGAGGCTGTAGAACGAGTCGACGATCTGCCCGCCGCGCACGATAACAACTCCTACGCTGCACACGCTCGAGGGCTGCTCGTTCGCCGTCTCGAAATCTATTGCTGCAAAATCAGTCACTAGTAGTACTTATAGAACAGCGCAATCGATTCCATTCCTCCGAAGAACTGCTTCAGGAGGTAGCTCTCGTTGGGGGAGTGGATAGTGTCGCGCTCAAGGCCGAAGCCCATCAGGAGCGGGTCAATCCCGAGGATCTGCTGCACCTCTGCGAGGACGGCGATAGAGCCGCCGCCGCGGCTGGGGACGGGTTCGATTCCATAGACTTCGCCGATGGCCTGCGAGGCGGCTTTGTAAGCGTCCGAGCCGATGGGGATGAGGAAGCCATCGCCCCCCTCGCACTCCTTCACTTCGACGTGGACATCCTTCGGGGCGATGCTCTCGAAATACTTGCGGAAAAGGGGCGTAATCTCGCGGCTGAGCTGGTTGGGAACCAGGCGCATCGAGATCTTCGCATGGGCTTCGCTGGGAAGCACGGTCTTTGCGCCCTCGCCCGTATAGCCGCCCCAGATGCCGCACACGTCCAGACACGGGCGGATGCCGGTGCGCTCGAGAGTAGTATAGCCCTTTTCGCCGCGCACTTCGTCTATTCCGAGGAACTCCTTGTATTCGTCGAGGTCGAACGGGGCCTTTGCGAGAAGCTCACGGTCTGCCTTCGAGAGCTCGACTACCTTATCGTAGAAGCCCGGGACAGCAACCCTCTGGTCTGCGTCGTGGAGCTGGGCGATCATCTCGCAGAGGACCGTGATAGGGTTGGCGACCGCGCCGCCGTAATGGCCGCTGTGAAGGTCCTTATTGGGCCCTGTGACCTTGACTTCGAGATAGCTGAGGCCGCGCATTCCGCAGTTGATGCTGGGAACCTTCTCGCTGATCATGGTCGTATCGGAAACGAGGCAGATGTCTGCCTTGAGCAAGTCTTTATGTTCGCGCATCCAGTCGGGAAGGCTCGGGCTGCCGATTTCCTCCTCACCCTCGAAGATGAACTTCACGTTGTGACGAAGCTGGCCGGTACGGACCTGATACTCGAAGGCCTTTATGTGCATGAAAAGCTGGCCTTTGTCGTCGTTGGCTCCGCGCCCCCAGATAGCGTCGTCGTGGATAACGGGCTCGAACGGGTCTGTGTGCCATTTTTCGAGTGGCTCGGGCGGCTGGACATCGTAGTGGCCGTAGACCAGAACGGTCTTCGCTGAAGGATCGATTATTTTCTCTCCATAGACGACAGGGTTACCCTTGCTGGGGCAGACCTCCGCTTTGTCGGCGCCGGCCTCGAGCAGCAGTTCGGCAAGGCGCGAGGCGCAGCGCACCATATCAGGTTTATTTTCTGCCTTGGCGCTGATCGAAGGGATTCTCAGAAGGCTGAAGAGCTCTTCGAAAAAGCGCTGTTTGTTTTCCTGGATGTACTGTTTCATAGATTTGTATCGAAATAGTCGGTTATTTTCTGATAAAGGTAGACGCGTTCGTTTCCGCGCATATTGTGCTCGGCGAGAGGGAAGGGGAAGTAGTCGACCTGCTTTCCGGCGCTGATGCATGCCTGCACGAAACTCAGGGAGTGCTGCCACACGACGGTATTGTCTATTGCGCCCTGGCAGATAAGGAGTTTAGCCTGAAGTTTGTCCGCCTTGTCCTGAAGGCGGGTAAGGGCGAAGCCATCGGGATTAGTCTGTGGAGTATCCATATAGCGCTCGCCGTACATCACCTCGTACCAGCTCCAGTCGATGACCGGGCCGCCGGCTACCGCGACCTTGAAGACGTCCGGGTAGGTGAGGGCCAGCGAGATGGTCATGAAGCCGCCGTAGCTCCATCCATGGACGCCGACGCGCTCGCGGTCGATCCACGGCTGATCGAGCAGCCTGCCGATCCCGACCATCTGGTCGGCCATTTCGGCCTGGCCACACTGGCGGTTGATCGCCTTTTCGTAGGCTGCGCCATGGCCGGAGGTTCCACGGTTGTCCTGGACATAGACTACGTAGCCCTTCTGGGCCATCAGGACCTCCCACATCCGAACCCCGCCGAGCCAACTGTCGCGCACCATCTGGGAATGGGGCCCGCCGTAGACGTAGACTATGAGGGGGTATTTCTTCGCGGGATCGAAGCCCACGGGCTTGTAGAGGCGGTAGAAGTTTTCGAAGCGGCCGTCGGCGCTGGGGACCGTGCCGAACTCGATTTCGGGGACGGCGTATTCGGTCAGTGGATCCTCGACCTCTATCGGGGCCTCGACCTTCCTGCCCTTGGAGTTATAGCGCTGGACGACTCCGGGGACGCTGAAACTGCTGTAGCAATCGATGATGGTCTCGCCCTTGAAAAGGACGTTGTGATATCCGCGCTCGCGGGTGATGCGCTCGGGCTTGCCGACCTTCGACTTTGCGGCGGTCTTTCCGGGGGTAAGCTTTACCCTGAACAGATGCTGCTCAGCGGGGGAAACTTCGGCTGAATAGTAGTAGATGTATCCGCCTTTATAGGTAATGAAACGAACGTCTGCGGGGACTGGAGTAAGGCGCTTCAGGCCGCCGTCTGTATCGACGAGATAGATGCTTTTGTAGCCGTCGCGATTGTCTGTAAAATAGAGGAAAAGTTTATCCGAAACCCGGACCTGGGGGTCATAGGGCTCTACCCAGGCATCGTTTCTCTCTTCGAGTATGGTTTTAATGAGGTCTCCTGAGAGGGCATCGTAGAGGTTAAGGTGAATATCGTGCTGGCTGCGGTCGAGGACCTGGGTGAGGATCTTGTCGGGTCCGAACCAACTGACTGCAGTAATGTATCTGTCCGGTCCGAAGTCATTGATTTTCAGGGTTATGGACTTTCTCTTCGATTTGTCGTAGACGTGGAGAGCGACCCTTTCGGAGGCCGTTCCATTCATGGGGTATTTGAGCGGAAGAAGGGCGCAGGCATTGATGTCCAGTAGAGGAAAGGCTGGAACGAGGGATTCGTCTTTGCTGTAGAAAGCGAGACGCTCGCCGTCCGGAGAAGGGAAGAGCCCGCCGTCTATTCCGAATTCATTGCGGCTGACGGTAACTCCGTACTTGATCTCGGCGGTATTCTGAGCGATCCAAATCGTATCGTCTTCTTCAACGAAGAATACGCCCTTTTCTTGGGAAACCTTGTAAAAGGGTTCCTGAACATCCGGCATATCGATTCTCGGAAAAACAGGAAAGACGCTGCGGTCTATGGTGGCCTCGCTCATCGTCAGGACCTTGCCTTCCGGATTGCTTTCCGGCCTTACTTCTATTACGTTGCCCAGCGCAAGGGCTATCAAAAGAGACAGTATCATATTATACAAATATATGAATTCTGCTCCGAAAATCATTATCTTTGCTTTATATGCCGGCTAAGCAATACATACAGGTCTGCGTCCCCCTGAAACTGGACTTCAATCCGTGGTACAGTACTGCGGAAGAGGTTCATATAGGTCAGAGGGTAGAGGTGGTTCTCGCCCGCAGAACATATGTGGGAGTTGTGGTCAGTATTGGAGGCGAGCCCGATGTAGAGACTGTCCTTCCCGTCAAGGTAGCAGATACAGGCCTTGCCGATATTACCCCCGAGGAATTGAAGCTCTGGGAATTTGTCTCGTCCTATTATATGTGTACTCTCGGCGAGGTCTACAAGGCGGCGTACCCCATTAGTAAACTTCGCTCTGAAAAACTCGCGTCCAAACTCGAAGCCCGCGCTACCCAAAGCATTGAAAGGCAGCGCCTTGCCCTTGAAACCAAGATACCTATGCTGGAGTCCCGCCTTGCTGCCAAGGAGGCCGCGCTCTCGCGCAAGCATCGCCAGGACATTACCGAGCGGCTGCAAGAGGAGCGTGACCGGATCGCCGGGCAGCTCGAGCTGCTACGTCGGGATCTTGCCGAACTGACAGTTGCTCCTTCGCCCAAGGCCTTCCAGGAGGCGATAGACTTCGGCGAAAAACCAATCCTGTTGCGTGGGACGGACCGCGCCCCGTATTATCTGGACGAAATTCGCCGTACCCTCGCTTCGGGCCGCGACGTCTTAATCCTCGAGCCTGAGACCGATTTCGGCTTCAACCTTCGCGATATGCTTGGACGCCCACTTAAGGAGAGCCTGCTGTTTTGCGGGGCCACCACCAGCCCAAGAGAGAAGAGGGAAGTGCTTGCGGCCGTGCGTGACGCTTCACGGCCGGTAGCGGTAATCGGCGTTCGTTCGTCGGTTTTTCTGCCATGGCGCAAGCTCGGGCTGGTGATAGTGGACGAAGAACAGGACTCCTCGCTGAAGCAGAACGAGACGGCGCCGCTGTACAACGGACGTGATGTGGCCGCCATGCTCGCACGTATCCATGGCGCCCGCCTCATCCTCGGGTCAGCCTGCCCTTCGCTCGAAAGCCTCAGCAACTGCCTGAGCGGCAAGTATGAGTTGGTTACCGTAAGCGAGATTCTGCCCGCGGTGGAGATAATAGACATCCCGGCCGAGAGGCATAAGCGCGGAATGGTAGGAAACTACTCGCGCAAGGCGCTGGAAGAGATCGCGGCGCTGCCGGATGGCGCGCTGGTGACCATAGTGCGCTGCTATCAGACCGAAGATGCCGCTCTGGCCGAGCTTCGCGAGGTGCTGCCCGGACGTGATCCCCAGCTTCTGAGCGCTCCCGCCGCCAGAAAGAGCGGTTGCCACAGCGACCTGACCCTTGTGCTCCAGGCTGATGCCCTGTTCGACAGGACTGATTTCAGGGCCGATGAAAAGGCGCTGCAGATGCTCAGCTCCATACGCAATCATACCGACAGGCTCATAGTCCAATGCGGCGCCGCTTCTCATCCGGTATACCGCGCCCTGGCCGGAAACCGTGCTGCTCAGGATGCCGCTATCGCCGAGTTGCTCTCTGAGCGAAAGAAGTATAAGCTCCCGCCTTACACCAGACTGGTGGATATGCGCGATAAGGTTTCGATAGTGCGCCGTGAGGTACTCCAGCGCGATTCCAGCCTCGCCGAGCGCAAAAAAGAGCTCAAGCTGCAGTACGGCGCTCTCTATACTTTTGACGTAGATCCGCTGTAAAACGAAAAAAGATGGCTTTCAGCCATCTTCTTTGTACTGGGTAGGAGAATCGAACTCCTATTGCGAGATTGAGAATCTCGAGTACTAACCGTTATACGAACCCAGCAGTTAGTCCCTCATTGGGACTGCAAAGATAGATAAAAATTCTGACCCTCCAAATTTTTTTGACGTAGCAGGACAAAAAAAGAGTCGCCACCTTGTGACGACTCTTTTGTATCCTATGCGCAAGAAGAGAATTATTTCTTGCGAGCCTTGTACCTCTGATAGAACTGGTCAACGCGGCCGGCGGTGTCGATAATCTTAGTTTTGCCGGTGTAGAAGGGGTGAGAAGTGTTGGAGATCTCAACCTTCACGAGGGGGTACTCAACGCCTTCGATCTCGATAGTCTCCTTAGTGTTGACGCAAGAACGGGTGATGAATACATCTTCGTTTGACATATCCTTGAAAGCTACAAGACGGTAGGTTTCGGGATGAATTCCTTTTTTCATTTTACACTAGTGTTTTAAAGCGGGTGCAAATATAGGATTTTATTTCATCAAACCAAAAATTTATTATTAAATTCGCGTATTATGACACTGATTAAATCCATCTCCGGCATCCGCGGAACAATCGGCGGCCCGGCAGGCGAAGGCCTCACTCCTATCGACATCGTGAAGTTTACTTACGCGTACTGCGCGACTCTCCCGAGCCGCAAGCCCGCGCCCAATGGCGGCAAGCGCTACAAGGTGGTTGTCGGAAGGGACGCCCGTATCAGCGGACAGATGGTTGAGCAGCTCGTCTGCGGAACCCTCATCTCCTGCGGAGTAGACGTAGTGAAATGCGGTTTCGCAAGTACCCCTACAACTGAGCTGGCAGTGACATTCGCGAAAGCAGACGGCGGTATTATCCTTACAGCGTCACACAACCCCCGTCAGTGGAACGCCCTCAAGCTCCTTAACGACAAAGGCGAATTCCTTACAGCGGTCGAAGGCCAGGCTATTCTGGATCTTGCCGCCAGCGAGGACTTTGATTTCGCTCCGGTAGACCAGATTGGAACTATCACCGAACATGATTTTACAGACGAACATATCGAGTCCGTCCTCGCCCTCGAGGCAGTAGACGTACCCGCAATCAAGAAGGCCGGCTTTAAGGTAGTCCTGGATGCAGTAAACAGTGTCGGCGGTATCATTATGCCGCGCCTCCTGGAGCGCCTCGGAGTCAAATGCATCACCATCAACGGCGAGCCTACCGGCGATTTTGCCCATAACCCCGAGCCTCTTCCCGCGAACCTTATCGAACTTCGCGAGACCGTCGTGCGGCAGAAGGCAGACCTCGGAATCAGCGTAGACCCGGACGTGGACCGTCTGGCCTTCATCTGCGAGACCGGTCAGCCGTTCGTAGAGGAATATACCCTCGTAAGCGTAGCCGACTACCTGCTCGAAAGGGCGGAGAAGGCCGGAGTTACCCCGCGCTATACCGTCTCCAACCTCAGCTCCAGCCGTGCTCTCCGCGACGTAACCGAGGCCCATGGCGGAACCTACTTCGCTTCGGCGGTAGGCGAGGTGAACGTGACTACCAAGATGCACGAAATCGGCGCCCTGATCGGCGGCGAAGGCAACGGAGGCGTCATCTATCCCGCATCCCACTTCGGCCGCGACGCGATGGTCGGCGTTGCACTCTTCCTCAGCCATCTTGCCCATAAGGGAATTACCGTAAGCCAGCTCAAGGCGACCCTTCCTCCTTACTTCATCGCTAAGAACAGGATCGACCTGCCTGACGCTTCTGCAGTCGTCCCGGTACTCGAGGCCCTGAAAGAGAAGTTCAAGAACGAAAAGATCAATACTATAGACGGTGTGAAGATCGACTTCGAAGCCGAAAGGAAGTGGGTCCACCTCCGCAAGTCAAATACGGAGCCCATCATCCGCGTCTACAGCGAAGCTCCTACCGAGGCTGAGGCCGAGGCGCTTGGAGCTCAGATCGTAAAGTTCGCCCTTGACCTCCTCGCTAAATAATCGTGTTCAGCTTTAGAACAACTCCAATAGAAGAACAACTCGACCGCGGCCTTTTACAGGGCCGCGTGGGTTGTTTCTGTACCCAGAACTGCTTCGACACCTCTACCGGCAAGTATCTTTATGATATTTTCCGCGAAAGGGGAAATCTGGTAAAAGTTTTCCAGCCAGAAGGAACTGAGCTTACTCCCGGAACAAACCACATAGAGTTCTCCCAGGAAGAACTGGAAGGCCTCGATGCACTGGTAGTTGAGATTCAGGATGTGGGTACGCGTTATTTCAACTTCACGCGCGATGTGATGCGCCTGCTGAGTACCCGCGCCAGGATGGAAGAGGGCCCTTCTATATATATAGTGGACCATTTCAACCCCGCCGGCCGCAGCGTCGAGGGGACGATTCCGGCGATTGAGGCAGACATCTGGACTCCGAAGGTGGCCCACAGACATGGCCTTACGCTAGGCGAGCTGTGTAACCTGTATGTAAGCGAGATAGACGCGAAGTTCCCGCTCCACGTCATCTCGGCAGCGGCCAGCCGTTCGTCGATGGAGATAATGCCATGGACTATCGCTCCCTCGTCTGATCTGCCCGGCCTTTTCTCGGCCTACATGTATAGCGGCGGAGGCCTCTGGAACAACACTACCGTCACCCCCGCGATCGGAACGGCCCGTCCCTACGAATACCTCGGTGCCCCATGGCTCAGCCCATCTACGGTCGCTGCGCCCCCATGCCCGGAGGGCGTGATAATGAGGCCATGTTCGTTTACCCCGTCGGCCGGCCGTTATCTGGGCGAGCGCTGCCAGGGTTACCAGATTATCCTGAGGCCGGATGCCAGATATCATTCTTTGCTCCATACCCTTGAGCTGATGCGCTACTTCGCCGAACACTATTCCCAGTTCGAGATGCTTCCTCAGCTCCATGTCAAGGTAGCCGACCCTGTAATAAGCGAATACCTTAAGGGCGGTATTACCTTCGATATAGTCCAGGAACATGTAAAGGCGGAAGAGCAGAAGTGGATACGTAAGGCCAAGCGCTTCATCCTCTATGATGATGCTCCTGTTCGTATCAAATAACTTAAAGGTCCGAAGGACCGTCAGGCAGGGGGTCTGGGGGGTACGCCCCACAGTCCCCTGGGGATGCAGGGGGATTGTAGTCGGTTCGAGCCTTATACGTTTATGCGTAGTATAAACGTATAAGGCTCGCTTCACAGCGAGCCTTAACGATTAGTTAGTAGTGTATTACCTTAAGAAGGTTAATTATTGTTGGTTAGAATCCTTACGTTAGTAAGTTGAGTTGTTTATCATTTCCGAGTGCAAATATAAGTCAACTTTTCATATCTGCAAAATATTTTTTCAAAAAGTTTGTATTTTTGTGTATTCGTTTTTAAAATATTTTATTAATGAGGCGTTTTATTCTTTTTGCCATGGCAACTTTAAGTGCTCTTGCAGCAACTGCCCAACCTATGCTTAACAGAGATAATATTGATGAAATCCTCGCGGAATTGACCCTGGAGGAGAAGGCCGCCCTGTGTGTCGGAGGCGGCTGGGGCTCGATGATGGCAGGCTCCCTGACCGCATCTGATGCGGTTCTGGTGCCCGGCGCAGCCGGTACGACCAGGGCCATACCCCGTCTCGGCATCCCTCAGACCGTCCTTGCCGACGGCCCTGCCGGCCTCAGGATTGAGCCCAGAAGGGAAGGAACCGAAGATACCTTCTTCTGCACCGGTTTCCCGGTAGGAACGGTACTCGCGTCGATGTGGAATACCGAGCTGGTTGAGCAGCTGACTACCGCCATGGGCGAGGAGGTTAAAGAATATGGAGTAGATGTTCTTCTTGCTCCCGGTCAGAACCTCCACCGCAATCCTCTCTGCGGCCGCAACTTCGAATACTTCTCCGAGGATCCTCTCCTCTGCGGAAAGACATCGGCGGCTTATGTGAGGGGAATACAGAGCAATGGGGTAGGAGTGAGCGTAAAGCACTTCGCATTCAATAACCAGGAAGTCAACCGTCTTCTCAACGATGCACGAATCAACCCCAGGGCCATCAGGGAACTGTATCTGAAGGGCTTTGAGATTACAGTCAGGGAAGCTGATCCCTGGACTATAATGAGCTCTTACAATGGAATAAACGGCGTCTTCACCCAGCAGAGCAGGGAACTCCTTACCGATATCCTTCGCGACGAGTGGGGCTTCCGCGGTATCGTAATGACCGACTGGGGCTTCAAAGACGGAACGGTGGATGCTGTCAGGGCCGGTAACGACCTGATGGAGCCCGGTATGGATACTGAAATTGAGCGCATCATAAACGGAGTAAACGACGGAACCATCCCCCAGGAAGACCTCGACAGAAATGTCCGCCACATACTCGAGTATATCGTACGTACTCCCCGTTTTGCAGGATATAAATATTCAAACAAGCCTGATCTGGCCGCCCATGCAGAGCTTGTCCGCAAGGCAACTCCCGAAGGACTCATCCTTCTCGAAAACAATGGCGTCCTGCCCATCGAGGCTCCCGCAAAGATTGCTCTCTACGGAGTAGGATCCTACGATTTCATCGCCGGCGGAACCGGCTCCGGTAATGTCAACAAGGCTTATATCAGGAACATTGCCGACGGCCTTCGCGAGAACGGTTTCGAGCTTGATCCTGACATCGAGAAGATGTATACCGATTACATTCCTCAGATCAAGGAAGACCTTAAGAACAACCCTGTAGGAAATGCTATCCTTCTCGGAGACCCGGTAGCTCCCGAGATGGTCATAACTCGCGATTTCATGGCGAAGAAAGTCGAAGAGACGGATCTGGCTGTCTTTACTATCTCGCGCAATGCGGGCGAAGGAGACGACAGAAAGGCTGAGGAAGGCGACTGGACTCTCAGCGCTATTGAGCGCAGCACCCTCCAGAATCTTGCAGACCTGTATCATCTCGCAGGCAAGAAGCTCGTCGTGGTCCTCAATATCGGAGGCGTTATCGAGACTCAGTCCTGGAAACATATTCCGGACGCTATCCTGCTTGCCTGGACTCCCGGTCAGGAAGGCGGTTATGCGGTTGCAGACGTCCTTAGCGGCGCTGCAAATCCTTCAGGAAAGCTTCCTATGACTTTCCCCGTCTCTTATTTCGACATACCTTCATCCCATAACTTCCCTCATCATTACCACGGAAAACCTTCAGTGGGTGATTTCGCATCGGTACTCAACGCCAACGAGAATCCCGAGGCTGGCGTAGACTATACCGAATATGCGGAGGGTATCTGGGTAGGCTATCGCTATTTCGTTACTTCCGGCAAGCGCGTCTCCTATCCTTTTGGCTACGGACTCAGCTATACTCAGTTCGAGTATTCGGATCCCGTAATAAGGGTCGCTGCAGGAGGAGCCATCACCGCTTCGGTAGTTGTTACCAATGTGGGTGATGTCGCAGGCAAGGAAGCCGTTCAGCTCTATATCGGAGCTCCCGACGGAGGTCTCGTAAAGCCTGAATACGAGCTCAAGGCCTTCACAAAGACTAAGGAACTCCAGCCGGGCGAGTCAGAGACTGTTACGATGAAGATAGATCCGTATACTCTGGCTTCCTTCAATGAGGAGACTTCCGCATGGGAGCTTGCGCCGGGAGTCTACAGGGCCTGCTTCGGCGCTTCGTCGGCAGATATCAGGGTTAAATCTTACTTCAAGGAAAATGAGAAATCCTGGCCTGTCCACAAAGCTCTTCTGCCTAAGACTCCGATTTCTGAAATCACAGTAAGATAATATCTCAAAAAAACTCCCCGTTAGCCGCGGGGAGTTTTTTCTAATAGTTCGGGCCTAAGAAGGCGCGTTCTTTCGAGTGCCTGTTCGTCTTGCCAGGCCTGGATAAGTCTCGGATTACCGCTGAGAAGGACATCCGGGACCTTCCAACCGTTGAATTCCGCAGGGCGGGTGTAGACGGGAGGGGATAGGAGGTCGTCCTGGAACGAGTCCGACAAAGCGGAAGTTTCGTCTGTAAGGGCGCCAGGGATAAGACGTACAAGCGCATCCGCAAGCAGCGCTGCAGGAATTTCTCCGCCGCTGACTACGTAATTGCCTACCGAAATCTCGCGGGTGATAAGATGCTCGCGGATTCTGTGGTCGATACCCTTATAGTGTCCGCAGAGGATAATGATGTTTTCCTTGAGGGAGAGGGCGTTTGCGATGCCCTGGTCGAGAATTTCTCCGTCTGGAGACATATAAATAATCTCGTCGTATTCCCGCTCCGCCTTAAGTTCTTCGATCATACGGAAGACGGGCTCAACCATCATCACCATCCCGGCGTCGCCGCCGTAGGAGTAGTCGTCTACGTTCTTTCGCGGACCGATTCCGTACTTGCGGAGATTGTGGACATGGATCTCAACCAGGCCTTTTTTGATGGCCCGGCCAACTATGCTGTGGCTCAGAGGGCTCTCGAGGAGTTCAGGAACAACAGAAAGGATATCAATTCTCATGCTGCAAAAATACCAATTTTTGTTATATTTGTGAGATTTATAACTCATTTGATATGACAAGTACAGAACTTGAGAACCTTTCGCTGGACGAACTCATCGTTTCGCTGCGTCAGATTGGCGCCAGTGAAGACAGGATGGAGAGGGGAAAGGAAGTTGAAGCGGTGAAGTCCGCATTTTACAAGCTTTTAGGAAAACTGAAGGCTGAAGCGGAAGCTGCAGGGGAGAATGTAGAAGAGAAATTCTCTGCCCAGGAAGAAGCGTTCAAGATGGTCTATTCCGACTATAAAAAGGAAAAGGCCGTTTACAATCGCGAACAGGATGCCCTGCGTACGGAGAATCTGGAGAAGAAGAAGGCAGTCCTTGCAGAGCTCAAGGAACTTGTCGAGAATCTGAACGACGTCCAGACCGCTTTCCCGGCCCTTCGTGAGATTCAGGCCAAGTGGCGCGCAATAGGCCCCGTTCCTGCATCAGACTTCAGGGATATCAACGATACATACCAGTTCCTCGTGGAGAAATTCTACGATATGGTCCAGATCAACCACGAACTCCGCGACCTGGACTTCAAGAAGAACCTGGAAGCGAAGGAGCGTTTCTGCGAGGATGCAGAGAAGCTCGCCGAGTCTGAAGATGTAGTTGGCGCCTTTGCCGAGCTTCAGAAGCTCCACGAACAGTGGAAGGAGCTTGGCCCGGTAGCTAAAGAGTTCCGCGAGTCTATCTGGGAGCGCTTCAAGGCCGCTACAGCTGTTATCAACAAGCGTTATCAGGCCCACTTTGAAGATATCAAGAAGTCTTTTGCCGCTAACCTGGAAGCAAAGGAAGCCTTGTGCGTAAAGGTAGAGGAAATAGCAGATAAAGAAGACATCAAGGATGCCGGCCAGTGGAATGCCCTCTCAAAGGAAATAGAGCAGATCCAGGCAGAATGGAAGAAGATAGGTTTTGCTACCCGAAAGGATAACCAGAAGATCTATGAGCGCTTCCGCGCCGCCTGCAACAAATTCTACGACCGTAAGAAAGAGTTTTTCCTCGGAATCAAGGGCGGAATTGATGCCGCAGTCTCAGCCAGGGAGGATCTTATCGCTCAGGCAGAGGCCCTGAAGACCAGTACCGAGTGGAAGAAAACTACAGATCAGTTCATCTCCCTGCAGAAGCAGTGGAAGGAACTTCCCGCAGTCCCTCGCAAGAAGGCAGAACAGCTCTGGAAGCGCTTCCGCGCCGCCTGCGACGAATTCTTCGCCGAGAGGGATAAAAACGGTAAGCCTGAGAACGACTTCTACGCTAATCTTAAGGCTAAGAAGGCCCTTATCGCCGAGATCAAGGCCTATAAGCCCGCCGAGGGAGAGAATCCCGCAAAGGCCCGCGCCGAGTTCGAAGAGCGTTACAAGGCTATCGGCTTCGTTCCTTTTAAGGAAAAGGATGCTATCGCAAAAGCCTACAAAGAGGCTATGAGCGAGGCTTTCCCTCAGAAGGAACACTCCCGCAAGACGGATCTCATCCGTCGCTACAATGCCCTCCAGCAGGACATCGTTACCTACGAAAATAATATCGGTTTCTTCTCGAATTCCAAGAATTCGGAGCCTCTGATCCGCCAGATGGAGGAAAGAATAGAGGCAGCGAAGGCAGAGTTGAAGGAAATAGAGGAACAAATACGCAAAGAAGAAGCAGAATCATAAATGGATAAAAAATCTATCATCGGTTTCATTCTGATGGCGGCGGTCCTTTTCGGATTCACCTTTTATCAGAACAGTCAGGCTAGAAAACAGTACGCACTCAATCAGCAGCAAGATTCTATAGCACGCGCAGAAGCTGCGGCGGCGCAGGCCGAGCTCCAGGCCGACCTTCAGGCTGAGGAGCCTCAGCCCCAGTCGGCAGCTCCGGCCCCCAGGCCGCAGCAGGCCCGCATCTACAAAGACGCCGGTCTGGATGCTGCAAGAAAAGGAGAGGAACAGATCCTGACCCTCTCGAATGATCTTTTCGAAGTAAACTTTACGACCAAGGGCGCCCAGATAGCGTCCGTCCGCCTTTTCGATTTTACTAACTACGGCGGCTCAGACCTCTATATTTTCAAGGAAGGTCAAAACAAGTTCGAGCTCAATGCCTATGTAGGTGAGCAGATAAAGTCTACTGATTTCTTCTTCGAGGTCGCTGAAAAGACTGATACAAGCCTTGTAATGAGGCTTCCCTTTGAGAACGGTGGCTTTATTGAGCAGTCTTATTCGATAAAGACCGGTTCTTATACTGTAGACAACATGCTTTCGTTCGTGGGAGTTCAGATCCCGCGCAACGTAGGCTCTGTAGATATCGACTTCAGTACCATGATCCCTCGAATGGAGAAGGGCTACAAGAACGAATCTCAGTATTCCAAGGTTAATTACTACTTCAACGGCGACAAAAAGCCCGAGGAGATGGGCCGCGGACGCAACCAGAGCAAGAAGATCAACTCGAAGCTCGAGTGGTTTGCATTCCAGCAGCAGTTCTTCTCGATGATAGTCAGGGCTCCGAAAGAGTTCTCTTCAGGAGACATCTCGGTTACCTATCAGGGAGAGGCAGATCCGGAACACAATCTGATGGCCTGCCAGGCTGCGATGAGGGTTGATATCCTTCCCGGTCAGGATATAGCGATTCCTCTGGAGTACTATTTCGGTCCCAATCACTTCAACACACTGAAGGCCCTTGAC
This sequence comes from uncultured Bacteroidales bacterium, assembly GCA_900319375.1. Taxonomy (GTDB): domain Bacteria; phylum Bacteroidota; class Bacteroidia; order Bacteroidales; family UBA932; genus Cryptobacteroides. Next base: position 21,626 of record ONOI01000019.1, on the reverse strand, counting down.
CACAAATACGAGAAGATCATCCCTCTGGGAGGATGGCTGGTAGGCTGGTTTACCCGCTACTTCATCATCCCTATGTTCGACTGGCTCCACAAATACATCGCGAACTTCGGTCTGATCATCCTTATCATGACCCTCGTCATCAAGCTTGTTACCCTTCCTCTTACCTACAAATCCTTTGCTTCCTCCGCTAAGATGGCGGCTCTGAAGCCTTACATTGAGGAAATCAACAAGAAGTACGCTGGAGAAGCAGACCAGATGAAGAAGCAGCAGGCGACGATGGACCTGTATAAACGGGCGGGAGTAAATACTCTCGGCGGCTGTCTGCCTACTCTTCTTACCTTCCCGGTACTTTGGGCTATGTTCCGTTTCTTCCCGGCCTCTATCGAGCTTCGTCAGCAAAGCTTCCTCTGGGCCGAGGACCTCAGTGCATATGACTCTATAGTAGATTTCGGAACCCGCGTCCCGCTTATCGGAGACCACCTCAGCCTCTTCGCCCTTCTGATGGCAGTCGTTATGTGGGGCTACAGCAAGCTGACCATGTCGCAGCAGAGCGCAGGAAACGATCCGAGTGCGAAGTCTATGCAGTTCATGAGCGTCTGGATGATGCCTATCATGATGTTCTTCATCTGTAACAGCCTCTCATCCGGTCTTAGCTACTACTACCTCCTTTCCCAGCTCATAGCTATCATCGAGACCTTCGTAATCCGCAAGTGGGTTGTGAATCCCGATGCAGTAAGGGCTAAGGTTGAAGCCAGCAAGGGCAAGCCGCTGCCTAAGAGCAAGTGGCAGCAGAGGCTCGAAGAGGCCCAGAAGCTTCAGGAACAGCAGATGAAAAACCGCAACAGAAGATAACACAATGAAAACCACTGTTCTTTTTCTAGCGTGTGCTCTCGCAAGTTTAGCGGGGTGCACAGACAAGCCGACAGGCGAAGTCTATGAGAAACCTCTGGACAACCCTACTAAGGTAACTCTTACCCAGAGACCCTTCACAAACATTGTAGATGTTTCCTGGCAAGACAACAGCGACAAAGAACTAGGTTATGTTATCTGGAAAAGAGACGGATATGAGCAGACTGAGATAGCTACCCTGGATCCGAACACTACCGAGTATTCCATTGACGGCCTTGAGGCAGGAATGAAGTACAATCTGGGTGTTCAGGCAAAGGGACCGGAGCTTAAACTCAGCTCTCAGATCATTTACAAAAACATCGAACTCTTCGATTACAGCGTTCTGCCCAGAATCAAACTGGAGCAGGATTGGACAGCGACCCCTACTTCGGTAGCTATCAAATATTCTATTGAGAACTTCCGGTCTAAGTACGATATCATCCGTTACGGACTTTGTTGGAACGCCATTAATCAGTCTAAGGATCCTACCGTAGAGGACGGACATCAACACGGCCCGAAGACCGCTTCCGGTAAGAACATTACCCAGGCAATCACCTCCGCTTCGCTGGACTACGACAAGGTTTACAACGTCCGCGGATATGTAGAGACCGAGATTGGCGTTTCCTATTCCGATCCTATCCTCGTAAGGCTTGGTAACCCTGTGGAGCCTATTACCTTCGACTGGACGGAGATTACTCCCAGCGATTTCCCCTCAGAGGTGAAGGTCTATAAGACTACTGGTCAGGTCAATGGAAGAACAGTCAACTCCTGGTACGCAATAGCTGACGTAACTACCGGTAAGGTCGAATTCCGCTTTGAATTCGGAAAGTTCCTTACCCTCGAGAAGTGGTATAGCCAGGGCAGTAAGGATGAAGGCAACTTAGTGATGACCAATGCCGGTTACTTCAATATGACTACACACGAGACGGGAGACTTTTCTGCCGACAAGGGTGTCATCACTCCTTGTAGGTATGCAGGAGTGCCCCACGGAGCATTTGCGGTGGACAGAAGCCAGAAACCGTATGCTTTCTGGACGGCAAAAGGAACAGACGGCGTCTCGTATTTCTTCAACGAGCCGGAGCCTAATATCCTGAATGTCACTGAATACGGAACTGTAAAGGAGAACTACCCTTCAGACAATTTCGTTTTCGAACCATACTATGCGATGTGTGCAGGACCGCTCCTCGTCAAGAACGGCAAGGTGGTTACAGACGTGACCAAGGACGGTTCAGACTTTGTCCGTAATTACGAGCAGATTGCGCTCGATATCTTTACCAATAGTTCAACGACCCCTGACCGTACTGCAGTAGGTTATACAAAGGACGGCAAGATTATCCTTTATGTCTGCGACGGCCGTATCCCTTCCAGCAAGGGCGCTTCTATAGTTGAACTGGCTCAGATAATGCTTGGACTTGGCTGCGAGGGAGCCTGCAACTTCGACGGAGGCGGATCTACCGCTATGACAGTCAAGGGAGTGCGCCAGAATTCTCTTGAATCTAATATGTCCGGCGGTACCGAAAACCGTTCGGTAGGTACAGTTATGGGCTTCTATCTTGTTAAGTAAAATGAGGACTCAAAGTTCATATTCTTCCAGCGCATCTCTTTTCCAGGGCTCTGCAGCCGATATTTTCGGGACTGACCTGAAAGTTCAGATCGCCGGCCTTCCAGAGAAAAAGGTGTATACCGTCTGGTCTGAGATTACCAAAGAACTTTCCACCCTGGACAAAACCTTCAACAGGTTTAATCCTCAGAGCGAAGTGTCGCTCCTGAATGCATCCAAGGTTGATATCGAGACCAGTGAGATGATGAAGGAGGCGTTGAATCTATGTGAGTCCTACCTGATACAGACCAAAGGCCTTTTCGATATATCGAAGGGTGAGGATAAGGACATAGATTTCGACGGTTTCCTGAAAGGTTATGCGCTCAGAAGGATAGCTCTCATCCTTAAGGCTGGAAAGGTAAAGGACGCTTTCATCAATTTTGGTGGGACCTCGATGATGGCCCTCGGAAAGCACCCTTATGGAGACTGCTGGACCTTTACCCTTGAGAACCCCGAGACTGAAGATGAACTCAAGGAGTTCGAGTTGAGAGGGGAGTGTCTGAGTATTTCCGGCAATACCTCCGAATACAATGGACATATAGTCAATCCTATCACTCATAAAGTCTTCGAGTCTGAAAAACTGTCAGTCGTAAAGTCTAAAGACCCTCTGGAAGCTGAAATCCTGAGTATGGTCCTGCTTATCGCAGACGACAGGCAGCTTAAGGAGATGTCCTATAACTTCAAGGGATTCGAGTCTGAGTTATTCGATCTTTAATTGTGAGCGTAAATGAGAAGTAGATATATCCTGTCGCTGATCTCAGCGGCCGTACTTATCGTTATTGCAGGCTCTTGTACAGCCGATAAAGAGGTCGGCGCAGCTCGCGATCTCGCGGCTCGCCTGATGCCCTCGGATGCCTCGCAATTCACTTTTATACATACGGACGATACTATCCAGGCTTTCACCGTCTCTTCGGATAAGGGTAAAGTAGTTATCGCCGCCCCGGACGCCGGGACGATGGCGGTAGGTCTGAATTACTACCTTAAGAACTGGTGTGACGTAACCGTGTCCTGGTACGCTGCAGATAAGGTGGAGATGCCCGAAGTGCTTCCTCTCCCAGAGGAGCCGGTACGGGTGGAGGCCCTTGTCCCCGAGCGTTTCTTCCTTAACTATTGTACCTTCGGCTATTCGCTGGTGTGGTGGGACTGGAAAGACTGGGAGAGACTTATCGACTGGATGGCCCTTAACGGCGTCAACCGGCCGCTCGCCATCACCGGCCAGGAAGCCGTATGGCAGGAGGTCTGGCGCGAGCTCGGAATGAGCGACGAACAGATCCGCGCTTACTTTACGGCTCCGCCCTTTCTCCCCTGGCAGAGGATGATGAACATCGACCGCTGGATGGGACCGCTCCCTCAGAGTTGGATCGACTCCCAGGCCAGTCTTCAGAAACGCATACTCGAACGCGAGCGTCAGCTCGGGATGAAACCGGTTCTTACGGCATTCAGCGGCCATATCCCGGCAGACATGAAGGACCTGCTGCCCGGCGCCGACATCCGCCCCGTGAGCCTATGGGACGGCTTTGGAGATGAGTGCCGGACCTATATGCTTCATCCGGACGACCCCAACTTCGCCCGTATTCAGGAGCTTTTCCTCGAAAAGCAGACCGAGATGTTCGGTACAGACCATATCTACGGCCTGGACATCTTCAACGAGGTCGATTTCTTCGACCATGGTCCCTGGGACCCGGAGGAGCTTTCGCGAATCTCCCACCACGTCTACGAGACGCTGGCGGCTTCCGATCCCGAGGCAGTGTGGCTGCAGATGGGGTGGATGATGTACTATGACCAGGCCCACTGGACTCCCGAGATTATCAAGGCCTACCTGGGCAGCGTCCCGCAGGGCAAGGTCGTAATGCTTGACTATTTCCTCGAAAAATCGATGATATGGGATTATACGGACGGCTTCTACGGCCAGCCGTACTACCTTTGCTTCCTCGGCAATTTCGGAGGCAACACGCTGATCGAAGGCAACTTCGACGATATCGGTCCCCGTATACGCAGGACCCTTGCCGAGGGCAGCCCGACCGGACTTGGGTGTACCCTCGAAGGCCTGGGAATATCCCCGTTCCTCTACGAATACGTTCTCGATCAGGCATGGGCGGCGCCGATAAGCGATGAGCAGTGGGTGGAGAAGCTCGCCGATCGTAGAGACGGCCGGGGAAATGCCGACGTCCGCAAAGCATGGGACATCCTCTTACACGAGGCCTATGTAACCCCGGCCGTCTCCAGTGCCGGCTCGCGCCTTTGTAACCGCCCGTCGCTCAATCCGGCCTCCAGCTTCCCGACATGGGCATATTCGCCCTGCGATCCCGAGGTCCTCGAGCGCGCTTTCTCGCTTCTGGCGGGCAGCGGCTGCCAGGGCGATGCAATCCGCTTCGATCTGGTCGCGATAGGCTCCAAGGTCCTTGAGAATCGTTTCGAGACTCTGCTGGAGTCTTTGCGTAAGGCATACAAGCGCAAGGATATAACGGCGATGAGGGCGATATGGGAAGAGGCAGAAGATCTTATGGACGATCTGGAGTCTCTGCTGGATTCGGATCCTAGATTCAGGCTTCAGGAGTGGATAAATGATTCCCGGGCGATGGGAAATACCCGGGAAGAGAAAGACTATTACGAGCGTTGCGGCAGAACCCTGCTCGCTTCGTGGGGCGGGGCAGGCCAGCTTACGGACTACGCCGCGCGCCAGTGGAGCGGACTTTTCGGCGGCTATTACAGAGGTCGCTGGGAATTGTTTATGGACAAGGTGTTTGAGGCGGTCGAAAAGGGCGAGGCGGTCGACGAAAAGGCTTTCGCTGCCCAGGTGCGCGAGTTCGAGCTCGCGTTCGGAAACTCGGTAGAACCGCTGCCCGCCGCCCGTAAGTCCGATACTTATGAACTTTGCAGAAGACTTGCGAAATGATAGCTGAGAATCTGAAAGCTCTTAAGGCCCGCATCCCGCAGGGAGTCGAACTGGTAGCAGTATCAAAGTTCCATCCGCTGGAAAACATACTCGAAGCCTACGAGGCCGGGCAGCGCATATTTGGAGAAAGCCGCCCTCAGGAGTTGGCAGAAAAAGTCAGCAGGATAGAAGCTGCGAAATACCCCGGTCTGGAGTGGCATTTCATAGGCCATCTTCAGACTAATAAGTTGAAAATGGTCCTGCCCTATGTCTCTCTTGTTCAGTCTGTTGACTCGGTCCACCTCCTGCAGGAGATTCAGAAGTGGGGGAAAGCAAACGACAAGACCGTAAGCGTCCTTCTCGAAGTCCATATAGGGGCGGAAGAGACTAAGCAGGGCTTCCATGAAGAAGAGGTGATAGACCTTCTTTTCGATTCTGAGAAATATCCCAATATCCGCTTCTGCGGCCTGATGGCGATGGCCTCCCACACCGACGACGAAAGCGTCATAGACGCTGATTTCGAGAGGGTAGACGGCTTGATGGCTTATCTCGTAGATCTTTTTCCCGAACTTACAGACTTCAACCAACTCTCTATCGGGATGTCAGACGACTGGCAGATTGCGGTCCGCCATGGCGCAACTATGGTTCGTATAGGAACAGCAATATTTGGAAACAGAAATTAAATTAATGAATACTAGACGACTGCTATTATTATTGGCCGTTGCCGTTTTGGGCTTGAGTTCCTGTAGGCATCAGAACTCAACGATTATTGAACTTAAGTCCGAAGACGATCTGAGCGGCCTTACCGTCAGCTGTACAGCGGGAAACTACTATGAGCGGAAATACTCCGGGCAACGATGCATTCAGGGCCGAGTTGAACAAGTTCATAGCCTCATCCAAGGAAGACGGGACTCTTGATGCTGTCATCACCCACTGGATTAAGGGCGGTCCGGCCGTTCCTTTCGAAGAGCCCAAGAACCTCGACAAATCCAATCCAGTCCGTTGTGCGCTGTGTGTCAACGTCGCTCCGGTATCCTTTGTGGGAGATGGGGGAAGATGGGATGGAATGGATCCCGAAATTGTAAGGCGATTTGCAGCTTCGATAGGGCGTCCGGTAGAATTCATCTACCAGGATGTAGGCTCTGCCAATATTTCCCTGCAGGCGGGAATGGTAGATATTATGGCCGCGTGTCTGTACGCTACTGAAGAGCGCAAAAAATCCATAGACTTTTCAGACAATTATTATCTCTGCCATCCGGGCTTCTTCACAAAAGACGCTGCAGCGGCGGTGAGAATGACCGTTTGGGACAGACTCAAGATGAGCCTTGTAACCGAACAGCGCTGGAAACTTATTACTGGCGGTCTGGTTAAGACGCTGGTTATCACTCTTTTCTCCATCCTTCTCGGAACTGTCCTTGGAGCCGGCGTGTGCGCGATGAAGCGCAGCCGCCGCAGATGGGTCCGCTCCCTGATCAAGGGGTACGGGGCTTTCATACAGGGTACTCCGGTCCTTGTCGTGCTGCTGATTATGTTCTACGTAATCTTCGCCCACTCAGGACTCAGCGGTACTGTAGTCGCCATCTTTACCTTCGCTCTCTTCTTCGCGTGGTCTTCGGGAAACATCTTCGACAACTCTATCTCTTATGTCCCGAAAGGCCAGACTGAAGCTGGTCTCAGCCTGGGTTTCACACCCTTCAAAACTTTTACCGGCATAGTGTTTCCTCAGGCTCTCAAGAGGGGACTTCCTATGTATGCGGGAGAGTGTGTCTCCCTGCTTAAGAGTACTTCAATAGTGGGATATATCGCTATAGTAGACCTTACGCGCGCGAGCGATCTTATAAGGAGCCGCACATTCGATGCGCTTATCCCTCTGCTCATCATTACGATTACATATTTTGTGTTGGCCTGGATTGTAAGGTCCCTTCTCAACCTCCTCCTAATAAAGAAGTAATATGATTAGTATCAAGCATTTAAGCAAATCCTTCAAGAATCCGGACGGCAGTGTTATCACCGTTCTTAAGGATGTTAACTGCGATATAGAAAAGGGTGAGGTCATCAGCATCATCGGCCCCTCCGGTTGCGGTAAAAGTACCTTCCTCAGGGCAATCAATATGCTCGAGCCTCCTACCGGGGGAGAAATATGGGTAGACGGACAGAACATAATGACTAAAGGCTATCCGCTTGATCAGCTGCGCCGCAAGGTGGGGATGGTCTTCCAGAGCTTCAACCTCTTCAGCCATCTGACCGTACTTGAAAACGTCACATTTGCGCCCGTGCGTCTTCGCGGACTCTCCGAAGACGAGGCTAAGGAGGTGGCGATGGAACTGCTCAAAAAGGTAGGCATGTCCCAGAAAGCGGGCGTCTACCCGGACTCCCTGTCCGGCGGGCAGAAGCAGCGAGTCGCGATCGCCCGGGCCCTGGCCATGGACCCGGAGGTAATTCTGTTCGACGAGCCTACCTCGGCCCTGGATCCTACGATGGTGGGCGAGGTCCTCAGCGTCATCCGCCAACTGGCGAAAGACGGCCTTACGATGCTTATCGTGACCCACGAAATGCGTTTCGCCCGCGATGTCAGTACCCGCATCTTCTTCATGAAGGAGGGCGTTATCTACGAAGACGGAACTCCGGCTCAGATTTTCGAACATCCTGTCCGCAGCGCTACGAAAGCCTTCGTGAACCGCATCCAGAAACTGGTCTACGAAATCGAGAACGATGATTTCGATTTCCTTCAGATCAAAACCGGCATCAATCAGTTCTGTATCAAATACAATATTGCAGACAAGATCGAACTGGCATATGACCTGGTTAAGAAGATGCTGTTCGAACAGATGAGCGACTACAGGCCGCTTACGCTAAGGCTTACTCTTGCGGAACTCTCCGGAGAAACCGCTCTCGACTTTATGGTAGAAGGGCTGAGCGAATCTCCGCTCTCCAGGGAGGACAGTTCCATTGATGAGATCAAAGCCAAGGTTAAGCAAATAGTAGAAGAACCTACGGCAAGAGGTTTCAGAATCAAACTGATAATATAAAAAAAGGCGGCCTTTCGGTCGCCTTTTTTATTAACATTGAGGTAATTACTTTGTGATGACTTTGGCCATCTCACAAACCTTGTTGCTGTAACCCCACTCGTTGTCGTACCAGGCGCAAACCTTTACGAAAGTAGGATCGAGCTGGATACCTGCCTTCACATCGAAGATGGAGGTACGGGCATCGCCCCTGAAGTCGGTGCTGACGACAGCTTCGTCTGTATATCCGAGAACTCCCTTGAGTTCGCCCTCGGAAGCCTTCTTCATAGCAGCGCAGATCTCATCATAGGTAACTTCCTTGTTGAGTTCGACGGTAAGGTCGACGAAGGAAACGTCGCTGGTAGGAACGCGGAGGCTCATACCGGTAAGTTTGCCGTTGAGCTCAGGGAGAACCTTACCTACAGCCTTGGCAGCGCCAGTGCTGGAAGGGATGATGTTCTCGAGGATACCGCGACCGCCTCTCCAATCCTTCTTGGAAGGACCGTCAACGGTCTTCTGAGTTGCTGTTGCAGCGTGGACGGTTGTCATAAGGCCGCGCTTTACACCGAAGTTGTCGTTGAGGACCTTGGTAAGAGGTGCGAGGCAGTTGGTGGTGCAGGAGGCGTTGGAGATGATGGTCTGACCGGCATAGGTCTTGTCATTAACTCCGTAGACGAACATAGGGGTAGCATCCTTTGAAGGAGCGGACATGATAACTTTCTTTGCGCCAGCCTTGAGGTGAGCCTCTGCGAGCTCGGCGGTGAGGAAGAAACCTGTTGACTCGACTACTACGTCGACATTGAGAGCGCCCCAGGTGATGTTTGCAGGATCCTTCTCGCAGAAGACCTGAATCTTGTTTCCGTCAACGATAAGATAGTTACCCTCGACCTTGATGTCGTGAAGGAACTGTCCGTGGACAGAATCATACTTAAGCATGTAAGCGAGATAATCAGGATCGAGAAGATCGTTGATACCGACTACTACAATGTCCTTACCGAAATTCTCAACTGCTGCACGGAAGACCATACGACCAATACGGCCAAATCCGTTAATACCAAGTCTAATCATTGTTTTTAAAGATAAATATTAAGTGTTTGTAATATATCTGCTAAAAATTGCGACCCAAAGGTAAGAAAAAATAGCGAAAAACCATAACTTTGTGCAAAATACGAATGCGGATGAAGATTTTGATTACAAATGACGACGGATATCAGGCCAAAGGAATCCACGCCCTTGCCCATATCATGAAGAGATTCGGTGAGGTAACCGTAGTAGCCCCTAAAACACACCACTCCGGTATGTCGATGGCGATTTCCCTGGGACTGAGGCCTCTTGGGTTCAGGGATCTGGGAATAATCGACGGTACTCAGTGGTATTATCTTGACGGGACTCCTGCCAGCTGCGCCAAATTTGCAATCGATGAAGTCTTCAAAGACGGCCTTCCGGATGTAATCCTGAGCGGTATCAATCACGGCTCGAATGCCTCTACCGCTATGTGGTATAGCGGTACTATAGGCGCTGCCAGGGAAGGAGCCCTTGGGGGAGTCCCCTCAATTGCCGTGTCGCTGAACAATCTCCACGAAGACGCTGATTTCTCGGTAGTGGAGCAGTTGTTCCCCGCAATTTTCGAAAAACTGATGGCAAATCTCCCCAAGGATAAGATATTGGTCTACAATGTCAATTTCCCCGACCTCCCCGCAGATCAGATACGCGGGGTCCGTTCTACGACCCAGGGAAGGGAGAAGTGGGTCAACGAATTTGTCCCAGTCGCGCCCTCCGACCGCCAGGAAGGCGAGGCTTATTATGTGATGGCAGGAGATGTAGTTCCTCTGGATGACAACCCTGAGAACTCGGATAACTGGGCGGAAGACAACGGCTATATATCAATAACCCCTCAGAGTCTGGACAATACCGATATGGACGAGTATCGCAGACTTTTAGAAATCTTTTAAATGAAGTACTACCTGATCGCTGGAGAAGCATCGGGAGACCTCCATGCTTCAAACCTGATGAAAGGCCTCAAGGCCGAAGATCCGCAGGCGCAGTTCCGCTTTGTGGGAGGCGACCTTATGAAGTCCGTCGGGGGAGAATTGGTGCGTCATTATAAGGAGGGGGCGGCGATGGGCCTTACTGATGTCGCCAGGAAAGCCGGAGTTATACTTGGAGCGCTTAAATCGACTAAGAAAGACATACTTGAGTGGAAGCCGGACGTGGTGATTCTTATAGACTATCCCGGTTTCAATATGAGAATAGCCCGCTTTGCCCATGAAAATGGAATCAAGGTGTTTTATTACATCGCTCCAAAGACCTGGGCTTCGCGCGAAAGCCGAAACAGAAAGCTCAAAAAGTACGTAGACAAGCTCTTTATCGTTTTCCCCTTCGAGATTCCGTATTTCACCGAAAAGGGAATACCCTTTGTCTACAAGGGCAACCCGCTGGTAGATGCAATCGAGGCCGCGGAGTTCTCAACTGTCTGTGACAAGCCCTATATTGCCCTTCTTGCGGGCTCCAGAAAGGGAGAAATCAGCCGCATGATGCCTATCTGTTCAGAGGTGGCCGACAGGCTCCATTCTCTTCCTGAGTACAAGGATTATCAGATAGTTCTGGCCGGGGCTCCGGCCCGCAGCGAGGAAGACTATTCCAAATGGCTTGAGGGCAGACCTTATATCAAACTTGTCTTCGGCCAGACGTACAGTGTCCTGAAGGGAGCCAGGGCGGCAATTATCAATTCCGGTACCGCATCTCTTGAGGCGGCCCTGATCGGTACTCCTCAGGTAGTCTGCTGGTCTACATCGCCCCTTACCGCTTTTCTTGCACGTAAGGTATTGAGGGTGATGGACCATATCAAATACATCAGCCTGGGTAATCTCATAGTCGGCCGTCTCGCTTTCCGCGAGCTTGTCCAGGAAGATTTTACGGCAGATGCCGTCCTTGCAGAAGTCAGAAGACTGATCGAAGACTCCGCCTACAGAGAGAAGATGCTTTCCGAATACTCCGAGATAAAGAAAGCCCTCGGAGGCGGTGGCGCTTCGAGGGCTGTCGCTCGGGAGATGATCTCCCTTATTTAACCAGCAATTTTGCAGTCAGCGTTTCCTGAGAGCCGCTCTTGAAAGTAACTTCGGCTCTGAGGGTGTGTGTTCCGGCCGTAAGATTGGCTGTAATGCCACCCTGTTTGTCGCCATCATAATACCAGCTGACGGTTTTGATGGGGGAGGAGCCGGGGATCAGTTCGAAGAACAAGGTGTCTCCGGCCTTAAGATTCTCGGGTATGAGAATAAAGGCTGCATCGACCGCGGGAATCGAAGAGCTGAGGTAGTAAGTCTTGTCATTGTTGTCGTAGGCTTCTTTTCCACGAATCATATCCCACTGTCCGGATACGGTCTTATAGAAGAGTACGACGCGGTCTCCGAAGGTAACGTCTCTGGTTATGGTACACTGAATGTCGTCGAGTTTTACGAGATTGTATCCGCCCAATTCAAGACTGGATTCAGGACATACAAATTCCTTAAGATTGCCTTTCCAGTCGATCAGTCCGGCCCTGACGGCGCCGGAGTAAGCTACGTAGTATTCGGTATTGAAGATAGCGTCCGCCTTGAGGGTAAAGATCTTGCTCATTATTGAGCCTGATTTGAGCGAAAGACCCTGGCTGGTCTCGCTCGACAGGTCGTAAATGAGAGGACCGCCATTTCGGGTAGTACTGCCGCTCTTGTTGGGCTCGACGCCGATAACCATACTCTGTCCGTAGGAGAAGGTGTATTTTCCGGGAATCTTGAGGGAGAGAGTGAAGAAGCCGTTGTTCTCTCCGTCCCAGCCCCAATTGATACGGATATAGTCTCTCGTATCGTAACCGTCGCAGACAAACTGGTGTCCACCTTCCTTGGCGTCATTTCCTGAGTAGATGATGGGCCTGTTTGAGTCAATTTCCTTCTCGACTAATCTTGTCCATTCTGCATCTGTATAGGCGCTCCTGTAAAGAAGCTTAGCGGTAGGCGCATAAGACATATGGTTGAAGAGGGCATTGGCTATGTTCTCCGAGTAAGCTCCAGTTCCGGTGTTGTAGTTGTACATAGCTTCCACCATCACTCCGCAGTCGTGCATCAGTTGGGCTACTGCGGTTTTCTGAGCGCTGTTCTCCGAGCCCTTGTATTCCATCGGCATCAGGCTGTAGTCATAATTGTGTGAGTCGATGCTGTAGCTGTCTATCGTAACGTTGACGTTGTAATCGCTCCTATAGGTATATCCTCCGATAGTTCCTGTTCCGTGGGCAGGCCACTGGTGATACCTTATCACCTCGGCGATAGCGGTAGCGACACAGCCGGTGACGGCTCTGTTTGTCCTGCCGTTTTCGGTGACCTTGGGACACTGATCATTGAAAGGGGAGTCCTGACCCCAGTTGGGAGTCTCAAGTACTTTCTGGCCGGCGGCCTTGGTCCTGTAGCCTGCTGTTTTCCAGAGGGCAGTGACCTCGGTAGAGGCTCTCTGCTTTTGCCGGCGGGCAGTAAGGATTTCGTTTTCGTAACCGCCCAGCCAGTTTTTCAGGTTGAGGGGAATACTTTCGGTCTTGAAACTGCCTTTGTCGCTGTAGGCGAGTACCGGGACGGCAGCGTCTTCGGCGGAGATCATAATCCAACCTCCGTCCTTTCCATTGAATATATAGAATGCGTCTGAAACGTATTCGGATTCTGTAACTTCAGCGCCGAGCCATCTGAAAGCGATAGTGCGGGCCTGATCTCTGTCAACAGTTTCTGCGAAAGAAATGATCGCGGCTGCAACCAGCCCGGCAAGTGTAATAAGTATCTTTTTCATCTTACTCAGTTGCGATAATGTAACCATAATCCTTGTTCTCGTCTACAGCCCAAACGAGCCCGTTTTCTGTCTTTATGGTGCTGGCTGTTGAGGAGTAGTCGGCTTCAAAGCCTGAAAGACCGAAGCTTCGGATATTGATAGTGTAGCTGTTGCCTTCCTGATTATAAGTCATGGGAGTCGTGAATTCGAACATTTCTCCCAAAGCCGGGTTCATAAGTCTCCAGCCCGCAGAGGTAGTTCCTGAAATGAGGCTGTACTGGTCGCTACCAGCCGCATAGGTACGGATAGGTACGGCAGATCCATTCTGCATCCTGTAGACTCCGAGGTCTGTAAACTCCTCCAGTGTACCGCCGGAGATGGGTTCCAGATAGGAATAGTCCGGCAATTCCTTCCAGTCGGCTTCTACCAGAGTAAAGCTGATCGGCCTGCTTGCTTTGTTGGGATCCAGGGTGGCAAGTCTGTAGTTGGAGTACTGCTTGCCGCTCTTGAATTCGACCTTCGTATCCACCATTGCGGTGTACTCTGCAGATGCGGTCTTAAGGGTAAGTGTAAGGGTAGTTTTCTGAGGAGCAATGATAGCCTCATATGCGTCTACTCCGTCGCTTGAGGTAGCCGTATTGTGGGCGTGGATATCCACCTTCTCTCCGCAAACCCTGAAATCTACCTTGTCCATATTGAACTGCAGGGACGGGTAGGCTGTAAGGTAGACGTCTTCCAGCTTACTGCCGGAATCGTTGCGCACGTAGAAGATGAGTTTAGACATCTTATGCTCAAAATCGAATTTGACGGAGGGCTCGTTCACTGAGGCCTTGGTCTGGGCTACGAGCAGCCTCGAGGCTCTGAACGCTTCATCCGACCTCTGATCCGGCTCGGCGGAGAAGACTACTACGCCGCCCTCGTTGTAGCTGGCTGAATAGGGATGATAAGCAAGGAATGTTACTGCGCTGTCCGGCATGTTGACCGGCCAGTAAAGCTTATTGCCAGGGGTCAAATTCCCTGAGCCATAAGTCATTTTTACATTTATGTATGAGAGGGGAGAGTCCATCGACACTCCAACAAGATCTCCGTCACGGAGTATAGAACTCTCTGTAGTAAAAGAAAGTTGTTCTCCGTGTTTGACCCTTACATCGGTTTCGCGTTTGCAGCTCAGAACGAGAATCGCAAGCGCGACAAAAGGTATGATGTTTTTCATGGCCCAAAGTTAGTGATTTTTTGGATATTCTTATTAAATTTGAAGCTTGTATAGATTAGTAAACAGTATGAAACATTTTCGTCCTTTCCCTGAGCGCCGCCGCGCAGGCCCAGAAACCGAAGGTTAATTTCCCCGAGTACAAATTCACTACAATCAAGGAGTTGCCCGTTACTTCAGTGAAGAATCAGAAGAGCAGCGGAACCTGCTGGTCCTTCTCTACGATCAGCTTCATCGAGTCCGAGATTATCCGTATCAAGGATATCAAAGACCCTGAGAAGTACCCTGACCTTTCAGAGTTTTTCGTAGTGAGCCATTCCTACTCGGAGCGTGCAGACAAATATGTGATGCTTGACGGAGCCCTCGCTTTCCGCGTAGGAAGCCAGGCGGAAGACGTCCTCCATGTAGTCAGGGACTGGGGTATCGTTCCCAATGTAGAGATGACAGGAATGAACTACGGTACAGATCTGCCGAAGCAGGCCGAGCTGGACGCAGTCCTCAAGGCCTATATGGACGCAGTAGTGAAGAACCCGAACAAGACTCTTACTACAGCCTGGAAGCGCGGTCTTGATGCGATTCTTCGCGAGTATTTCGGAGCATATCCCGAGAAGTTTACCGTAGACGGAGTTGAGTATACTCCCGAAAGCTACCGTGATGCCCTCGGTTTCAATCCGGACGACTATATTACCATTACTTCCTTTACACATCACCCGTTCTATACCTGGTTCCCGCTGGAGGTCTGCGACAACTGGCGTTGGGACGAATACTACAACGTCCCCATCGACGAAATGATGGAGATACTTGACCATGCCCTCGAAAACGGCTATACGGTCTGCTGGGGCGCTGATGTCAGCGAGCCCGGTTTCACCCGCGACGGTCTTGCGATCCTTGCAGACGTAGAGCTTACCAATGCCGGTTCAGACCAGGCCCACTGGGTCGGTTACGGCGAAGCGAAAGACAGCGTCAAGAAGCCCAAGAACGGATCCAAGACAAACAACGTAGTCGAGAAGGAAGTTTCCCAGGAACAGCGTCAGATCGAGTTCGAAAACAAGACCATGACAGACGACCACGGTATGCATATCTTCGGTACCGCCGAGGACCAGTGGGGCGCCAAATATTATCTCGTCAAGAATTCCTGGGGCGAGACCGGCAAGTACGATGGAATCTGGTATGCCAGCGAGAAATTCGTCAAGGCCCAGACCCTCGATATAATGATCCATAAGAGTGCTCTTCCGGAAGGCTTCTTTGAGAAGCATCCGAATGCCAAGAGATAAAGATGTCCCTGAAGAAGTCTATTCCTAATTTCATTACATCCCTCGGGCTCGCCTCGGGCCTGCTGGGAGTCGTCTTCGCCCTTGAGGGCAATATCCGTCTGGCGTTTCCGCTTATGATCGCCGCATCCGTCTTCGATTTCTGCGACGGCCTTGCGGCGCGTGCGCTGGACGCCTATTCCGAGCTTGGAAAGGAGCTCGATTCGCTCAGCGATATGGTCAGTTTCGGCGTGCTTGCTTCGGTTATGCTCTATAACCTGATGAAGACCTGTACATTCTCCTCGAGCGCGTGGTGTCTGGTACCGCTGCTTCTGGCGGTGTTTTCAGGCCTCAGGCTTGCGAAGTTCAACGTCGATCCCCGTCAACACAGAAGTTTCGTAGGCCTGCCGACCCCGGTCGCTGCGCTGCTCTGCGGCTCGCTGTGCTGGTTCGTGGCTTATGAGCCCGCATCGCTGCTCGCGACCCTCTGCGGCGGGCTGGTGTTTGTGCCGGTCTTGACGGTAGTTCTCTGCGCTCTTCTGGTCTGTGAGGTGCCTATGTTCTCGATGAAAATAGCGGCGGACGACACTAAAACCATTTTGCTGAAGAGGATATCCTTCATAGTGGAGATAGCTGTTATTGTTGCGGTTGTAATCCTTCTAGGCCACAACTGGGCCCTCGCCGTAACCCTCTCGTGTGTGCTTTATATTCTCAAAAATCTCGTATACGCAGTTTTCAAAGTATAGATGAAAATCAGAATATCTTCCATAATCCTTCTCGCTACGCTTTTCTGCCTTTGTGGGTGTCAGCCTAAGGTAGAGTCGGAAAGGCCCGTAATCCAGTTTGTATCGGATCTTATCCAGGACAGGTCCAGTGCCGGACATCAGCTTCTGGACTCTTTCAAGCAGAAGGACCCCGGCGGCAATATAGTAATCTGCGGCCCTCAGGAAGAGGTGAGTTCACTCGCTTTTTCTCTGTTTCTTTCCGATAATTTCGACAATGTCGATGCAAGACCGGTACGCGACTCCCTGCTCGATTTCAGCGGGGAAGTGATAAGCCGCGTTGTCATTAAAGACGAAGGCCCGTTGAATACTTTTGAGACTGAGGAAGGGGCGGAGCGGCTGCGCGAGCTTACCGTAAAAGCGGCGCTTGCCTGTCTTGATACCCTCAGTTACCGTACCCTCTCGGATATGAGCTCATACTCTCATAAAGCGAAGGGTAAGGTCCTGGTACTCAGCTCTTCAGCTATGGCCGCTTATGGTAAGTACGACCTCGATTCGCTGCTTCGTGTATTCAATATCCAGGATGTCGTATTCTTCCCGCTCGAGCTTATGGCGGAAAAAGTGGCGGGAGATGAAGATACCAGAGTCGGTATAGTCTCATCCAAACCGAAGAAACTGTATGAGGAGTTTTTCAAGTACCAGCCCGATTTTGAAGGGAGCCTGATCGGAGTATATCCGAAGGAAATAGTCCTGGACAGTGTAAGTGTAGTTGATACGATGGCTCTCGACGTCCTCCTTCTGGATGATTATTCGGTCCGGGCGGATACTCTTAGGGCCCGTTTTCCTAAGATTCAGGTTCTCGATCCGGGCAAAGTGGTAAACGAAGCCTGCTTCAAGGCGATGCGCCGTCGCAATATTTTTACACATCGTGTGGCTTATCCTAAATGGGAGGGCTTCAGCGCTATCCTTAACGAAGATTCAGAGTTTATTCTGACCGATTCAGATGACAGATAACTCATTTATACCGTCTATTACTCCGGAGGAATTGGAAAAACTCCCGCTGGAAGCATTCAAGGGAGATATTATAGTTGTCGAAGCCCCCGGAATCGAATATTATAAAGCTATCCAGTACCTTAGAAAACAGAAGATACTGGGTTTCGATACTGAAACACGCCCTGTTTTCGAGCCCCATCACCCCCATCGCGGTGTTGCGCTGCTTCAGCTCTCCGGGCCCGATAAAGCTTACCTCTTCAGAGTATGTAAGATGGGCCTCAGGCGCCGTCTGCGTTATATCCTTTCGGATCCCGGCATAATGAAGGTCGGAGCTGCGTCCGGAGATGACGTCCGTTGCCTTCAGAGGCTTGCCCCGTTTGAGGGGAAAAACTTCGTAGACCTTCAGAAAATAGGTTGGGAGTGGGGTATCAAAGACAAAAGTGTCAAGAAAATGGCCGGCCTTATCCTTGGGATCAGAATCTCCAAGACCCAGCAGCTCTCAAATTGGGAGGCCGACAAACTGTCTCCAGCCCAGCAACTCTACGCTGCTACTGATGCCTGGGTATGCAGGGAGATGTATCTGAAACTTCTGCAAACGGCTAAGAATCCGCTTAAATTGGATGAGCAAGGTAATATTAAAGAAAGATAGGGAAGGGAGCCTGCTGAGGTTCCACCCATGGGTGTTTTCCGGGGCTATCGCTCAGGTAGTCGGCAAGCCCGCCGAGGGTGATGTCGTGACTGTCCAGGCCTCCGACGGTTCTGTGCTCGGTTGCGGACACTATCAGATCGGGTCGATCGCAGTCCGTATGCTCTCGTTCGAGATGGACAACCTCGACCAGTCTTTCTGGACCGACTCTATCCGGGCGGCCTACGAGGCCCGTAAGGCCTTCGGGCTGGTCGACTCCCCGCTTACTAACTGCTACCGCCTGGTCCATGGCGAAGGCGACAGCCTTCCCGGCCTTATCATCGACTGGTACGACGGCGTCTGCGTCATGCAGGCCCACAGCGCCGGCATGTTCAGGGCCAAACGCCAGATTACCGAAGCGCTGCAGGCGGTCTATGGCGAGCGCTTGAAGGCCGTATACGACAAGAGTTCGGGGACCGCGCCCTTCAAGGCCGGACTGGACCTTATCGACGGCTACATCTATACCGCTCCCGGCTTTACCGGCTCAGAGTCCGTCGTTCTCGAGAACGGCCACAAATTCTATGTCAACTGGGACGAGGGCCAGAAAACGGGCTTCTTCCTCGATCAGAGGGAGAACCGCGCGCTCGTCGCCCGCTATGCGGCCGGAAGAAATGTCCTGAACCTGTTCTGCTACACTGGCGGTTTTTCAATCTACGCCCTTGCCGCCGGCGCGGCCCATGTCGACTCGGTCGATTCGTCCGCGCGCGCGATGGCTATGGTAGACAGAAATGTCGCTCTTAATGGCCTTAAGAACCATACATCATACACGGCGGATGCTATCGAGTTCCTCGGTCAGTGTGAGGGAGGGAAGTACGACCTTATGATAGTAGACCCGCCGGCCTTTGCCAAGCATCGCGGCGTGCTGAGAAACGCGCTTCGCGCTTATCAGCGGCTGAACGCCGCCGCGATTGCGAAGGTAGCGCCCGGCGGCCTCATCTTTACCTTCTCCTGTTCGCAGGTAGTAGACAAAGAGGCTTTCGCGCTGGCTGTGTTCAGCGCAGCGGCTCAGGTAGGCCGCAGGGTGCGTATCGTCGACCGTCTCTGCCAGCCCGCGGATCACGCCGTCAATATCTATCACCCTGAAGGAGAGTATCTGAAGGGTCTGTTGCTGTACGTAGAATAAATCTTTAATAATATGAAATATCCCGTAATTCTCCTGGCAGGTCTGCTGATGGCGGTTTCCTGCAACTGCGGCGTTCGCAAAGCCCCCGACACTTTGCCCGCATCTGCTTTCGGTCCGGCTTCGGCCGAATATCTTTCGGGCTGTTCCGTCTACAACGACGGCGCAGACACTCTCCGTTACCGTTATATCGAGCCTTTGACTCTGGAAAAAGGCAAGAAGTATCCGCTTGTTTTGTTCCTTCATGGAGCCGGAGAGCGGGGAAGCGATAATGAGCTGCAGTTGGTCCACTGCTCCAGGGTATTTACAAACCCGGTCAACCGCCTGGATTTCCCTTGCTATGCTATCTTTCCTCAGTGTCCTGAAAAGGATTTCTGGGCCTATCAGTTCCGTAACTCCTTTACCCTTGACAATATGCCCGCGGATTCTCCTGAAACGGACATTATGAAGGCCGTACTGGACCTTGTAGACAGCTTTGCCGAGAAGTATCCGGTAGATACCCGCAGACTCTATGTGATGGGTCTCTCGATGGGCGGAATGGCCACCTTCGACATCATCGCACGCCATCCGGACAAGTTCGCGGCTGCCGTCCCTATTTGCGGCGCCATCAATCCCGACCGTCTTACCGGCGATATCAAGACCCATATCCGTATTTACCACGGCGACGCAGACCCTGTGGTTCCTCTGTTCTGCTCGCGCGTAGCGTATTGGAAACTTCTTTCCAGCGGAGTTCCGGTTGAGTATAAAGAGTATCCCGGAGTGGGCCACAATGCCTGGAATCCGGCGGTATCCGAACCGGACTTCCTACCATGGATGTTCACTCAGAAGAAAAAATAGAGTAAGCCCGGAAGTTCCGGGCTTTTTTTTGTCTTTTTTTCAAAATTTTATATTTTTGACAAGAACTGTCAAAAATGGGGCATACCTTTGCATTGTTGAATAGAAAGAACAACAGTTATGAGTAAAGAAATGATTGATTGGATCAGCAACAGCGCAGAGGTGGCAATGTTTATCGAAGACCTCGATCTTGAATTCGTAGAAGCTGACGAGCAGTAATATAATAGTATGGACCAGCCAAAAGTAGAAAGACTTTTGCGTTTGATGGCGCTGATGTCGGGGAGTGTCGATTATACGGTTGACGAACTCGCCCGGCAACTGGAAACCTCATACAGGTCCATCTACAGGTATATCGATACCTTCAAGGAGTGTGGATTCGTGGTCGAGAAGCTTGCACCCAACGTGTACAAGCTCAAGAGTATGCCGGAGGACTACCCGGAGTTCCAGAATCTCGTCTACTTCTCCGACGAAGAGGCTCATCTTGTCAATAACCTTATCGACAGGCTCGACCCGACCAACGCTCTTAAAGCAAATCTTCAGAAGAAACTGGCTATTATCTACGACAGTACCGGTATCGCAGATCTGGTAGACGGCCGTTCGCTCAGAAATATCGTAGAGACCCTGGCCCACGGAATACGCGAGAAAAAGAAAGTTGTTCTGAAGAATTATGAGTCCGGTAACTCACACACCGTCCGCGACCGTTATATCGAACCCTTCGGCTTTACTACCAACTACATAGACGTCTGGGGCTTCGATCTTCAGGATGGCCGCAGCAAACTCTTCAAGGTCTCCAGAATGCAGGAAGCAATGCTTCTCGAAGACGAATCGTGGACAAACGAAGACAAACACGAAAAGCAGGGCCTGGACGTGTTCGGAATGTCGGGGAGGACTCCTTGCCGCGTCCGGCTCCGCCTTGGCGTCATGGCCAAAAACCTCCTGCTTGAAGAGCATCCGCTCGCAGAAAACGACCTTACGGAAGAGAAGGGGAGTTGGATACTCGACACGCAAGTGTATAACTATGCCGGAATTTGCAGGTTTTATGTTGGTGCCGCATCAGATGCGCAAATTCTCGAATCTAATGATTTTGAGAAATATGTCTCTGATTATGTTTCGAAATATCTGCTGAAACAGTAGAATAACAACAATTTTAACGCATTCGCCCCTTGTCTGGTTAATATGAGGGGCGAATGGCGTGTTAATTAGTCACTTGCAGACTTTGATTTTTCATATTTAGAAGTTAACTTTAAACCGAAAAAACAGTAGTGTTGGTTATGTCCTTTTCCAAGATAACTATATCGAAGGTTCTGGCCGTCGTGTTCTTGTTTGTGCTCTTTGTCCCACTCGGGCGGGCGCAGAATACCCGTCAGGTCCAGGGAACCGTCTATGATGAGGCGGGGGAGCCTTTCCCCGGTGTTGTCGTCATGAACCGTAAGCTCAAAATTGCAGTCACCACCGACATCGACGGTAAGTTTTTTATCAAAAGCGTTCCTCTGAATGCAGTCCTGAATACGGGACTGCATAAAATAGCCGATCACGCTATTGAAATATTCAAGGCGCTCCAGCCCATCAACGATTATTTCCACGAGATAGTTGAAATGGAGGAGCTTGCAAAGGCTCTGCTGAAGGAGGAAAAGTCCCAGGCCCTGCTGCACACGGACG
>ONOI01000072.1:5284-6661 GCA_900319375.1 uncultured Bacteroidales bacterium | reverse complement strand
GGTTACATGGACGCCGTGTTCCGCTATGAACGGTACCTTTTCAATTGTCTGATTGAGGAGGTTGCCTCCGCGTGCCCACAGAGACAGGACGGGGCTGAACCTGTACTCGGCATATACGCCGAGATCATACCACGCCGGGAGTGTATAGGTAACGGGGGTTGCGGCAGACGAGGTCATCTGACGGCCGAGCGACATCTCGAGCGAAGCGCCCAGATAAAGGCGTCTGCGCAGATTGAAGATAGCGCTTAAATCCGAGGAGACTTCCGGCAGGTCGAAGACGTCTGTCAGGAGACCGATGTCGGTTTTCCGGTAGTGGAGGCCGGCCTCGAGCTCTAGCGAGCGCAGATCCAGCACGGCCGAGAAGTCTCCGTAGGTCATGCCATAGTCCTTGAACTTGACCACGGCGGAGTTCGCAGCGGTATTGATACCGTCCAGCGGGGAGTCTGCGAGGGCTGCATGGCCGAAGCGCAGATCGTACTCAAAGAGCGAACTGATGCTGCCGGTCATGCCTACAAAGGCGTTGTACTTCTCGCGGGAGAACTTGAGGTCGTCGTAGGCCTCTGCGGCATCGTAGTGGAAATGATGATTCCTTCTCTTGAGCCTGGAATAGGAATTGAGTTCGTCTCCTCCGGTAATTCCTGCAAAGAGATCGAGCTTGTCGCCTATCATCTTGATGTCCACCTTTACATGGGGATAGATATGGAGCTTGTTGTTGGGCTCGGTCCCGACCGATCTGCTGATGAAGGAGAACTTCGCGCCCGTAGTGAAGTGGAACTTCCAGAGGTCGAAGTCTACCCTCGGTGTCGCGGAGATGTTGTACACGGCGGAGCTGAGCAGGCCGTAATAGCCGGTATAACCGGTAATGAAGTCCATGGCGAAACTGGCCGGCAGGTTCGATACGGGGGCGAGAGTACCCTTGATGAGGAACTTGCTCTCCTTAAGAGATGCTACCGTGTTATCGACCGCCATATTGTAGCGGGCCTCGACATCGTAGGCCATGAAGTTCTCGGCCCATTCGGTGGAGGTAATACGGATCTGACCGCCTATATCGTGGAATTCGCCTGAAGTAATAATGTTGTCCCTCACATAGAGGCCGTTATAGGCCAAATTGAACATGAGATCTGTCTTTGCGAGCCTGAGGGTACCCTGAATACCGCCGAGCTCGGAGAAGTCCATTCCGGTATAAGTGCTGGTTCCGTCCCATCTGATAGTATTGTCGAACTGCCTATAAGGGCCATAATAACCATGGAAATTCTGATAAGCAGTAATTGCGAACTTCCCTTTTGTACGCGGCGAAAGGACTGCAGTAGCCACCGGATGCAGCGTATATCCCGCACCAAGGTTCAGGAAGAAGACGGAGCGCTTTTCACGGGTCGT
>ONOI01000072.1:0-5247 GCA_900319375.1 uncultured Bacteroidales bacterium | reverse complement strand
GCGAACACGTCGTAGTCGAAATTGAGGTCAAACTTGGCGACTGAATCCGGAACTGCGGGATCTACCCCGAGTTTGTTGTAGTCGTCTACCGACGAGAGGAAGTCGTTGGTGACCTCAACGCTGGGGTTGATCGTCTGGGCCGAAGCGAAGATACTTGCGAAGGCCGATACTGCGGCGATAATGATATGTTTTTTCATCATTAGAGAGTTGCTAGTTTGTGTTCGACTGTATCGAGGATATCATCGCCCGACTCGGAAGGAGTATATCCGTCGCGGACGCTTTCGTAGGTAACCACCGCCTGCTCGATGTTGCCCCTTTCTACGAAGGAGTCTCCGAGCACGATGAAGGCTTTAGCCAGCCAGTATGACTGGTCTCCCGCCTTCGCGGCGAAATCATAAACCTGATTCTCGACTTCAGTAAAGTTACCGGCATCGAAACTGGACTGAATAATGAGATATCTGGCCTCGGCGCCTTCGGCTGTAGAAGGTTCGCCGGCGAGTTTGTGGAGGATCTTGAAGGCTTCGTCACGGCGGCTCATTACGAGATTGGACTTAGCCTGTACGTACAGGGCTTCCCTGCGCAGAGCCTGATTGTCTGTACTGCCTTCAAGTTTCTTGGCGGCTGTGATAGCCTCGGAGTAGAGTCTTCCGCGGTAGGCCGAACGCATCTGACCGGCGAGGGCGTCTACCCTGCTGGAGAGCATGTCTTTCTGGACAAGGAGGCTTGAGTATGCCGCGAAGGCATCCTCGAAGTGTTCGAGAGAGAGGGATATCGACGCGTAGTTGACCATCGCGAGCTCGGCGTATGAACCGCTCAGGCCTTCGTCTATACTCTTGCGGTAATACTCGCAGGCTTTCTCTTTCTGACCAAGATTCTTATAAGACTCGGCGAGATAGTAGTACGCCGTAGGGACGTTCTTTGCATCCGGATACTGGCTGATGAAACGGATGAAGGAAGTAACCGCGCCGGAGTAGTTCCCTGCAAGGAAGACCTGCTCTGCAGTATTGTAGTAAAGCTGCATCCTGTCTGCCTCGCTGGTTCCGGTGCTGAGGTTGTTGGCCTCAAGGTATTCGATGTACTTCTCGGGCTGTTTCTTGGCGTTGTAGATAGACTGGATAGAGAGCAGAGCGTCGTTTGAATACTCGGTTCCGGGCATCTCGGACACTACAGACTTGTAACACTCAAGGGCTTCGTCGAACTTGGAGTTGTTTCTGAGGACCATTCCCTTACCCATCCTTGCCTTCGCAATAAACTCCTTGTCTGCAGTATTGTCTTCGAGAAGTTCAAACGCACCGATGGAGAGTTTGGAATCACCTATTTCGTTGTAGGCTCTTCCAAGCTCATACATAGCCTGATTGTAATACTTGCTGCCGGGAACGGCGCTCTTGACCATCGAAAGAGCCTTTACTTTCCTGGCCTTATCCCCTACCAGACCGTAGGCTACGCCCTGATGATAATACGGGTAAATATCCGTCGACGAAGGGAACTCGTTTATGTAGGCCTGATAGGCGGCCGCGGCGCCTGCGTAGTCCTTGCGGGCGAAATCGCAGTCCGCACGGCGCAGCAGGGCGTCCGCCCTCGCATACGAATCCTTACTCTTGATGTAAGTGTCGAACCACTTAGCCGCTCCGGCATAATCGCCCTGCTTGAAGTAAGTGTAAGCTATTCCGTAAGGTATGAGTTTCCCTTCCTGACGGCCGTCCAGAGCCGAAAGATTATAGAGATCAGTGTAGATTTTCAGGGCCTCGGGATATGCTTCCGTCTTGAAGTAGGTTTCCGCGAGAGTGTAACGGCAGAGCTGGTTGAACCTGTCGCTCTTGGGGAAATAGTATGCCGATGCCGCCTTGAGATAACGGACTGCATCTTTGTTGGCCCCGCCCCTGAGCAGCTGCTCGGCCCTCAGGTAGTTAGCCTTGACGTAGTTGATTTTCTGGGCATCCGTAAGGTC
This sequence comes from uncultured Bacteroidales bacterium, assembly GCA_900319375.1. Taxonomy (GTDB): domain Bacteria; phylum Bacteroidota; class Bacteroidia; order Bacteroidales; family UBA932; genus Cryptobacteroides. The sequence continues at coordinate 3,299 of ONOI01000072.1, read as the reverse complement.
GTCGATATTGTCGTAGGCATCGACGGCGGCAGCATAGTCGTGTTTACGGAGCGAAGACATCGCGAGGTAATCGTAGATCATCTCGCCCTTCCTGGAGGTATTGTACTTGGCGATATAGTCTGTAAAGACCGAATCGTTTCCGTCCAGGTCGAATGCCAGTTTCGCATAATTGAAGAACGCGTCTTCCTTGATCACATCGTCGTAATCCTTCTCGCTGGCCTCCTTGAAGCAACCCATCGCCTTGACTTTGTTCTTCAGCTTGATGTAGGAGTGTCCCAGCTGATAGGAGGCGATCTGACCGATGCTGTCTGTCCTGTCTGTCATCTGCTCGAAGTACTTGACGGCATTGGTATAATCTCCGAGGGCGTAATAAACAGAGCCTGCATGGAAGGAGTCTGACTTCGAACCTGAATTGATATTCTCCCATCCGAGATATTCCTTGGCTTTTCCGGCATCTCCGGCTACGAGGTATGACTCGGACAGAAGCCTCGAGAGGTGTTGTCTGCTCTCAGGAGTAAGTTCGGGGAAGATTCTCTCGCCGTTGGTCACTACGTAATTGTAGTCCTTCATCATGAAATGGCAGTCTACCAGGTAGAAGTCGCTCAGAAGACGGAAACGCTCGTCTGTCTTAGTCAACTCGAACCATGAGGCCGCCTTCTCGAACTCGCTCTTTCCATAGGCTATGCTGCCCAGGGCAAAGCGGGCAGGGTTAAGGTACTGCGACTCACGCGAAGTACATTCCTGGAAACACTCGGAAGCTTCGTCAAAACGGCCTACGTTGTAAGCCGCAAAGCCCTTTTTGTACCAGTACTCGCTGACTTCCGCTCTCGAAAGACGGGTCCTGCTGACTTTCGCAAACTCTTCGCTTGCTTTCTGATACTCCCCTTCGTCGAAGAGAAGCAGCGCATACTCGAAGTGTACTGCGGAGTTGATCATAGTCTTAGGATGGGCTGCATCCATCGCCTCGACCCTGCGCCCGCAGCCCCTGCTGCGCAGTTTTACTGCACACAGAAGCGCATAGTCTTCGCAGAGATCATCGCCGGCCTGCTGCTCGAACAGGGCCATCGCCCTTTCGAACATGCCGTGGCGGTACATGTCGAGTGCTGTTTTATATGCCTTGGTGTCCCTTGAAAGGGCAGCCGGCATACTCAGGAGAGTAAGGATCGCAGCCAAAACAACTGCTTTACGGAGCGGGAAAACCCTCATATGCTAGAGTAATATTTTATTAACGTTTACAATCTTACAAATTTACTAAATTTCTCGCTATATTTGTAGTGTTTCACTACAAAAATTTCATTTTTTGATGGCCCAGGAAAACGAAGCTCTGATCACCCTCAGAAAAGCCCACATCAAAGGCGGAGATGAGACCGTCCTTTACGATGTAGATATGGATATTTATCCCGGAGATTTTGTCTACATAGTCGGCAAGGTAGGCTCCGGAAAAACCTCCATCATCAAGACTTTTATCGCGGATTATCCCCTCGAAAAAGGAAAGTGCTACGTCTGCGGATACAAAGTCCACAATATGAGGACCAGAGACATTCCCCTGCTCCGCAGAAAATGCGGGGTCGTTTTCCAGGATTTCATGCTCCTTACAGACAGAAGCGTCCACGACAACCTCGAATTCGTCCTTACCGCAACCGGCTGGAAGAAAGGTCCCGCGACCGAAAAACGCATCGAGGAAGTCCTTGCCGAAGTCGGTCTTGAGACCAAAGGCCACAAAATGCCCCACCAGCTTTCCGGAGGCGAGCAGCAGCGTGTCGCGATCGCCCGCGCCATCCTCAACTGGCCGGAGGTGATCCTCGCCGACGAACCCACCGGCAACCTCGATTCCGAGACGGCAGACGGCATCATGAAACTCTTCCGCAAGCTCAACGAAAACTTCGGCACGGCCGTCGTGATCGTAACCCACGACCGCAATATCTTCGAAAACTATCCCGGCAGGGTCTTCGTCTGCGCGGACGAACATTGTACAGAGCTCAGCCGTGACCGCGGCGCCATCGACCTCAGCATCACCGTATGACCCGCAAAGCCCGCTTCGAAGCGATAGTCCGCTGGTTCGAACAGAATGCTCCGAACGCCCAGTCGGAGCTCGATTTCCTCAGCCCGTACCAGCTAATCTGCGCCGTAATACTCTCGGCCCAATGTACAGACAAGCGGGTCAACATGGTTACGCCCGCGCTGTTCGAGCGTTTCCCGGACCCCCAGACGCTTGCCGCCGCTACTCCGGCCGAAGTCTATGAGCTCATTAAATCCGTCTCCTACCCTAACTCAAAGGCAGCACATCTGGTGGGCATGGCCCAGCGCCTCATAAGCGCCTACGGCGGCGAGGTCCCTTCCGATATCGACGAGCTCATGACGCTGCCCGGCGTGGGGCGAAAGACGGCGAACGTCGTGGCCTCGATAGTCTACGATAAGCCGGTAATCGCCGTGGATACTCACGTCTTCCGGGTTTCCCACCGGCTCGGCCTTTCCGAGGGCAAGACGCCCGAAGCGGTAGAGCGCGACCTCGAAGCCCATATCCCGGCCGGGCTCCGGCCCGTGGCCCATCACTGGCTCATACTCCACGGCCGCTATATTTGCACGGCACGCACCCCTCGTTGCGAAGAGTGCGCGCTCGCGTCGTGGTGTAAGTCGTTTAAGGGCTAGCTGCAGAACTGCGCCTTCAGGGCGGCTATCTTCTCGTCTGCGTCTGCTCCCTTGGCTCCGAAATAGAACTTGATCTTAGGCTCGGTTCCAGACGGGCGCACGCTGACTACATCACCCGCCTCATCGAAGAACTGAAGGACGTTTGACTTAGGCTGGCCGGTCTTTTCAGGCTCAAGATAGTCGATTACCTTAGTTATCGGGCTTCCACACAGCTCTTTCGGAGGATCCGCGCGCAGGCCGGCCATGATCGCTGCGATCTCTTCGGCGCCGGACTTGCCCTTGCGGACAACCGAGACCAGGCCTTCCTTGCGGTAGCCGTATTCCTTGTAGATCTTCTGCATAAGCTGATAAAGGGTAAGCCCCTGATCTGCAGCCCAGGCTGCGGCTTCCGCCACAGTTGCGGCAGCGATCTGCGCATCCTTGTCACGGACGAACTGGCCTACGTTGAAACCGTAGCTCTCCTCGCCTCCGCAGATGAATTCGCCTTCGTTCTCGCGGCGCTTCACCACCTCGGCGATGTACTTGAAGCCCGTCAGGACGTTGTATACAGGGATATCAAAGCTTTCGCAGATCTCGCGGATAAGCTCGGTGGTGACGATGGTCTTCACCACATACTGCCCCGGTTTCAGGAGACCGAGCTCCTTGCGGCG
>ONOI01000074.1 GCA_900319375.1 uncultured Bacteroidales bacterium | reverse complement strand
TTTTTTTGTGGAGCCGGACCCTCTACGAAAAAGATAACGGCAATGGCGGCTGCCAGGATCAGGCAGGTGATCAGCAGCATAAGGATATGGGATCTTTTCATAGCGTACTTCTCATTTCATCAGCAGATCGACGGCCTTGTTCAGCTCGTCGATGGCGTCGGTATCGTTGTTCTGCACCGCATCGATGATGCAGTGCTCCATATGGTCGCGGAGGATCAGTTTGCAAACGTTGTTCAGCGCGCTGCGTACGGCGGCCAGCTGTACAAGGACTTCCGCGCAGTCCCTCTCGTCGTCCACCATCCGCTCCACGGCATGAAGGTGACCGATCACCCGGGCCAGCCGGTTTTTGATGGTTTTTGTGCTCTGGGGGGAATGGGTATGGGTGTGCCCCTCCCCTTCGCCGCCGTGATTTGCGTGGATCGTTCCGTCGGCGTGAACGTGGAAGCCTTCATGGTCTGTCATAGGGTTCTCCTTTCCGGGTCAGTTCCGGGTCATGTGCTGGGAAGCCACTCGCAGCATCAGTTTTTTCGTCTCGCCGGAATCAAACTGCACTTCGATCAGCGCATCGCCGCCCATGGGAGTCATTTTCACGATCTTCCCCGGGCCGAAGGCCTTGTGGGTGACGGAATCCCCCACCTTGAAATCGGTTTTCGGCGCCGACGGAGCGGCAGGCTTCGGGCGGAAGGGCGAGGTTTCCCCGGCCCGAGACGGTGAGGACCAGCGAGGCGGCGTCGTGGGTCGCGAGCGAATCGCGGGTGACCATGGTCCTGATCGAGAACTTGCCCACGCCCCCGCAGAAGGATTCGGGCTGGGGCTGAGGCAGCGCGGCGACATGGATCGTTACGGGCTTAGTCGAGACGCGCTTGCGAATAGTGTTGTAGTCGTCCTGGAAAAAGCTGTCGAAGAGGCTGCCGGCGGTAGAGCGGCTGCGGACCCGAAGGACGCAGACCAGCTCGGACGGGTCGATTACGAGATCCCCGCTCTGCTGGGGGATAAGGGTGTAGCTGCGGATAGTGGCGGCATTGTAGATCGCATCGCCGAGCGTTTCCCTCTGGAACTGAATCTCCTGCGGGGAGGCTAAGACCTGGCTCCAGAAACCGTCAAACGACGGGAGTCTGAAGTCTTCGTAACCCGCTATATTCACTCTCTGATAGAGTCTTATCGAGGCGGTGAAGGGCTCGCCTATAACTACCCTGTTCTTACTGACCTCCAGCCTCATGAACAGGTCTTCGCCCGAGACGGAATACGCATTCTGCTGAGAAGGGGTCGAGGATGCGCTTGACGCTCCGCTCTTAGCCACCTTGATCGTTTTCGCAGGCGAAGTCAGGGTCTTGTTCCCGACCTTGGCGCTAGCGGCCGGAAGCTGGAAAGTACCCTCCTTACGGGGCATCAGAACATAGGTGTATGAAGTCTGAGTACTGCGGGTAGTCTTGCCGTTGATAATACTGAAAGAGCTGCTGGTCCCGGTCTGAGGACCCCAGACGAGCTGGAAATCGGCCGGACACTGCCAGTCGAAGGAACTCGGTTTGTTTCCCTCAACTACAAACGTAAGGTTGAACTGTTCATCGAGCGCGACCGCCGATGGAACCTCAACGCGTATCTGCGCCAGAGCCACGGCGGCCGTAAAAGCCAATACTATGGAAACTATTATCTTTTTCATCACCAATTCTTCTCTTTCTGACGGGACTGAGCCTTCAGGGCCTTAGCCTTTTCTACCTTATCCTGAGTCTCCTTTTCCTTAGCCTGGATAGCCTGGAGCATCTGCTGGGCCTGCTGAGGAGATATTTTCTGCTGCTGATCCTGATTCTGCTGCTGCTGATCCTGCTGATTCTGGTTCTGGTCCTGATTCTGCTGCTGATCCTGCTGCTGGTCCTGCTGGTCCTGGTTCTGCTGGTTCTGGTTCTGATTCTGCTGATCCTGGTTCTGCTGCTGGTTCTCGAGCATTTTCTTAGCGTAGATGTAATTGTCCTTCGCCTCAAGATCGCCCGGATCAATAAGGAGCGTCTGCTTGAAAACCTTCATCGCGGTAGCGTAGTCCTTTTTCTGAAGGGCTATATCACCGGCGTTGAAGTAGTATTTAGCGCCGTCAAGGTCCATCGGAGGAGCCTCTTCGCGACGCGCAAGGACCGAACCCGCCCCTTCATAGTCTTTCTGTTTGTAAAGGGCCGAGGCCAGATCGTAGATTGCCGCAAAGGAAGTAGAATCCTTCACCAGAGCCCTGCGATAATCCAGCTCCGCCTCTTTGTAATTATGTTTGTCAAACTTACGGTTGCCCCTCCTCACTTCCCTCTTGTCTGTCTGGGCAAACGAGGGCAGCGCTACAAGGAGCATCATAAATATGTACAATATCCTTCTCATCATCTCAGTCGAACATCTTTCTGTCCGGTTTACGCTCGCCTACCAGGACCTCGATAACGAGAAGCAGCAGGGCAAGCGCAAAGAAATAAACATATTGTTCGTCGTACTGCTCGAACACTACAGACGAGAACTCCTCCCCTTCCATCCGGCGGATATCGTCGATGATGGGGTTAAGGCCGAACTCGTCGTTGCCGGCGTGGACATAGGCTCCGCCTCCGGCAGCGGCAACCTTACGAAGGACCGCTTCGTCAAGCTTCGAGACTACTATATTGCCGTCTTTGTCGGTAAGGAGCTGGCCGTCTACGGGTATAGGCTGGCCGTGGGTCGAGCCCACTCCGATAGTGTAGATTCTGATTCCGGATTCGCCCGCTTCCCTGGCGGCCGCGACCGCGTCGTCTTCGTGGTTCTCGCCGTCCGTAATCAGGATGATGACCCTGCTCTTTTCGCTCTGGGCGCTGAAGCTCTTGATCGCGGTGTGGATCGCATCGCCGATGGCAGTTCCCTGGACCGGGATAGAGCCGGCATCGATCGAGCTCAAAAACATCTTAGCCGAGACGTAGTCCGTCGTAACTGGCAGCTGAACGAACGAAGTACCGGCGAAAATTATAAGGCCGATACGGTCATCGCGCAGCTTATCCACTATCGAAGAGATAGCCATCTTCGCCCTCTCAAGCCTGTTCGGGGAATAATCCTCGGCAAGCATCGAGTTCGACACGTCCAGACATATCATTATCTCCGCGCCCTTGATCTTTCTCTCGCTGAGTTTGGCTCCTATCTGAGGACGGGCCAGTCCGATAACGAAGAACATGAACGCCAGAGTAAAGAGGACTATCCTGACCCAGCCTTTGGCCGAGCTGTAGTGTGGCATCAGCTCACGGACCATCGTCTCGTCGCCGAAACGCCTGATTCGGGCGCGCCTGAGCCCCTTTACAACCGCATACACTGCCGGAATCACCGGCACCAGCAGCAGGAGCCACAAAAACTGATAGTTCGCAAATATTATCATGGCATCCTCCTAAGCAAAAGTCTTATCACCAACTCGGCTAGCAGGCAGATCAGAGCGATCAGGCCGAACTTTCCGAACAGTTCCTGATATACGGGGAAGGACTCGACGCTGGTCTTCGCCTTCTCCATCCTGTTGATTTCGCCGTATATCTCGGCGAGTTTAGTATTGTCTGTAGCGCGGAAATAGCGGCCTCCGGTCGAGGAAGCGATCCCGCGCAGCAGGTCCTCGTCTATCTCGACCTGGACCTTGCGGGTCTCCACTCCCCACGGTGTAATCACCGGATACGGGGCCAGTCCGTTCGCTCCCACTCCGATCGTGTATACCCTGACTCCGTAGGTTTTCGCGATTTCGGCGGCCGTCATCGGGGCCACCTCGCCCCTGTTGTTGACTCCGTCCGTGAGCAGGATAACCACCCGGCTCTTGGCGTCTGAATCGGCCATACGGGCCACGGCGGTCGCGAGTCCGTTTCCGATCGCGGTTCCGTCTTCGATGAGGTCTGTCTGCACCTCCTTCATCAGGTTGATAAGCGTAGCGCGGTCTGTAGTCAGCGGACACTGAGTATAGCTCTCGCCCGCAAACACGACTATACCCATCCGGTCGCTCGGGCGCTGGGCGATGAACTCGATCGCGATATCCTTCGCTGCGCTGAGGCGGTTGGGGGTGAAATCCTGGGCCAGCATACTGGTCGAGATGTCCATCGCCAGAATGATATCGATTCCTTCGGTGTCCGTTTTCTCGACCTGAGTACTCGAACGCGGGCGGGCGATCGCAATCACCAGCATCGTAAGCGCTATCGCGCGAAGGGCGAACGGGAGATGACGCACGACCGACAGCACACTTGGGCCACCGGCCTTCCAGGGCGCGGCCGAACTTACGCGGAGGTGAGGGGTCCTTCCGCTCGCTTCCCTATAAATATATAGGACTATAAGCAGCGCGGGGACCGCCAGCAGCCACAGTAATGCTGGATACTCAAAGAACATCCTTATCCTGAGCCTCCTCCTCGATTTCGGCCTGATATGTACTTGTGACGAACCTTACACACAGAGGCAGAGCCTCGGCGTTCTGAGCATCGTCTGCTACATATTTGGCAAATTTCACAAAATCCGCCGTCTCGAACAGGCCCTTCATCTTTTCGTAAAGTTCGGGGGTAAGTTCGGTGCGGTCTTTAAGCGCGTCGAAGAGTTCGCCGGTAGTCATCTCGGGAGCGTCTA
>ONOI01000035.1 GCA_900319375.1 uncultured Bacteroidales bacterium | reverse complement strand
GTCCGCAACATCGTTATGCAGACTGGCATGAATGAGCACGCTTCCCGATATGAGGAGATGGCGGCTTATCTCAATAAGAACGGCATCAATCTTTATATCTTGGATGCCTTCGGCCAGGGCCGCATCTACACCCGCAAGGCCAGGCTTGCCGATTTCCAGACCAAAACCACAAAGGTAGTCCTGAGCGGAGACAGCCTGCTGGACATAGCGCTCCGCGAGGAGGTCCGCCGGCGCTGGAGAATCTCCCCCTTCGAGTTCTGCGACCCCGAGGATTTCGAGGCCTTAAAGAACGATTCCGCCTACTATTTCCTCTACCTTTCTCAGGACAAGTCGGGCCTCGCTTACCTCTCGCTACTCAAGGGAGGAAACGATGACTCCTTCCGTAGTCTGGAAGGAAAGCTCGAGGTAGTAAGCATCCCCTTCTCCCCGGTCACCATCACCTCCGGCCGCGAGTTCGTCTACCTCCCCGCCCTGCTGGACATAATCCAGTTCTTCGTAGAGGAGTCCCTCACCAACTCAGCCACCAATATTTTCGGTCTCTCATATTACAACGGCAACCTTTCGAAAGCGAGAAAGCAAAAGATTTATATAGCCCGCGACGATCTGGACGCCGATTTCCCCGGGCGCGATTCCGTAGCAGTCATCTCCCCCGGAATCATAGCGACAGACAATTTCGCAGCAGACAGCCTGTTCGATGCCGGCTGCCCCGAAGCCCTTATCGCATTCAGCATCTCCCCGGCCGAGCCGTCCCGGAACGCCAGATGTTTCAATTTCATAGTCGCGGCAGACACACACGACCTCTATTACTACCAATCACGCAGATACAACAAACCCGGCAAACGCGGTTTCTCGAAAAGCGCGATAAAATCCATACGCAGAGAACACGACTACAAGGATGAGAAGCGGAAGAAGTGAGAGCGGGCTGAGTTTTGCGGTTAAGAGCAGCGCGAGCAAAGTCGCGTACTGCTCGCTAAGCGTACGCTGCGGGACCCGGGCGGAGGGGGATCTTCCCCAGGGTACGGCCCATTTCGTAGAGCACACCATTTTCAAGGGCACGAAGCATTTCAGCGCCTCGCGAATCAACTCCTACCTCGACCGGCTTGGCGGCGAACTCAACGCCTATACGACCAAGGAAGAAATCGTCCTCCACGCCACCGTCCTACGCGAAGACATATGGAAAGCGGTCGGGCTGCTGCTCGAAATCGCAACCCGCGCTACCTTCCCCGAACACGAAATTGAAACCGAGCGCGGAGTCATAATCGATGAGATTATCTCCTACAAAGACAGTCCTTCAGACGACATATTCGACACTTTCGAAAGCCGGTTTTTCGAGGGTAGCCCCCTCGGCAGGCTCATACTCGGAACAGTGGAGTCCGTAGGCAGCATCACCGTCGAAGACCTGAAGGCCTACTACCGCCGCAACTTCATCCCTTCTAACATGGCGCTTTGTATCGTAGCCTCAGGAGATGAAGAAAAGCTGGAAAGGCAGATGCTCGCCCTTGCGGGGAAATATATAACGCCCGGCGAAGACCAGATGGTCATACCCGGCGAAGACCGGGTATCTTCTTCACGGCATTTCGATATTACCGAAGACAAACACAACCACGAAGCAAACGCGCTGCTTGGGGTGGAGGCCCCGTCGCTCTACAACCCGGACAGCGAAAGGGTGACCGCGGCGCTGCTTACCAACATCCTTGGAGGTCCATCGTCGAACAGTATGCTTGGTGCCTACCTTCGCGAGAAACACGGATGGGTTTACTCTATCGAATGTGCGTACGCCCAGTTCCGCGAAACCGGCATGATCACCATCAGCCTGGGCTGCGAAAAGGAGAATCTCGCCAAATGTCTGCGCGCGGTAGACCGCATCCTCGCGAAAATCTGCTCAACTCCTCTCAGCGAAGCCAAATTGAAGGCCGCTAAGAAACAACTGCTCGGCCAGCTCGCCATCAGCGGCGAAGGAGGAGAAACTCAATGTCTGTCGATGGGAAAGAGCATGATCTCGTTCGGGAAGATAATGAAAGACGAGCAAACCCGCGCTCTGATTGATGCTATTACGGCGGAAGATCTACACAAAATGGCAGTCCGGACTTTCTCTCCCGGCAAGGTTTCAAAACTCGTGTATTTGTAACATCTTCGAAAGGGATGAAATCCCGGGATTCCGAATTTCAGCCCAAATAGAATGATTTAATCACCAAAACAGGCCTTACGTCACATTCCAGCAGGGTGTGTGACATTTTCTTCCGCGAGCCGCAGGCGCGCGATACCTTTGCATTCGTTAAAACGAAATGTAAAGCAATGACAGCAATCACGATGAGACTCGATAACGCGTCGAACATTTACCCTGCCTCGCTTACCAAGAGGTACGCTTCCCTTTTCAGGCAGAGCGTAACTCTTTCCGAACCCGTCAACGTCAACTACCTCCAGCAGGCACTCAATAATACAGTAAAAAGAATCCCCAGCTTCGGCTGCACCCTCAAAAACGGCGCTTTCTGGTGGTATCTGAAAGAACTGAATAAACTTCCTACAGTAGGCGAATATACTTCGCTATCCCCCTTCGGTTACAAATTCCACGGCGGCTTCCTTTTCAAGGTAAGCGTCGATGACTGCCGTATCGTACTGGACGTTTTCCACGCCCTCGCAGACGGCAAGGGAGGACAGACCTTCCTTCTTACCCTTACGGCCGAGTATCTGAGACTCCGTTATGGAATCAAAATCGATTACAACGAGCTTATCCTAGATCCTACCGACACTCCTTCGAAGAGGGAGTCCGAAGACTGCTTCACCGAATTCAGCGGGAAGAAAGGCGAGATGGACCAGAACGGCAAGGCCTATCATACCCACGGCCACAAAGTTGGATACAGGACCCTCCACAACGAAAGAGTGATCGTTCCTTTCGACGAGCTCAAGACCGTGACCTCCAAGTATTCCTGCACCGTAACCGAACTTATCACCGCAGCGATGGTAAGCGCAATTCAGGAGGTCCACAAACACGATCACCGCAAAGCGAAGAAAACAGCGATCAAGGTGAGCGTTCCCGTAAACCTTCGCCCCATCTTCGGAGGCAGGACTCTTCGCAACTTCTCCTCCTATGTCAATCTGGGAGTAGATGTGTCGAACGGATATTTCTCATTCGAGGAAATACTCGAAAACGTATCCGCCCAGAAGCGCCACCTCGTCCTTAGGAGCGAACTCGAGAGAAAGGTTGCAGCCAATGTCGCCCTGGAGAACAATTTCGCAGTCGCAATGATTCCCCTTTTCATAAAGAGGTACGCGATCGACACAGTCTGCAGAATAAAGGGAGACAAAATTATCTCTCAGACTTTCTCCAACCTGGGCAATGTCGTACTGCCCGACTCAATGAAGCAGTACGTCCGCGAAATGGATTTTATGCTCGGACGCCAGAGAGGCACCCCGGGAGCAGCTGCAGCAGTAGGCTACAACGGTAATCTTTACCTGAACTTCTCACGAAACATCGTTGAAGCCGACTTCGAATCCTACTTCGTTGACCAGCTCCGCCAGCTTGGCATCACAACAAAACAGGTCTCGGAATAACCGAGACCTGTTTTTCTTATTAAACGGTTTTCAGCCTACTTGAGGGTTCCGGCCTCGACTGCCTTTACCATATCCTCGTTCGCGGTGATGAATATCTCAACGCGGCGGTTCTTGGCGCGGCCTTCTTCGGTGTCGTTGTCAGCAACGGGCTTGTTGAAGGAAAGACCCTGGGCATAGAGGTGATTTGCATCCATACCGTTCTTCTTGAGCTCCTTCTTAACGGCGTCTGCCCTCTTCTGGGAGACCTTCTCGTTTGCCTCGGCGGTTCCGACATTGTCGGTGTGGCCAAGGATGGTGATGTCGGCGTTGGAGCCGAGATCCTCGAGAACAGTAGCGAAGGTCTTGAGAGATTCCTTGGACTCAGCGCTGAGCTCGGTAGAGTTGAAGTCGAACATGATACCGCTGGCGAAGGTGACCTTGATAGCCTCGAAGCCGTTGGCGTCTGTGATGGTCTCAATCTTTGCGGCCTCGATCTTCTCGAGTTCCTTTGCTTTCTTGTCCATGACAGCGCCTACGGTAGTTCCTACTGCTGCGCCGCCGACTGCGCCGCCGAACAGACCCTTAAGAGTTGCACAAGAAGGGGCAAGGAGCATAGCTGCTGCCGCTACTACGAGTAAACCTTTTTTCATTTTGATTTGGTTTTAGAAAGTTAAACAATATTGTTAGTAAAAAAGATATTATCCTATAGTCGCTCCATTTACGAGGGCTTCCTCGGGGGTAATGATTCTCATCTTTCCGTCTCCCTGACGGGCCATAAGTATCATTCCCTTCGATTCTATCCCGCGTATCACGCGCGGAGCGAGGTTTGCCAAAATACAAATTTGCTTTCCTACCATCTCTTCCGGAGTATAGTATTCTGCGATTCCGCTGACTATAACCCTCCGGTCAATTCCGGTTTCAATGGTTAATTTAAGCAATTTATCTGTTTTTGGTACTCTTTCCGCCTCTAAAACTGTAGCCGTTCTTATGTCCATCGCCTCAAACTGGTCGAAAGTAACCTCCGCTTTCTGCGGTTCGATATGGGCCGCGGCCTCTGCAGCGGCTGCCGCCTTGGCCTCCGCCTCCTTGGCCGCACGGATAGCGGCGAGGCGGTCGAGCTGGACCTGGATAGCATCGTCCTCGATCTTTTCGAAGAGGAGCTGAGCCTCTCCGATCTGATGGCCGGCTTTAAGGATGTCAGAGCGGCCGAGCAGATCCCACTCGAGCGGAGAATCGATCATGTCGCGCAGTTTACGCGCGGCGAACGGGGTGAACGGCTCGAAGGCGATCGCGAGGTCCGCGCAGATCTGAAGACATACGTTCAGGATCGTCCCCGTACGGGCCATATCAGTCTTCGCAACCTTCCAAGGCTCGGTATCGGAGATGTATTTATTGCCAACCCTGGCTATTCCCATCGCGTCTTTGAGGGCCTCGCGGAAGCGGTAATTCTCGAGATTCTTCTCCAGGGACTCGCGAAGGGCCGGGATTTCGCCGAGGGTCTCGCGGTCTATGTCCTGTAGTTCTCCGAGAGCGGGAACCTTACCGTCGAAATATTTGTGGGTAAGGACAACCGCACGGTTGACAAAGTTTCCGAAAATAGCGACCAGTTCGGAGTTGTTGCGGGTCTGGAAATCTTTCCAGCTGAAGTCATTGTCTTTAGTCTCGGGGGCATTGGCGGTAAGTACATAGCGGAGAACATCCTGCTTTCCGGGGAAATCCTCGAGATATTCGTGTGCCCAGACAGCCCAGCCGCGCGAGGTGGAGATCTTGTCTCCTTCGAGGTTCAGGAACTCGTTCGAGGGGACGTTGTCCGGCAGGATATAGCCGTCGCCGTAGGCCTTGAGCATAGCCGGGAAAACTATGCAGTGGAAGACGATATTGTCTTTCCCGATGAAGTGGACCAGTTTAGTGTCTTCGCTCTTCCACCACTTCTCCCAGTCGTTCGGGAGAAGCTGCTTAGTGTTGCTGATATATCCGATGGGAGCGTCGAACCAGACATAAAGGACCTTACCTTCGGCTCCCTCAACGGGCACGGGCACGCCCCAGTCGAGGTCACGGGTGACCGCACGGGGCTGCAGGCCGCCGTCGAGCCAGCTCTTTACCTGGCCGTAGACATTGGAACGCCACTCTTTGTGGCCTTCGAGTATCCACTCGCGCAGCCACTGCTCGTAGTCCTGAAGAGGAAGATACCAGTGGGTCGTCTCCTTCTTAATTGGCTCGGCGCCGCTGAGCTTGCTCTTGGGGTTGATGAGTTCCTCAGGGCTGAGCGTACTTCCGCACTTCTCACACTGATCGCCATATGCATCGGGATTTCCACACTTAGGACAAGTTCCTACTATGTAGCGGTCTGCCAGGAAAGTCTTCGCCTCCGGGTCGTAGTACTGCTCGGTAGTCTTTGTGATGAACTTCCCTGAATCATAGAGTTTCTTGAAGAACTCGGAAGCGGTCTGTTCGTGGATCTTCGAGGAGGTACGTCCGTAGACATCGAAATTGATACCGAAGCCTTTGAAGGATTCCGAAATAATCTTGTCGTACTTATCTACTATATCCTGAGGGGAGCAACCCTGCTGACGTGCTTTGATAGTAATAGGCACTCCATGTTCATCGCTGCCGCAAACGAAAAGTACATCCCTGCCCCTCATCCTCAGATAACGGACATAAATATCCGCAGGGACATAAACTCCTGCGAGATGTCCAATGTGGACGGGGCCGTTGGCATAGGGCAAGGCCGCTGTAACGAGTGTTCTTTTATAACTCATATTTCTATTGTTTCTTTATTTTCTTGGTCAGTTCTCTCTGGAACTTCTGGAACTTTACGAGCGCCTGCATTATCTTCATCTGCTCCCCCGAGTCTTCGGACTTTGAAAGCGAATCCTTGAGGAAATCTATCTTCTGCTGTACGCGGCGCTCTGCATACATCAGAATAGTTTTAGGCACATAATTGACCAGCCAAGACTCTACGCTCATCATCGAGTCAGTAAAATTCTGAACTGTTATCAAATACTTTTCAAACGAGAGTTCGGACGCTACCTTCGCTACATCTGAATCCGGATTACCGAGGAGCCTACGGATAATAGTGTCGTGGTCCAGACCGTCGCAGTAGGCATCTACATATGCGTCGTAAGTCTTCCTGTAGACGGAATTCTGAAGTTCTGACCCGTCTTCTTCGATAGCTCCGCGAATAAAATCAGTAACATTACAAACTTCGGGAGTATAATACTCCGAGTCAGTTTCGAATTTCATCGGGCGGTCGCCGAAGCGAAGCAGGAAACTGAGGATATCGGCCTCGAGCGGAGCCAGAGACTTGTTCTCGAGCTCCATTTCCTGAGGGCGAACGGGCGTGAACTCCGGAGCCTCAGCCTCTTCTACCGGGGCCATCTCCTGCAGTCCCTCGTCGCGTGCGGCGCGCCTGGCATCCCTCTCGCGGGCTTTGTCTTCCTCTTCGCGTGCCGCCTTACGCGTCTTTACTATCCTATCGAAGATAATCTGGTCTTCGATGCCGAACTTCGCCGCCGTTTCCTGGACATAGACCGAGCGCTGGACGGCGTCCGGAATCAGGGAGATAGTGTCTGCGATATCGTTGATAAGGCCGGACTTCTTGTAAGGATCTCCCGCCGCCTCTGCCAGCAGCAGGTCGGTCTTGAAGGAGATGAAATCACGCTCGTTCGCGGCGATGTAGTCCTGGACCTCCTGCAGGCTGTGGGTGCGACCGAAACTGTCCGGGTCCTCGCCGTCAGGCAGGACCACGATGCGGACGTTCATGCCCTCGGGCAGGGCCAGGGCCGTGCCTTTTTCGGCGGCATGGATTCCGGCCGAATCACCGTCGTACATTATCGTCACGTTGTTTGTAAAACGGTGTATCAGCCGAACCTGCTCGGCCGTCAGGGACGTTCCGCAGGAGGCGACGACGTTCGCGACCCCGAGCTGCTGCATAGTGATTACATCCACATTGCCCTCGACCAGGATACATTTGTCCTGGCGCATTATCTCCGATTTGGCGAAGTAGATTCCGAGCAGGGCCTTGCTCTTGACGTAGATCTCCGTCTCGGGAGAGTTTACGTACTTGGCAGGATTGTCGCTCTTCAGCGTACGGCCCGAGAACGCGATTACGCGCCCGGCGAGGGAATGGATCGGGAACATGACCCTCTCGCGGAAGCGATCGGACAGCGAGCCGTCTTCGTGTTGAACGGTAAGGCCGGCGGCAATCAGGTACTCGGGCTTGTAACCGGCCGCGACTGCCGCATCCGTAAGGGCCGAACGGCCGGACGGCGCCCAGCCAAGGCCCCATTTCGCTATAGTCTCATCCTCGATCCCGCGCGAGTGATAGTAGGCCAGGCCCACACTCTTTCCCTCGGGGGTCTGGAGCTGTTCGTTGAAGAATTTGTGGGCGAATTCGCTGGCAAGAAGGATACTTTCGCGGCGCTGTCGACCTGCGATTTCCTCGGCCGACATCTCCTCTTCCTGTACCTCTATATGATACTTTTTAGCGAGATAGCGCAGGGCATCCGGGTAATCCAGATGTTCGTAGTCCATCAGGAAGCGCACCGAATCTCCGGCCTTTCCGCAGCCGAAACATTTGTAGATGCCCTTCGAGGGAGTAACGTAGAACGACGGAGTTTTCTCGTTGTGGAAGGGACAGCAAGCCACCAGGCTGGCTCCGCGACGCTTCAGCGAGACGAAGTCGCCGACGACCTCTTCTACACGGGCCGTCTCAAGGATTAGGTTTACTGTCTCCTGAGGAATCATTCTAAGAGGCTACTTCACAAATGAATTTAATACGGGTAAGGCGGATCTCCATCTCGGAATAGTCGTTCTCGAGAGCGCGGATAGCATCGTCCAGCGAGTCCGAAGCGGCTTCGTGGCGAAAATAATCCATCAGTTCGGCTACGACATCGGGCTCTACCTCCTGATTGACGTAATAGTTGATATTGAGTTTAGTACCTGCGGAGACTATAGTCTCGACCTCGGTCAGAAGATCACACATAGGCATATCCAGACCCTTCGCGATGTCGTCGAACGGCAGACGGCGGTCTATCATACCGATAATCTGGATCTTTACGGCGGACTTGCTGGCGGTACTCTTGACTATCAGATCCTGCGGGCGCTCTATCTCGTTTTCCTCAACGTATTTAGCGATAAGATCGACAAACGGCTGGCCGTATTTCTTAGCCTTTCCCTCGCCGACTCCCTGGCAGTTCTTAAGTTCATCAAGGGTAATCGGATACAGGATACTCATATCGTCCAGGGCGGGATCGCCGAACAGGATCCACGGCTGTAGATCAAGTTTGTGGGCCATGTCCTTACGGAGGTCCTTGAGCATGGCGAGCAGGACTGGGTCTCCCCCGCCGCCCTTCATAGCTGCGGCGTTGGCTGCTGCATCCTCTTCGTCGTCTTCGTCGTCCGGCGAGCCATCGCCCGTGAAGACGCGGTCTTCGACGAGATTGAGCTGCCATGGATTCTCTAGGAACTGTTTTCCGAGCGGGGTGACGTAAATCAGGCCATAGGTCTCGATCTCCTTGTCCAGGAGATGCATGATGAGGCCTTGGTGAATAACGGTCGCCCAGAATTTGTCCGTATGTTCTTCCCCGGCTCCGAAGTACTGGATTTTGTCGTGGTTGTAGCTCTTTACGAGAGCGGTATCGTTTCCGGAGAGGATCGCGGCGAGGTGTTCGAGCTTGAAGTGTTCTTTCAGCGAGAGGATGAGTTTGATGACGAGCTTCATCTCCGCGCGGCCGTCGAATACCTTCCTGGGGTGCAGACAGTTGTCGCAGAGTCCGCAGTTGTCATTGGGATAGTCCTCGCCGAAGTAGCCCAGAAGGAGCCTTCTGCGGCAGTCGCTGGACTCGGCATAGGCTACCACCTCATTCAGGAGCTGTTTGTTGATTTCCTGCTCGGAAACGGGCTTTCCGCGCATAAACTTCTCCAGTTTCTGGATGTCTTTGTAGCTGTAGTAGGTAATGCAGAGACCTTCCCCTCCGTCGCGGCCGGCGCGTCCTGTTTCCTGATAGTAGCTCTCGACGCTCTTCGGGATATCGTAGTGGATTACAAAACGGATGTCCGGTTTGTCGATACCCATTCCGAAGGCGATAGTCGCGACTATTACATTGACATCTTCCATCAGGAATTTGTCCTGATTCTCGGCGCGGACCTTGGCGTCCAGACCGGCGTGGTAAGGGAGGGCCTTGATTCCGTTGATCTGAAGGAACTCTGCCATCTCCTCAACTTTTCTACGGCTGAGGCAGTAGACGATGCCGGACTTTCCGGGGTGTTGGCGGATGAAACGGACGATGTCTTTGTCTGCGTCTACCTTATCCCTTACCTCGTAATAAAGGTTCGGGCGGTTGAAAGAAGACTTATAGACTACGGCGTCCGGGATTGCGAGTGTCTTGAGGATGTCGCTCTGGACCTTAGGGGTCGCGGTCGCAGTAAGGGCGATAATCGGAGCCCTGCCGATAGTATCAACGATAGGGCGGATTCTGCGATACTCCGGACGGAAGTCGTGGCCCCATTCGGAAATACAGTGGGCTTCGTCTACCGCATAGAACGAAATCTTGATCGTCCTTAGGAAAGCGACATTTTCTCCCTTAGTCAGCGATTCGGGCGCGACATAAAGAATCTTTGTTTTGCCTTCCTTGATGTCGTTCTTCACCTCCTCGATCTGAGGGCGCGAAAGAGACGAATTCAGGAAATGTGCTATGCTTTCGTTACCGGACACGAAACCCCTGATTGCGTCTACCTGATTTTTCATCAGGGCGATAAGAGGGGAAATCACTATCGCGGTACCTTCCATCAGCAGCGCGGGCAGTTGGTAACAAAGGGATTTGCCGCCGCCCGTAGGCATGAGCACGAAACAGTCCTTTCCGTCCGTCAGGTCCTTGATGATCTCTTCCTGATCACCCTTGAACCCGTCGTAACCGAAGAACTCCTTGAGTGTTTTGCGGATGTCTGCTGATGTAACTGACATAACTTTATCTAAAAAGTGTGGATTGCGAGGCCGGACCTGAGCTTAGGCTCGAACCAGGTAGTCTTTGGAGGCATTATATTACCGCTGTCTGCGATATCTGTAATCTGCTTCATGCTGACCGGATAAAGGGCGAAGGCTATCTTCATCTCTCCGCTGTCTACCCTGCGCTTCAGCTCTCCAAGGCCCCTGATTCCGCCCACAAAGTCTATCCTGGAATCTGTCCTGAGGTCCTTGATTCCGAAAACCGGACCGAGCACCCTCTCGGAGAGGATGGTTACATCCAGCACCCCGATAGGGTCGTGGTCATTATAGGTTCCCGGACGGGCTCTGAGCTCGTACCATTTTCCCTCAAGATACATCGAGAAGGTGTGGAGTTCGTCTGGAGTAAAAATCTCCGTTCCCTTGCATGTTACATCGAAAGTCTCTCCGAGAATTCCGATTACCTGGCTGGGAGTAAGACCGTTGAGATCCTTCAGGACGCGGTTGTAATCCAGAACCTTGAGCTGATCCTCGGGGAAACAAACCGCCATGAAATAATTGTACTCCTCCTCGCCGGTGTGGTTCGGATTCTTTTTCGCGCGCTCTGCGCCCACTCGGGCGGCTGCAGCGCTGCGGTGATGGCCGTCTGCGATATAAAAAGCATCAATCTTATCTGTGAAGAGCTTGGTAATCTCAGCAATAAGGGCGTCGTCGTCGATTACCCAGAATTCGTGGCCAAAATTATTCTCGTCTGTAAACTTATACTCCGAGGGCTTCTTTACGGTATCTGCAATTATCTGCTCAAGCTCCGGCTGATGTTTGAAGGCAAAGAATACGGGCTCGATGTTGGCGCTCTGGATTTCGACGTGTTTCATACGGTCGTCTTCCTTATCCTTACGAGTCAGTTCGTGTTTCTTGATACGGCCTTCTACATAGTCCTGAGAATTCGCGCAGAGGACATAGCCGTACTGGGTACGTGAGCCCATAGTCTGAGCGTAGATATAGTAACAAGGCTTACTGTCGCGAACCAGCCAGCCCTTTTCCT
Organism: uncultured Bacteroidales bacterium; assembly: GCA_900319375.1. Taxonomy (GTDB): domain Bacteria; phylum Bacteroidota; class Bacteroidia; order Bacteroidales; family UBA932; genus Cryptobacteroides. Next base: position 4,481 of record ONOI01000035.1, on the reverse strand, counting down.
GCCATTTTTTGAAGTTCTCGACCGCCTTGGCGTAGACCTTAGGGTCGTGTTCTTCGGGCATGGGATCGAAATCAATCTCGGGCTTCGTAATATGAAGGAGGGATTTCTCTCCTGCCATCTTACGGGCCTCCTCCGAATCGAGGACATCGTACGGGGGAGCGGCTACCTCGGTAACGAGATTTCTGGGCGGACGGACTGCCGCAAAGGGTCTAACTTTCATTTGTTTACCTGGAATTTTGTGTTTCCCGTAAGGGCGAAATCTACTATCTGGCGCGCTGCGGCAAGACCGGCGTTTACATTGGCCTCGGCGGTTTGTGCGCCCATCTTCTTAGGTGTTGCGAAGACGCGAAGGCCGAACTTCTCCTTTAATGTTTCGAGGTTATCCGGCGCCACGTCTGTTACATACTTAAGGTCGGGACGGTCTTCGAGGGCCTTTTCGAGTCCGGCCTCGTCGATTACCTCCTTACGGGCGGTGTTGACAAGGGTCGCGCCCTTAGGCATCTTGGTAATCAGCTCGTAATTGATGCTGCCGATCGTGCTCGGAAGGGCGGGGATATGGAGGCTAAGGTAGTCGCTGCCTTCATAGAGCTCGTCCAGGGTATGGACCGGCTCTGCGCCGCCAGCTGCAATCTGTTCGTCTGAAAGGAACGGGTCGAGGGCCTTGACCTTCATTCCGAGGGCCTTGGCTTTCGCGCCCACGAGGCGGCCTACGTTTCCGAAAGCCTGGATTCCGAGGGTCTTGCCCTGGATCTCCGATCCGGTCGCGGGAGTGAACTGGGTCCTGGCCATGAAGATCATCATCGCAATCGCGAGCTCGGCTACAGCGTTCGAATTCTGGCCGGGGGTGTTCATAACCACGACGCCGGCCCCAGTCGCGGCCGCGAGGTCGACATTGTCGTAGCCTGCGCCAGCGCGCACGACAATCTTGAGCTTCGGGGCGGCCGCGATAACCTCGGCGGTCACCTTATCCGAGCGGATGATCATCGCCTCAGCGTCTGCGACGGCTTTTACGAGATCCGCCTGGGCCTCGTATTTCTCAAGCTTGACTACCTGATGGCCAGCGGCCTCAAGGATATCGGTAATACCTTTGACGGCTGCCGCCGCGAAGGGTTTCTGAGTTGCGAGAAGAACTTTCATATTATGCGTGAAGCTTTTCAAACTCCTGCATGCAGGCTACGAGGGCGTTTACATCCTCGAGAGTACAGGCGTTGTAGATCGATGCGCGGAATCCGCCCACGCTGCGGTGTCCTTTAAGGCCGACCATATCGCGCTCCTTCGCGAAGGCGAGGAACTCGTCCTGCAGATTCTCAAAGCCGGGGGCCATGACGAAGCAGACGTTCATAATCGAGCGGTCTTCCTTCTCGGCCGTACCGACAAACAGAGGGTTGCGGTCGATTTCCGCGTACAGGGCGTCTGCCTTGGCCTGGTTGCGCACTTTCATTGCGGCGACTCCGCCCTGGTCCTTGATCCAGTGAAGAGTTCTGTTCATTACGTACAGAGGAAGGACGGCGGGGGTGTTGAACATCGAGAGTTTGTCGATATGTGTGTGGAGATCGAGCATGGTAGGGATATACCTGCTGACCTTTCCGAGGGTGTCGAGCTTTATGATAGCGAAAGTACAGCCGGCAGGGCCTACGTTTTTCTGAGCTCCGCCATAGATCATCGCATATTTAGAGACGTCTACCGGACGGCTCATAATGTCCGAAGACATATCCGCGATAAGAGGAACGGGGCTGTCGAAATCAGTCTTGATCTCGGTTCCGTAGATAGTGTTGTTGGTCGTAATATGGAAGTAATCAACGTCCATAGGGATCTCGAAGCCCTTCGGGATATAGCAGTAATTCCTGTCTGCGGAGCTTGCGAGGGCATAGGCATCGCCGTAAGCCTTAGCTTCCTTGAGCGCTTTCTTTGCCCAGACACCGGTCTCGAGGTATGCCGCCTTCTTCTCCAGGTAGTTGAGCGCGACGAAGAGGAACTCCATTGATGCGCCTCCGGGGAGGAAAACCACCTCATAGCCATCGGGGATACTGAGGATCTCCTTCCAGAGAGCCCTGGTTTCATCCATTACGGCGTCCCATTCCTTTGTACGGTGGGAGATACACAGAAGCGACACGCCAGTGCCTGCGAAGTCTTTGATTGCATCTACGGTCGCGTCGAGAGCCTCCTGGGGAAGGATGCACGGACCGGCATTGAATACATGTTTTTTACTCATGATTATAGTTAAAGGTTAAATATTCCGATAGTTAAAGTTAGTGATATTTTTAGTTCTTTCCAAGAAATCCTCCTCCTGAGCCAGCCTTACCCTGACCTGCATGCTGCAGCTCGCCTCGAAGCGCTGTTCGCGGCTCGGAAGGCCCAGGTCCTTGACTACTTTCATCACTTCGGGCATCTGAGCATAGTCGAAGCTGAGTTCGTACCATCTCCCTGCGGTTTTCTCGATTTTTTCGGCTTTGTCGAGGGCGTCCTTGGTCGCGCTTTTGTAGGCGCGGATGAGCCCCGGGATGCCGAGCTTGATACCGCCGAAGTATCGCACCACGACGACGGCGACGTCGCTCAGGCCGGCGCTATCGATCTGGCCCAGAATCGGGCGTCCGGCGGATCCGGCAGGCTCGCCGTCGTCGCTCGCGCGCCAGACTTCGCCCTTCAGCCCGATTCTGTAGGCCACGCAATGATGGCGGGCGTCGTGGTACTCCTTGCGGGCTTTTTCCAGAAGCGACTTCACCTCTTCCTCGCTCTCTACCGGATAAGCGAGAGCGATGAAGCGGCTGCCCTGATCCTTGAACTGTCCCTCCGCAGGCCCCGCAATGCTCTTATATGTGTCTGATGTGATCGGCATACTTTCAAATTTAACATTTTTTCCGGAGTATACCGTGCATACCCCCAGGATTTTTCTGAGGGTATGTGCAAAAACACTCCATAAACTCACATACCCTCGGCTACTTTGCCGAGGGTATGCGCGCTGACAGGAAAATCGTTTTAGAAGTTCAATGTAAATCCAAGGCCCGAAGGGGCTGAGCCGAGGGAGAGATTGGTCTTTCCGGCGCCATAACGCTGATTGTAGTCGTCAGCGAAGGCTTTCATCTTACGGCCTCCTTTGACCCACAACGGAATTCCTCCAGCCAGACAGGCCACACCGACAAGGCCCCCGATAGTCGGACCGGTCTGGCTGGTTTTTCCGAAAGGATTGTCTCCTTTGTTAAAATCGCTTATAATCAAAGACGCGATGAGGGAAAACGACACTGCAGCGCCGCCGGCAAAAGTGAGCAGGCAGCCACTAGTAATCTGATTCCTTGCTAATGCTTCATTACTGTCCACATCCTTTAATCCCTTTTTGATTTTATTGGTATTAGCTTTTGTAGTATCGAATTGTGTGAATGCTGAAAGATTACCATAATACATTGTCAAGTCAATTCCAATTAAATCGCTACCTTTATACACATTAGGTTCAGTAATTTTATTGTTTTTATAGATGTCTGTTGTTTTAACAAGCACAGATGTGATTATATTGGTACTGTCTTGCTTAATTGTATATTCTTTCAGCTTATCTGTTGTGAAAAGGATGCTTTTGTTACTTTGCCATGCCTTCACATCTAAAGGATCAGCATGGACAAGATTATTCTCATCTACATAAAAATCAATTGCACAGTTAGTCTTTGCAATCAAGGACATTAATATCTCATAATATGTTTTATCTTCATAGAATAAACCATCTGTCAATTCCCAATTGTTTGTTGTTGACTGGTAAGATTGGTATTTCTTTTTCGGCTGAAGAACATAACCAGCAACTGTTGTTTCTGCAACAGTCTTGTCTAAGAATTCTTTTAATATACTATAAAGGTCTTCAGTCTTCGCTTCAGCATTTGCAACATACCATGTCTTGCTGGATAACCATATTTGATGACCGATTGTGCTGTATTTATAGTAACCAGTAGTTTCATCATATTCTGAAGAGAGAATATTCCCAGCATAAATTATTTGTCCAAGAAAGGTTACATATAACCATGTCATTTCCTTGCTGGTATCTATCTTTTTAGTTGTCTCGAAACTTGCTGACTTAACTCGTAAGTCTTCTTCACTAATCTCGAAACTTTTGAGATAAATTTCTTCTGTCTTTTTGGTTTTTTGGTAACTTATGAAGGCATGGAAGTTTGCATCATTTGTCATATCTTCTTTTTTCATTTTCTATCTCCTTCATAGTTTTAGTTTCTTAGCAGTATCCTTGTCAACAACTCCAGTTACTTTCAATCCTTTTGCTTTTTGAAATTGCTGTACTGCTTTCTTAGTGTATTTCCCATACACTCCATCAATGAGCAATTTATGAGTACCTTCTCGGAGATAGTATCCTTGTCTCCTTAATGCTTTCTGTATTTGTTTGACAGTATATTTCTCAGATTCTCCAGTCTTGACTTTTTTGGTCTGAGTTACTTTTTCTACACTCTTTTTATCGCTGTTAATTGCTTGACTTGTTGTTTTCTTTTTCT
>ONOI01000008.1 GCA_900319375.1 uncultured Bacteroidales bacterium | reverse complement strand
GCTACTTGGCGGAAATACTAATACTAGCAGGAAAACAGTCACTACTCACGCCCTCTAGTTCTGTTTCGCCAAGATGAAGCCAGGCGACACGCCGTACAGAATATTCTGATAGGGGTATGCTGGCTTCATACGACGAAATCGGCCTGTGAAGCCAGACTGGAGGCCTCAGAGGCCGTTCTGAGAGGGGTGGTCTGGCTTCATCTTGGCGGAAAGGCCGAAATCCGCGCCAAAAATGCCAAAAATGGCGCCGGAAAGAGGAAAAACCAACCAATCCGCGCCAACAAACCGGAATTCGGCGCCGTGATGCGGAGTCCGACGTAGTCTCCCTGCAAAAATTAAGCAGGGAGACCGCAAAAACCCGCGAAAACGTGGTCTCCCTGCCAGATAATAGCAGGAAGACCACGCTAAAAGTCTAAACTAAAATTACTCCCGGCTGAAAATCAGCACGCAGGAGATAGCGGAGATCATTCCGCAGATCTGCCAGATGGTAGGAAGAGCGTTCAGATGGGCAATCAGAAGAAGAACGATCGACAGCAGGCAGCAGATGACAGGCGAGCAGGCGTCTGCGAGGGGAGCGATGACCATCGCCTTGCCGTAGCGGTTGGCGTAGACAAGGGTGAAGGCGCCGATCGCGTTGAGGATCTGGACTCCGAAGACCTTGGCGGGGGCGGCCCAGCCGAAGGCGGTGAGCTCCGAAGGAGACTTCAGAAGGAAGGCTACCGGAATCAGAACTACTGCGGCGATTGCCATGTAGACGAACACGCTCTCTGCGTCGGGGGTGTGGTTGTTGGCGAGCTTCATCACGAAGGCCTGGATACCCCAGCAGATAAAGACTACTGCCGCGAGAACAATCCAGAGCCAGCCCTGGGCGCTGCCTTCGGTGTCGCTCGGGATAGCGAAGCATATAATTGCGACGAAAGCCAGAACGATTCCGAGGATGCCGAGCTTGGAGACTTTCTCCTTAAGGAAGATAGAAGACAGAATAACGGTTACGATCGGGGCAACCGAAATCATCGGCATCACCAGGTACGACGGAGCATACTTGAGCGCGAGGAACAGCACCAGCTGTCCGCCTGCTCCCAGAAGTCCTACACCCATACTCAGGGCAACCGACTTCGGCCTCACGTCCAGTTTGAACTTGATGTTTGCGAGCGCGAAGATTGCGCACGGAATCATCGAAAGTGCCCAAACTACATATACCATCTCGGAAGAGAAATCCTTGGGAATTCCCAGATAAAGTTCTCCGAGAGTGGGGTCTGAAAAAGTCATCCAGATACCCCATGTTATCATAGTGATGATGGCGTAAAGCAGCCAGTTGTGTTTCTTCTGTGTCATATTACTTAACAAACGATGCGATTAACTTTCCGAAATCTTCATTTTCACGGATGCCCGTAAAGGCGCGGGAGCCGGGACCCCAGGCGTAGAAGGGGACAGCGATGCCGTTATGGCCTTCGCTGCCGAACTGAACGCCGATGCGGCCTTCGGCAAGGTCGCCGTCTTGCAGGGTGAGGCTGCCGGTCGCATGGTCGGCCGTCACAACTACGAGCGTGTGGCCGTCTGCCGCTGCCCACTCAAGCACGTCGCCGATAGTCCGGTCGAAATCCAGCAGCTCTTCCATCGCCAGGCCGATATTGTTCCCATGGAGCCAGTCGTCGATACACGAGCCTTCGATCATCATTACAAAGCCGTCCGGGTCCGCGCTGAGAAGTTCGAGCCCACGGGCCACGCTATTGCGGAAAAGCTCGCCGCGCTGCTGGGCCACGGGCAGGTTGTCCGGGGCGAGGATGCCGATAACGGGCAGCTCAGCCCCCATCAGCGCCGCTTCGTCGAGGGCTACGTTGTAGCCCGCGGCGGCCATCTCCTTAGTTATGTCGCGCCCGTCCGTGCGCTTGGTCGTGAACCAGTCGAGGCCGCCGCCGCTAAGGTAATCGACCCCGCACTCGACGTAGTCGGCGATCAGGTCTTCCTGGTTATAGCGGTAAACGTTGTGGCAGCAGAAGTCACACGGCGTCGCGTCTGCGAAATGGCAGGTCACGGCAACTCCGGTCTTCTTGCCGAGCTCGCGCGCACTTACCAGCACGCTCGGCAGATCCGAGCCGTCCGCCGCGGTCCCGACATGGCTCTCGGCGGTCTTCTGACCGGCCGCGAGCGCGGTCCCGCCGGCGCCCGAATCCGTGATCAGCCGATCCGTGCACCAGGTGCGCGAAAGACCCACGACGGGGAAGTTGTCAAGATTTAGTTTACCCTTGTTGAGGACCCAGCCGCAGCTTACCTGCTCGAGGCCCATTCCGTCGCCGATGAAGATGATGACGTTGCGTACATCCGCGTCCTGAGCGGGCTCCTTCACCGACACTATATCATAGGTGCGAGTAGTCTTGTAGTACTTAAGACTGTCTTTTTCTTTGCATGCTACCGCGCAAAGCGCAAGGGCCGCAATCAGGCATAAAGTTTTTTTCATATTGTTCTGGTGTAAGTTTCTTCTATGATTCCGTCTGCGTTGGCAATGAAGTAGAACGGTGCTGCACTTACATCGTAGATGCCTTCTGTCTCGTGCGATCTGAGATATTCCCATCCTCCCACTTTAGGGAATAATCCAGTGCCGCTGCAAAGGGCGATATGCCGCGCATCCGGACGCACGCAAGCCATCTTTTCTAGGGCTTTAATGCAACTGGAGCAACTCAAGTCTACGACCATAAAGAGGATTGGTTGTCCGGGATCGATGGAAACAGAATTTCCCAGCCGATCAGAAAGAGGTGGTAATACAAGTTTATTGCCGATGTGATTTGTCTGGCAGGCTGTTACAAAACGCGAGTATAACTCGGCGTCGTATCCGTCTACGATTCCGTCTCCGAGTATGCGTGTCATCGAATAGACGAATAAAGGACAGTTTCTGCAGGGAGAAGAGTAGGAGTAAAAAGCTTTGACCACCCATTCGGAGTAGACATAGTATGCGACTTCATCTGCTTTCAACAAATCGAACAGATGGTCTATTTCTTCTTTGGCGTCCTGCTCAGGCGCGGCCACAGCGAGTTCGGCGAACTTCGCGAACTCGTCTTCAGCCGCGCGGATGTCAGTGATGTCGGGAGTGTGATGCTTCCAATAGCCCTTAACTAAAGACGTATTGCAAGATACTGCAACACAGACAGCCATCATTGCGACCGCTAGAATTCTCAGTCTCATTTGAGCTCGAACAGTTTATTGTAGCCGGTGGCGCTGTCGAAAACGTTCTTATTGGCGAAAGCTATGCTGTAGAGCGGATTGTTCGGAAGAAGGGGGTCGCTAAGATTCATGTAGACTGTTCCCTTTGCGGCCGGGAGCTTGATGGAAGTGAGGACTGTATGCTGGCCGGGCTGCCATTTGCGGGGGTCTGAAGCCACGGGGAATACGGTCTTCTTGCCGGCCGAATCCACGAATACTATCTGCACCAAGCGCGGGTTCATAGGCGATGCGTAGCCGTCGTTGTGGAAGTTGATGGCAATCTCCAGATCCTTGCCGACCTCCACGTCTTTCTTGTGCTCCACATTATCCAGCACTAGACGGTATCCCAGCTTGTTTACTATGTCATTATAGCATCCGCTGCTCTTCCATCCGTTGATGACTTCGCTGCGATAGTCGATATTGAGGTAGGTCCAGTGATAATCGACCATATCCTGGGTTGAAGCCTTGCAGGTGCAATAATCTGAGACGGCGCAGGTTTCGCCGCCCATAATCGTATAGCGGGTTTCCGCCTTCCAGAATTCGCGGTCGTTAGTCTCATTGTCGAAGGTTCCCCAGTCGTCTGCCGCGGCGCCGAAGCAGTCGTTGTGGCCTGCGAGGCGGTCGAGGGTCTGGCCTTTGTGGGCAGTCTTGGCAGTAAGGGTATCCTTAACGGTAAGTCCATACATCCTCATCTTGAACTGAGGGGTACGGATCTCGACCTGACGGGACACGGGCATCGCATCGAGCAGCGCCTCTGTAACCCTCTTGCGAGGAAGGTAATCCTCATCGGATTTTGGCTGGTACACGAAGTTGTCTGTGTAGTACCACTCACCCCAAACGCCTACGAAGCCCGCCTGCATTACGAAGATAACGTCTTCGTTCTTCTGAAGGATAGGCTTGAGCTGCTTAATATGACGCATCACTATCTCCTCTGTGGGGTCGTAGGGATGTTTGCTTTCGCTGTCTTTGTAAGCGAAACGCAGTACACACTTTGCACCGCCGGCACGAAGGGCGTCCATCGTGTCCTGGATCTTCTTAAGGAACGACTCGGAAATGTCTCCTTCCATGAAGTCGGTAAGGTAAAAGCCCGTATAATAAAGGGTACGACCTTCCGCCCTTTGCGCTTTGACTGAAGATACTTTAAGGGCGGATGTCCCTGATTTGAAGTCCTGATACTTCATGAAACCTCTTTCCGGATTGGCGATCACGTCCGTGCTTTCCGTGAACTGGTATTGCACTCCGGTCCACGAATAGCCGCCCGGCTTGTCGTCTCCAGTTTGCTCCGGAATGGTTACTTCCGGTTCTGGATTGTCCGGAGTGTCAGTGGTGTCCGTCTTCTCCTGATTGACGAACAATGAGTGGAGATCAGGAAACTGAAGATCGTTACACGAGCAAAGAAGAGCCGCGAATGCGAACAAAGTGAATATGCGTTTCATAAACTATAAACCATATGTGTGAAGCCCGCTGCCGGTATCTATTGAATAGACGCTCTCAAGGCTGTTGTTTTCGTAGTTCTTCGCGTATGAGGGACGCTGGAAACCGTCCCACTGGAGCATGAATCTGATAAACCAGTCGAGGTCGTCGGCATTGATATGAACATCGTCGAAATACTGGTTCAGATAGAAGTAGCACTGGTCGTGGAAGGTGCTCTGCTCTAAAGAAAAGATGCCTTTTTTCTTCGAAAGGAAGTATGAGCTCGAGCCCACCTCGGAAGCGTATCTGACGTTGCGCTGGGGAAGTTCGGTGGATATGGAAGTAAGCTCATAGTCCCTTGCCACATCGCCTTCGCTGACACCGAGCAGGCCTTCAATCACGCCCATAATGGCGCCAGTGCGGTCTGCGCCGCTCTTACAGTGAATGGCTACGGGATTGCCTTTCTTGACTTCATGGATAATCCAAGCTACACCCTGTATGACGGAAGATCTGTCGAATGGATGCTGGTAGCCGAGGTCAGTCATAATGAATTTGTACTCGGCTCCTTCTATCTGGCAGTGTCGCAGCGTCCCGGTGTGTTTCAGGTACTCAGCTCCGTTCACACCAGGGTCATCCGGGTCTCCGCGGAGGTCAAGCTCCGCCTTGATGCCTATATACTCACAAGCCTTCTGGGCTTCCGGAGACCATTCGTATTTAGTGTGGTCGTACACATCGGCGCTGCTGTCTTCTCCGATAAAGTTACCGTTGAGGCTTCCGCCGCGGAAGACCCATCCGTAACGGATCTTCCTTCCGTCAAGGCCGCTCCATCCGCCGATATCCCTCCAGTTCCAGCTTCCAGGGATGTCGAACATACGTACCTGGCCGGTCGCGGTAAATGTGCCGGATTTTACAGGCGATCCCGAGGCGGACACTGAATATGTATATTCTACGCCGGGAATGACACCGGAGAAGGTGTACGAATCTGCGCCAGTCGCAGTGTCTTCCCAAACCACCTTGCCGCCGAGGCTGAGAGACACAGAAACGTCGGCTTTGCCGTCCCAGCTAACCTTGATGCCGTTTGGGTGGTCGTTTTTCCAGTTGTACACATCGGCAGTGGCCCTTACAACCGGGTCCTTGAACCAGGTTTTGGCGCCGAACTTTTCGTAGGGCCCGCACTGCATGAATGCATAGACGATATCGTTCTCTATGCAGCCTTCAGGGGAGACCACGGCTTTGGGCTCAGTTTGGTCGGTTTTGTTGCCTTCCGGCACCGAGGGTTTCTTTTCGCAAGCAAGTACTACGGCGGCCGCCAGAAGGATAATGAAATATAATCTATTCATAGTGCGCAAGTAATTAAACTTTCGAAATATAAGCATAATAACGTGTTCTGAAAAGGATTGTGGCAAACAAAACGTTTCGAAACGTTTTTATTAGGTGTTTCGATTTGATAATAAAAAAAACTCATTATATTCGCCACGAATTGAGGATAATTATCATCTATAATAGGTGATCACAATAAGACACACATTTTAACCATTTTTATAACATGAAAAAGTTTTCTATCATCTTCGCGGCTCTTGTCATCGCTGGCATGGCTTGCGCATGTAAAAACAATGATGACCCCGTCAATGACGGAGGAAATGGTAACAAGGAAGCAGCCGTAAATATCAAGATCGACGGCGTTTTCGACGACTGGAAAGGTGAGTTTGCCTCTGCAGATCTCGCTGACATCGAGGAGACTGCATATCCCAACCTTACCCTTATGAAGGCAGCTGGTGATGCCAAGAATCTCTTCCTCTATTTCGAGTACAAACTGGCAGAAGGCCAGACTGTTGCTCCTATCGACATCCTCATCAACTCCGACGGCGATGCCTCTACTGGTTTCACCAGCTGGATTTGGTCGAAGGAAGGTTGCGGTTGGGACTTCATGCTTGAGAGCGAGCTTGGTTTCCTTGGTGAGAACAACACCATTACCGATCTTGCCGACATGGCAGTTTACAAGTGCATCGAAGGCGATGGCCAGGATGCATGGGATGCCGGCTCAAAGTTCGAGCAGCAAAATGCTGACGACTTCATCGCCTGCAAGGGTACCGTTAAGGACGGCGTTGCATACTTCGAGGTATCTATCCTCCGCAGCGTTATCAATGCAAACAGGAAAGGCAACATTTCCCTCGGTATCACCATGACAGACGCTACCACCGGCGATTGGGTAACGAAGGGTATCCTCCCTCAGGGCGAGGACGGAATCGGCACAGCAGACATGCTTGAGGTTGCTCTTCCGTAATCAAAAAGTACATTTTTTCAGGAGGCGACAATCAAGTTGCCTCCTTTTTTAATTCTTCAATATGAAAAAAGTAGTTTTAATGTTATTGGCTGCAGCCGTGTGCTTTGTTTCATGTAAGCAGGACAATCCTAATGACGTCAAGCCTTCAGATTCCGATAACGGAAATAAAAAGAATCTCTCTCTTGAGATTGAGATCGACGGTGTTTTTTCTGACTGGGCCGCGACCGACGCGTCGCTTTATGCCTCTGCCGAGACTGATCCGGATGCGCCATGGGATGCAGTAGAGGAGATTCGCTGCTGTGCAGATCCCGACTATGTCTATTACTACATCAGGTATAACGAGGACGCACTTGCAGAACTGATGGCAGAGAATGACCAGCTTCCGATACGTCTGAACATCAATACTGACGGAGAGTTTGAATCCGGTTATCTGAGCTATTCCCTCCAGGGTTACGACTTCATTGTAGAAGGAGACCTGTCAGACAAGGCCGGTAACTGGAGCTCTATGGTTGGAAGTCTTTATCAGAGGGTCAACGGCTCCTGGGAAGAGCTTGTACGTGAATCAGACGCTCTGGTAGTGGGCGCAGGTAACGGTGCTGAGTACGAAATCATGCTGGACCGTGGTCTTTTCAGCTCTGCCGCATATGGCAGTTCGGAACCTAACAGTTCGATAGGCGATGTATTCCAGACTGGCATACGTTTCTACGAAACTACCATCAAGAACCCCGGACATTGGGAGGAACTATCCAACATGCCCAACTCTGCTGACGGGTCGGGTTATGCGGATCTTCTGGAAGTTAAGACGGTGAAGGGAAAGTAAGATAAGTCTTACTACTTCATCCTATCCTTGAAGAATTTGTCTATATCAGACGTCCAAGTAGAAGGATAAGAGTGTTGCATTTCTGGATAGAATGTCATGCTCTTATCCTTACTTTTTAGATTGTTGTAAGGAGCCATTTGCGTGTGTGAAGGACAGGTACCGTCCTGAAGACCGCTTGTGGCCCATACTGCACAATTGATGCGGGTCGCTAGGTTCTTGGTATCGAAATAGGAGAGGAAAGCATACATCTCCTCATCTGACATGGATCCCTGGTTGGCTTTTGCAACATCGCCGGGCCAGGTAACAATCTTGAAGTAATCCGGATAGTCGCCAAGAAAAGCTACATTGGGGGCTATGGCCACAAATGGGATGGGGCTGAGAGCGGCGGCGGCATAGCTCAACGCACCGCCCTGGCTGGAGCCTTCGGCAAACAGGTTGTCCATATCGCTCGTCGAACGAGTGGCCATAAACTGGACGGCCCTGACGCAGTCTATGAAGGCACCGCGGTAGTAGTAACCGTTCTTATCTCCGAAGTTGAAGGCGAACCAGTCGTTATAAATATTCTCGAAATCCCCCTTGCCGTCATTTTCCCCGAAAACTTTTTCCCGCTCGGCCGCGGTAGAGCGGTTCAGATACTGTCCGCGATGGGATAAAAAGAACTCTGCATACTGGCCATTTCCGCCGGGCAGACTGATGCTTGGACGGCTGTTCAGAGTGTCGTAGCCCTGGAAATGCATCAGGACGGGATGCTTTTTCCCGTCGGTGGGCTCCAGGTAATAGCCACGGATGATAACCGGATCTCCGGTAAGCCCGTCTGGAATCGACTGCATTTCCACAAAATACAGGGTGTAGGCGGAATTGGAACTAATCTCCGTAAGGTCGGCATTGATTTCTATTGCCTCAAGCTGGTCGATGGCCGCCTGCCAGAAATCGTTGAAGTCATCCTGCATGTCCGGAGCTGAGACTATTTCGAAGGGTGAGACTCCAAAATTGAAGGTCTTCACGCCCCTGCCGTTCACGGCCGGGAAGGCTTTGTAGAAGCCGGGATCCAGATCGTAGTCCGTGGTCAGTACAACATCCAAAGTCCCGTTGGCCGGAATCTCCACGCCTTTTTTCTCTATCGTCGTGACAGAGCCCATCTGGTCCGTGTTGATACGGACCTTAGCGTCGGCCGTAGTACTCACACTGTTGGGGTTCTGGATATGGATGGTGATGGACGGCCGCTTGTCATAGATCCAATTATTGGTGACCGGGACAGAGGCCTTGAGCTTTTCTAGCTCCTGGGGCTCCTGTTCTTCCTCCTCAGGATTGAAAGGTTTGGTATTACAACTTGTGAAAAGAATGCCCGTGAAAGCTAGAGCGGCAAGCAGGAAGGACAATGTTTTTTTCATTACTGTATGATTGCATCGTCAAGACCGGTGAATTCGTATTTGAAAATATATGAGGTGTCGTCGCCCAGATCGTCTCCAACCCACACGCAGCTGTGTTTATGGTCTACGCACACGGATTCAGGGTTGGCCACATCGCTGACCGAGTAAGCCCCGATCAGTGAAAATGAACCGTCGGATTCGTCCAGACGGACGACAAAGATCTTCTTGGCTTCAGAGTCGATGATCCAAAGCCAGTCGGTGAGGGGGTCGTAGCACATGCCACCGATTTCGGAGATAAGGTTTTTATCCCAAAGCATCCTGTCCCATATTACTTTCTTGGTTTCCAGATCGCACAAAAAGAGGTGGGAGTTGGCCTGGGCGCCAACAAGTACCTTCCCTCCCTTATAATATGTGAGCCCTTCGATTCCGGAATTTCCATAATTGTTACAAGCACCGATATTGAAGAGAGTTTTTACTTTGGTATTGAAATCAGGCCCATTCACGATTCCTACGCCGTTGGGCTCCAAACCGATCAAAAGGTCTCCTGTCCTGGGATCGCGTGATACTTCCTCCGCATCTCCGCCGATATGGAAAAAGTAGAGGACTTCGCCCGTAAAGGAAATCTTGCCAAGGTCGCCCTCATCACCTACACCCCAGAGGAAGTCTTCATCTTCGCTGAGGCAGAGACCGGAAAGTTCGGGGAAGTTCTTAACTGTATACTTGGTGAATTTCCCCATCTCCGGGATCTTCGGCTCGGGTCCGTCATAAGCGGTGAGCTTGTCTGTTATATCTCCTAGGTCAAGGGGCTTTCCGGTTTTTAGTTCAACGTCTGAAGTAGCTGTATAAGTTGCACACCATTTACCACCCTTGCTCAGGAACAGAGTATAACCGCCCTCGAGGGTGACATCACCGGCAAAGAGTATCCTGTTCTTCGCGCCGTCGGCGACATCACCATAAATGCAGGGATCTGACCACGGCAATCAATGAATCCGACAGGCTGATGTATGAGGACAAGGCAGCTATAAAAGCGTCTATGAAAGAAAAAGTATCTCCCTGGAGGTAAGCGACGCAGATAAGTACATCGCATCTTGTGAAAGACGTTCTTGGCCTGAGCAGACCGTAACTGTGCTGGACGGCATCATCCGGCCACGCAGCGTACAGTCCGTCAGGATTGAGATAATCGGCCGTTACATCGCCAATCTGTATGCTGGCTGTCTTGCCTCCATCCGAGATATCCGATGCTTTGATGGTGATAGATTCGGCTGAGGCACCGGTGCCTCCCTTGATGTAGACAACGTCTCCGTCCTCCCACTTTCCTTTCATCGTGGAAACAGTCAACTTATAGGGCCCTGGCTTGAGCTGAGGCTGCTGAGTGTTTTCGCCGGGATTCTGGTTTTCTTCTTCCGTTGCGGGAGTATTGTTACACGAAACAGTTATAACCGTGCAACAAATGGCTGCCAGCAAATAAACAAGCACATTTTTCATAATATGTTTTCGTCGTAAACCGATGTATATGATAATTCAACTTTCCCATCAGGGGTGATAACATAGAACAGAGGAGCTTCTGTTGTATCTAGTAAAGTTTGGCTGCGGGATATCTGGTAGCACTTCCATCCGGCCCGCTCAGGCAACGGACCGTGGCCGTAGCAAAGGGCGATCAACTCCGTATCGTTCCATTTGTCGGAAGAAAACCTGTCCATGGAATGACGGCAGGTGGAGCAGTCCTGATCAACCACGAGGACAAGTGTCCTCTGCTTGATTTCAACAGTTGCGTTGCCTACCAGCCTTGGGAACTCCGCTACATCTCCGACATTGTTGTGGAGGCAAAGATTCATTCGCTTCCGGTACTGAGACGACATGTCACCGCTGGGAATGCCGTGGGATAGGATATTGTCTGCCGCATGCAGAAAGATCGGACATGAACGGCAGGGTGAACCGATGGAGCTGAATCCCCTCATAATAAGGTCTGCATAGATGATGTAAGTGACATCGTCTTTGCGGGCCTTTTTGAGGAGCATGTCCACAGCCGCAAATGCATCTTTCTCGGGAGCTGCGGTGGCAAGTTCTACAAAGTCTGCGAACTCTTCCTCCACGGCATCGTAATCGTCAATGTCAAGCGTCCTTGAAGACCAGTAACCCCGGACGCCGGAGTTGTTCCGGCATCCGGAGATAATGGACGCAGATGCGACTAATAAAACTATCGCAAGATGTTTCACTACTCGACCTCGAAGAGCTTGTTGAATCCGGTTTCGGGATCAAACATATCCTTGTTGGCAAGGACCATGCTGTAGGCTGGATTGTCCGGAAGAAGCGGATCGGGGAGTTCGAGGTAGAGTGTACCCTTGTTTGTGGAAGGAATGAAGTCTCCCACGGCGCCGTTGTAGCCTGGCAGCCACTTGGTGGGATTCGTTCCGAGCATGAATTTCTCTTTCTTGCCTTCGGGTGTCTCCCAAACCAGCCATGCCTGACGAGAGTTCATAGGAGCTGCAAATCCTTTGTTGTGGAAACGGATAGTCACCCTGCAAGGCTTGCCGGCCTCGATGGCCCCATAATGGACATCCTTAAGAACGATACGGTATCCGAGTTTGGCCTTGATTTCGTCGAAGCAGCCGTCTGTCTTCCAGCGGTTCAGCACCTCCACATTGTAGCCGTCGTGGAGATAGGTCCAGTGGTAGTCCTCAAGATCCTGGAGTGTCTGAGGGCAGAGGCAGAAGTCGGAGAGTTTGCAGGTCTCACCGCCCATGATGGTATAGCGGGTTTCAGCCTTCCAGAAATCGCGGGAAGCGGTGCCGTCGAAGGTGCCTTCGTCGTTTGCATCAGCACCGAAGCAGTCGTTGTGGCCACCAATCCTGGACAGAGTGTCTCCATCGTGTGCTGTTTCTGCTGTGAGGGTGTCTGCCAGCGACAGTCCGAACAGGTCCATCTTGTACTTGGGGGTACGGAGCTGAATCTGCCTGGATGAAGGAACTGCGCCCAGAAGAGCCTTGACGATAGGCAGGCGGTCGGACAGCTTCTTGAAATGTGTGGTGTAGTACCATTCTCCCCAGGTGCCGATGAAGCCGGCCTGCAGAACGAAGAGGACGTCTTCGTTGGCCTGGAGGATGGGCTTGACCTGTTCTATGTGGCCGAGAAGGATGCTTGCTTCGGGCTCTTGGGCGATGGTAAGGTCTGAATTGTCGTCCCTATAGGCGAAACGTACGATCGCCTTGGCGCCGCCTTCGCGGATTGCATCGAAGCAGTCCTGTATTCTCTCGAGATACTCCTCGTCGATGTTGCCTGTCATGTAGTCCGTGAGATAGAACTCGAGAAGCCAGAGGGTGTGGCCGGTCTTGACGTTTGCAATAACATCTGCGGATGTGCAGGCAGGTGTGTCTGCACGCACCTCATAGCCGTGGTAAATACCCCTTTCAGGGCTCACCACCTCGCCTTCTTCTTCCACATATGTCACGGCAGTGCCGTCGACTTCGTCATCCTCTGCAGGAATCGGAAGGTGACCGGAACCATTGATCTTGAACTTGGCTTCTTTGCTTGCGGAGTAAAATCCGAACCTCTTGGTCTCAGGCTGGCTGACTGTGATCTTCACGTTCACGTCGTCGATTGCGAAAGCCGTGATTTTCCAACTGGTCTCGCTAAGGTTTTCAAGGAGGGCGTAAGACGGCTGGTTGACTTTGAGTGTCAGCTCAGTGGGGGAGTTGGTCTCCACACTTACAGTGAAGGACTCGCCCGAGTTGACCGTCTTGGGAACTCCCGAGATGGTTATTGTGGGATCCTCAAGCTTCGTAGCCGTCTTGGGCTTGGGCTCCTGAGTACAACCTGCTGCCAAGATAAAAAGCAGCGCAGCTGCTAAAT
Source organism: uncultured Bacteroidales bacterium (assembly GCA_900319375.1). Lineage (GTDB taxonomy): Bacteria > Bacteroidota > Bacteroidia > Bacteroidales > UBA932 > Cryptobacteroides. The sequence continues at coordinate 42,717 of ONOI01000008.1, read as the reverse complement.
AATATGCTTGTTTCATAACTGATTATTTACTCTGGTTGTTCTGCTCGAATCCGGGAGTTGCCAGGATCTCGTCGTTAGGAATAAGGAGCGCAATGCGCGGATCATCATAGTCAATCACCTCAAAAGGATGATATCCGACATAACGGCGGTCAAGAGATTTCTTGTTGCGGAAGATGTCGAACACGCGGTGGCCTTCGAAGCAGAGCTCCATACGGCGCTCGTCCAGGACCACGTCGAGGACATTAGTGTAGCCGCTTGCGGCCATATTGCCAGTGGTGAACAACGCTTCGTCGGGCAGACCGGCACGTTTGCGGATAAGGTTGACGTCGGCAAGGGCCTCATTGTCTTTTCCTCCGATGCGCGCATAAGCTTCCGCCCTGTTCAGGAATACTTCACCCCAGCGCAGCATGACGGGAGATGTCATCGTGCACTGATTGTCTTGCCAGCTCCACTTGGTGTTGTAGTACCTTACATAGCCGCCATTACGGGTGCCGAGGATAGGATCCACATCTTCGCGGATGTAGACCGGGGTCCTTCCATTGAAGAAGTCTGCATCTTCGGTGAGATTCTCGTTGATGAAGTAACGAGTGAAGCCGTTGTAAGTTTCAGGAACGATGTGGAAAGTCCTGACGTCCTTTGTCTTGGGCTTGGTGCTGATGTCGCAGGTGAGGTCGTACGAGCCATCCGGGTTTGCAGTCTGGCCGCCGGTGTAGATGGTCACGCAGAAGTCGTTGCCGTAGCTCTTCACAGGGAAGCAGAGCATATCCTTTCCGTTGTGAAGGCGGACGTCTTCCGGATACCACGGATAGGTGAAATATGCGGCGAAACGGTTGTCCTTTGAGGTGCCGTCTGCATTCTTGTAGCGGTTGAAGAGCTCGATGAGTTCGTCGCTCCAGTACCACTCTCCCCATCCATTGGTAGACTCCTCGGTCACATTGTACATTGCACCGATAGTAGCAGAAGGAGCCGGGTGGTCGGTAGGATAGACATAATGGACGCACCAGATAGTTTCATCCGACTGCCATGTGGCCTTTGGATAGTCTGAAAGTTTCTCCACGGAGTAAACGTTCTTGACTGATGCCGGTGCGTGGGAAATAAGGTCGTCGCAGAGGTCGATGCAGTCCTGGAGGTGGTTTCCGTCGCCCATGTAGAGGTACACGCGTGCAAGCAGGGCCTTCGCGGCTTGTACACTCACATAGGAGGCGTCGCCGCGGGCTTTGCCTTTGCCCATGTATTCTATGGCCTTCTTGAGGTCTTCTACAACTGCGTCGTAGCACTCTCCGACTGAGGAGCGCTTGGTCTCGGAATAGTCCATGCCTTGGCGAAGGACGATACCGGGGTTGTCCCTGCCGCAGACATAAGGCATGGCGAACAGGGTGACCATATGGAAGTGAGCGATTGCGCGGAAGAAGTAGTTCTCGCCGAGCAGCTGATAGCTGAGGCTCTTATCGTCACTGCTGTCGATATCTATTGCCGAGATGTTGGAGTTTGCGGCATAGATGATTTTGTAGGCCATCCACCAGGTGTAGGTCTTGTTCTTGGTGTTGTCCACATCCTTGTACTGGTATGGCTGAGTGAACGGATCCTCGGAGTTACCGGAGATTGTGACATTGTCGCCTCTCGTTTCGGTCAACTGAAAGTAGTGACGGAGGTAGTAGTTACCGTCACGTCCTCCGGTTTCTCCCTTGTATGGCAGATTGTCCTTGAAAAGGGCATAGATACCGTCAGTGGTGTAGATTGCAGCCTTGGGGTTCTCCTTGATCTGGGTCGAGGTCATGGAATCCGATGAATAGAAATCCATGTTGCAGGAGGCCAGAGTAAGAAGGGCTATTCCTAATGCAAATATCTTTTTCATAACTGTCTTCTCCTAATTAAAATTTAACGTCAATACCCAGAACCACAGACATAGGAACAGGATAGTTGTCTGAGTATAAGCCTGCGAGGCTGTAGGTGCTCATTTCCAGGCTCACTTCAGGGTCCATGCCGGAAAAACGGGTGAAGGTCAGGATGTTGTCGGCGGAGACGTAAATCCTTGCCGAGCTCAGCTTAACCTTGGATAGCAACTTCTGGGGAAGGTCATAAGAGAAAGTGACGTTCCTGAGGCGGAAGAAACTGCCGTCTTCAAGGTAACGTGATGAGTAGTTGTGTGCGTCGCTGTTACCACCGTTCAAAGGCTGAGGGTGGGTGACGTTATAGCGGTTGTCGCGCAGGATCTGCTGCCTTTCGGCCTCGGTCTCTGCAGAATCCGGGTCTCTCCAGCGCATCCAGCCAAGGCCGTTGTCAAGCGACTGCAGGTTGAATCCGGGCTGTGCACCGTCCGTGTCCATAATGTTCATACGGGTGGCGTTGAAAATCTTGTTGCCGACCACGAAGCTTCCGGTTGCGCTGAGGGTGAATGACTTCCAGCTAAGGCTTGTGTTCAGACCGCCGGTGAACCAGGGAGATGCGCTGCCAACAATCTGAGGCGTTGCATCTTTGTAGGAGTCTACATACATGACTTTCTCAACATTGCCATTCTCGTCGTAGATGAGGTGCTCCCACAGAGGCATACCGGTCTCATAATCGACACCGGCCCACTTGGGCATGTACCAGGAGTAGATATCCCTGCCTTCGATGATCATCTGCTTGACTTTGTCACCGACCGCGATGTCGTTGTGGCCGGGAAGTTCGAGGACGCGGTTCTGGTTGACGCCGATGTTAAATCCACCGTCCCATAAGAAGTCGCCGCGTTTGAGAAGTGTGCCGTCCACGGCAACCTCTATACCCATGTTGCGTACTTTACCCACGTTGTCCATCATTGAGAAGAAACCTGAGGATGGCGGCATAGGGCGCTCGAGGAGCAGCTTGGCGTTTATTGTATGATAGAGGTCAACGGTGATGTTGGTGTTCCTCCTGGTGGTGGCGTCGATACCAAGGCTGGTCATGTAAGCCTCTTCCCAACCCAGGGTGTTGTTCGCCTGCTGCTTGACGAAAGCTGCCACGACGTTGTTGTACTGGGCCGAAAGGTCGAAGATGTCCTGATACTTGAAAGCCGGGATGTTGTCATTGCCAGTTTTACCGTAACCGGCGCGCACCTTGAAGAATGAGAATAAGTTGTTGCCGGACATGAAGTCCTCGCTCGACATGACCCACGCACCCGAGACGCCGGGGAAGAAGCCGCCGCGGTTGAGCGGACCGAACTTGTAACTCTCATCGTAACGCAGGGAGGCGGTCAAGATGTACTTGCCGAGGTATGAGTACTGGGCCTGGCTAAGGAGAGCCCATGTGCGGGTGTTGAAGTCCCTGCCGCCCACGCTCTTCATGATGGTGTTGCTCAGTGACCTCTGTCCTGCAGGCATCTGGTCACCTTCTGCGGAGAGTTCGCGGGAGTAGCCCTCGCCGTATTCCCAGCCGAGGACTGCACTGAGTTCGCCGCCGCCGACCGTGTGATGGAACTTGAGGAGGTTGGTGGTACCCCAGCCGCTCCACTCGCTTTCGCTGTTGGCAAGAGCACCCTTACCGTCGTCCACTTCCGTGGTGCGAGGATCGAAGTACTCTTCAGAGAAATAGTTGGAGGTGTCGTAACGGTTGGTGGAAGTGAAGGTCAGCCAGTCAGTAATGCTCCAGACAAGCTGGAGGTCGCCGACGAGGCTGTCTCCGTGGCCCCTGGCGTAGTTGTAAAGCTCGTTGTGGAAGTAGTTGTAGGTGTTTTTGGAATACCAGGGGTGTGTGTTCGCATCCGGACGGCGGGAGGTGTTGATGAGCACTGGCTCATTCGAGATAACGTTGCCTTCCTTGTCGAGTGTGAACGGATTGTCGAAAGGCAGCATCACGTATGCGGACTCGCGGGTCTTCCACCTTCCGGAATTGGTGTAATCCTTCGAGTAGTTGGCCCTCAAGGTCATAGTGAGCTTATCCGTGATGGGAGCTGACAGGTTGATACGCGCTGCGGTGCGCCTGTAACCGGAGTTAATGAGGGAACCTTCTTCATTGTAGTGGTCAAGGCTGGTGTAGTAGCTGACCTTGCCGCTCATTCCTGACACGGAAGCGTAGTAGTTCCTCACGAGACCGGTCTTGAAGGTGTTCTTCACCCAGTTGAAGTTGTACTTGCCGGCATCGATGTCTTCCTTGGAAGGAACGTTGGAAACCTTGCCCAGCCAGCTGTCGCTGCGGAAGAGTGAGTAGAAATCATACAGTTCCTTTGCGTCCATAGGCTTGAACCTTCCCATAAGTGCCCTCTTGACACCCACGCTGGCTTTGAAGTTTACCTGAGCTTTGTCGCTCTTGGCCGTTTTGGTGGTGATGACGATAACGCCTCCGGATGCCGCGGCACCGTACAGAGCGGTGGCCGATGCGTCCTTAAGGACGGTGAGGGTTTCGATGTCGTTGGGATTGAATGCGCCACCGGCAACACCGTCCACCACGTAGAGCGGGCCTGCGCCCGCATTGATGGAACCGGTACCGCGGATGCGGATGGTAGCACCCTCTCCGGGCTGTCCGGAGGAGTTCATAACCATAACACCGGCGACTTTTCCTTGAAGCATGTTACCGACGTCAGGGGTTGTAACATCAGTAAGTTTTTCAGAATTCACAGTTACGACGGCGCTTGTAAGTTCCGCTTTCTTCTGTGATGTAAAACCCAGAACGACGACCTCTTCAAGGACCTGGGTGTCAGGGGAAAGAGATACGTTGATAACAGTACGTCCGTTAACGGGTTCGGTGGCGGACAAATAGCCGAGCGTGCTGAATGTCAGGCTCGCATCCTTTTCCACCTTAATAACGTAGTTACCATCGTAATCGGTTATGGTGCCTTCTCCAGTGGAGGAAATGACACCCGCACCGATCAGGGGCATACCGTCAGTTGCGTCCAATACCTGGCCTGTGACGGTGATTTTCTGGGCGAAGGCGAGTTGTGCGATAAATAACATCACACAAATTGCAATTGCCCGAGGAAACACTTTGTTCATTTGGTTAACTTATTTGGTTATTGTTTAATTATAGTTACAGCAAGTCGTTGAGTCCGATCAGGTTGAACGCGCGGAAGTACTTGTCCATGTCGCGTTCGATCCTTCCGAGGACTACGGTCTCCGGACACATCCCGAGGCGCTCGAGGTTTGCGTAGAGGAAGCCGCGGGCCGCGAGGGAGCGGGGCTGCTGCCAGATGTAGCGGCAGCAGGTAGCGACTATCCAGTCCTGACGCTCGGGAGTAAGCTCATGCAGATCGAGAGTCTTCTCGTCTTCGTGGAGCCATTTTTCCCAGCGGTGGGATTCGTGGACCTCCTCGAGCAGGGTCTCTTTCATGTGTGAGAGAACTCCTACCTTACCTTCGGCATGGAACTTCTTTTCCACCTCTTCGAGCTCGCACAGGGCTCGATACTCGCTGATGGTAAACTCGGGACCTACGTTTGCGGCGCCCATCCCGCAGAGGGGATAATCCTGAGGATTGGAGACGTCGTCTGTATAGTGTCCTTTGATATAGCTGCCCAGAGGGCGTACCTTTGCAGTAAGAGTCTTCGCAACTTCTGTATCGAAGAGGGTAGTGTCGAGATCTGTTCCAACCTTTCCTACTATGAAGCAAGGCCATACATCTTCGAGCCCCACGGCCTTCAGACCAGCCTTAAGGTCGGAGATGAAGGTGTCGAAAGTAGTCTCGTCCGCGAGTCCGCCGTGGACCTCCTCGGTTCCGACTTCGTATGAGATAGGAGCGATGCCGTGGTCCTTGCGGAACTTCTCGGTATGGGCGATGAGCTCTACCGTACGGGCGGCAACGAGGTGGATGTCGATTATTTCTCCCTTGGGGACGTTGATATCTACCGTAGGGTCTACGTGGATCAGGTCATAGCCTGCGAGAACGGCAGCCTCGAAAGACTTCTTTACGCCGTTCATGGCGTCTTCGACCGACCATTTCTCAGTCCTCTGCTTGTCCTTGAGCCAGGGGCCGCCGTGGTCGATGGCTACGATGCAGGGGCCGGTAAAGTTAACCCTCTCACACTCGAAGCGTACGGTACGGACGAAATCTTCCTGAGTCATTCCCGTATATCCGCCGTCGCAGTCTATCTGATTGAGAGTAGCCGCGAAGTAGATGGGGGCGTTGTTGCGCTTCGCCGCCTGGATGGAGGCGCGAATGACGGTAGGGGAATTAGGGCATGCCGCGAAGATAGTGCGCGGAATGCCTGTTTCTTTCTGAAGCTCGTCTATCCTGTGGAGGAGTTGTTCGGTCTTTTTCATATTATATATAAAGTATTACGCCTTCTACGACTCGGGAGATATTTCCGGATACGGAAGGAGAATCGGGGCTGAGGCCCATGTTGACGCTCTTGAAGCAGCCGAGCATCTGGGCTACGAAGATATTTCCCACGCTGGCATAGCGGGCGGGGATGTCCTCGGGGATGTTGAGTTCGACCAGCAGGTCGATATAGTCTGTCTTGAGGTTGTGGTCTTTCTGACACACGGCTACTGTCGCGACTACCTTGTTGTTGGCGGCTACCTGGGCGATGAGATCGAGTTCATAGCGACGTACCTTAGGGTCGGGGGAGATGTAATAGACGAGAAGGCAGTCGTCGTGGACTACAGCCTTCGGCCCATGGCGGAAGCCGAGGAACGAGTCGAACGCACACATGATCGCGCCGTCGGTAAGTTCCTGGAGTTTCAGCCTGGACTCTTCCGCTACGCCCTTGAGGGCGCCGGAGCCGAGGAATACGGCTCTCTTGAAGGGGCGCTGGGCTATCTCGTTCAGTTTGTCCTCATACTTTTCCATGGCCGCCTCGACTGCGTCTGCAAGGGCTTCGATAGAGGGTTTGTCCGTCTCGATCGCCTCTATGTTGGAGATCATGGCGCAGACGAGGAACATGGTAGAGTAGCTGCTGGTCATGGCCAGCGAGAGGTCGTTGGTCTCCGGAGGGAGGAGGAGGCATAGGACGTTGTCGCCCTTTTTCTTTGCCAGCTCGCCTTCGGCATTGCAGGTGATGAATACGTGTGCTACGCTGCCGGCTGTCTGTTCTACCGCCTTGATCGCTCCGATGCTCTCAGGGCTGTTTCCGCTGCGGGCAAAGGAGATAAGGAGGACTTTGCTGTCCTTTCCGAAGAAGAGTTCGGGGGCGGTGATGATGTCGGTTGTGGCGAGAGAAGAGGCTCCCTTGAGGATAGTGTCGCGAAGGGCACACTCAAGAGCGTCGCCTATGTAGGCGGAGGTGCCAGCTCCCGTGAGGATTACTGAGTATCCCAGTTCAGTGTACTTGTGGATAAAAGCCGAAATCTCCGATTTACGGCTGCAGACCATCTCGTAAGCCTGTTTCCAGACTGTTGGCTGCTGCTTGATTTCCTTGTAGGTATGGTAGTTAAGTGTCATCTGTTGATATGATAGATTCGCACAAATCTACTAACTATTGACTTTTTTTGTTTCGTTTTTGTTTCGTCTGCTCAAATAAAACATTTCACACCCTTTCGTTTTAATTACACGGTGACTGTCTCGACATTAATGTTAAGGGCCTTCAGCTGATTCCTGACTGATGTCGGAAGGCGGTAGTCGGTAATGACGGTGTCTATTCTGTCCGGCATTGCGATAAAGGCCAGAGCCCTCTTGTTGAACTTTGTGGAGTCGAAGACGGCATATACCTCGCGGGCTCTTGAAATCATCACCTGGTTGGTGCTGGCTTCCTCAATGCTGGGAGTCGAAAGACCGGCTTCTACGGAAATACTGTCTACTCCGAGGAAAAGCTTGTCGCAGTAGAAGAGTTTGAGGTTCGATTCGGTAAGGGCTCCCACGGTAGAAAGGGAGGTTTCGCGGACGTTGCCGCCGAGAAGGACGACCTTGAAGCGTTTGTACTTGATCGCCTCCAGCATCGCGTGGACCGAGTTGGTGATGATGGTAAGATCGGTAAAGGCTTCGAGGTTCTTGACAATCTCGAGGGCGGTAGTTCCGGAGTCTACCATTATAGTGTCTCCGTTTCGGATATGGGCTGCGGCGGCTCGGCCGATAGCCTTTTTCTCCTTGACGTTGACCAGTTGCTTAAACTTGAAATTGCGCTCTTCCGGATCTGTCTCGGAATTGCTAGCGACCATAATCGCACCTCCGTGGACTCTGATGAGGAGTTTCCTTTCCTGGAGAATGCGAAGATCTTTGCGGATGGTGACTTCAGATACCCCGAATATTTCGCTGAGCTGGGTAACGTTTACGGTAGAGTCTTCCCTTAGTTTCTGGAGGATGGCGGAACGGCGCCCCTGGGCGGAATCATAGATGTTCATTATTGTGGTTAGTTTCGGTTTTGATGCGAAGATAGGTATTATTTTCAAGCGAAACAAAACGAAATACAATTTTATATTAAAACGAAATACAAGTGAAAGATATACGCGGATTTTTTCGCATATTCGTAGACTGACACGAATAACATTATAATTATGAGCCAATATCAGATAGCAGCCATCGGAGAACTTAATGTCGACATTATTCTGAACCGTATCGACGGCGAGCCGGAAATCGGAAAGGAAAAATTCGCGAAAGATATGACAGTAACCCTCGGCAGCAGTACCGCAATCTTTGCGGCCAATGCCGCCGCCCTGGGAAGTAAAGTCTGCTTTGTAGGCCTCGTGGGCCGCGATTCCTTCGGCGATCTCGTCAAGAAATCCCTCGAAGCAAAGAAGGTCGACACCCGCTTCATAATGGAAGGAGACACCCCTACCGGCGCTACTATCTGTATGAATTATGGCGAGGACAGGGCTAACCTTACCTATCAGGGAAGTATGGATGTGATGGGCTACGATGATATAGATCCTTCAGTGTTCGACTCTTGCCAACACATACATCTTTCTTCTTTGTTCATGCAATCTGCCCTTCTGAGGGATGTCCAGAAAGTGCTGGACATTGCTGCAAAGAAAGGAATTACCGTTTCGCTCGACACCCAGTGGGATCCGGCCGAGACCTGGAAGCTGGACTATAAGGCCGTTCTTCCCAAGGTAACTATTTTCATGCCCAACGAAAAAGAGCTTCAGGCCCTTACTGGCAAATCCAGCCTCGAAGAGGCAATAGCCGAGGTTCAGCCTTATCTTGGTAAAGCTATGCTTGTCAAATGCGGCTCGAAAGGTTCAATTTTGGTTTACAAGGACGGAAAGAGAGTCGAGCTTCCCGCATTCCTTAATAAGAATGTAGTAGACGCGATAGGCGCAGGAGACAGTTTCAACGCCGGTTTTATCAGCGCTTTCGTAAAAGGCCTGTCGCTGGAAGACTGTCAGATTACCGGCAACCTTACGGGCGCTGTAAATACTACCGCCGCCGGAGGAACCGGTGCGTTCACTTCGCTCGAGGCTGTCCGCGAAATAGTCAGGACAAAGTTCGGTCAGGAATTCAAGCTGTAATATGAGAAATATCTTCGCAATACTTTCCGCGGCCTTGTTGCTTGCCTCTTGCTGCGGCGCACCTGTCCCTCAGGACAGGCTGCTGGGCGCAGACGGCAAGCCGCTCGCCGCGATCGGGGTCAGCGTATCCGAGACCACTCCCGAGGGCTTTCCCGGGATGACAGTCCGCAGCGTTACCTTCACAAACAACGGCCCTGAGGCAGTAAAGGTAGGCGCGATGGAAACCTCCCGAGTAGAGTTCAAGAGCCGCGAGCTCTGGGCCCTGGAGCCGATGACCTACGAAGACCGCCGCGACTGGGTAAAGCCTGTCGAGCGCGGACACTATCAGGATAATTTCCTCGGAATGCATGCCTCCGACTATGGCGGGGGAACCCCGGTAGTCTCGCTTTGGAATGCCGAGCGAAACGTGACCGTGGGCCTTGTAGAGCCGCGCCTGAGAATCGTCTCGATCCCGGTTTGCCGCAAGGGCAATGTGACTACTGCCGTGGTCCGCAGGGATTATGAGACGCCGGTGGAGCTTGCTCCGGGCGAGTCGCTGACCAGCTACACGAATTTCATCATCGAGGGGACGGGCGATTTCTTCGGCCCGCTCCGCGAGTTCTCCGAGTATATGCAGGCAAACTGCGGTTTTGTCGCTCCCGTCTCGCCGGACGAGGCCTATGACCCGGTCTGGTGTGCATGGGGCTATGAGCGCCAGTTTACAGTAGACGAAGTAATCGGGACGCTGCCGAAGGTGGCCGAGCTCGGGTTCAAGTGGGTCGATGTAGACGACGGTTTCCAGATCTGCGAAGGCGACTGGGAGGCCAACGACCGAATCGGCCCGGACGGGATGAGGAGGATGACGGACGCGATCCACGCCGCCGGAATGAAGGCGAAGCTGTGGTGGGCGCCGCTTCTGGCCGATTCGACCAGCAGGGCAGTCGCCGAGCACCCGGAGATGATGCTGATTCAGAAAGACGGGTCCCACGAATTCGTGAGCTGGTGGGACAGCTGGTATCTCTCGCCGGTAAACCCGGCGTCATGGGCCTATACGGCCGGGGTGGTAGACCTTTTCCTTAAGGATTGGGGCTTCGACGGCTTCAAGATGGACGGCCAGCAGCTGAACCTGTCTGCGCCGGACTACAACCCCGCCAGCGGCCTGGCTTACCCCGAGGAGGCCCAGGAGCGCCACGACGAATATTTCAAGGCCATCTACGAGCGCGCGAACTCGATCAAGCCGGGCTGCGTCCTTCAGATTTGTCCGTGCGGCTGCGCGATCAACTATTTCTATATGCCGTGGATGAATCAGGCGGTAGCCTCCGATCCTACATCGAGCCTGCAGATCCGCCAGAAGCGTAAGGTAATCGCGGCCCTCTGCCCGGACCTCGCTTACTATGCTGACCATGTAGAGCTGTCCGACGGCGGCCTCGACTTCCCTTCGCAGGTTGGCGTTGGCGGAATTATCGGAACGAAATTCACCTGGCCTAAGCCCAATCCACATGCAACCCAGAACGGCGGCAGCCTTCTGACCCCCGAGAAAGAGGAGCTCCTGAGGAAGTGGGTGCCTATTTATACAGACAAGATGCTCTCGAAGGGCAAGTACCTCGGACTGTACTCCTACGGTTTCGACCTCCCGGAGACCCATGTAATCGAGAAAGACGGCGCTATGTACTACGCCTTCTATGCTGAGAAGTGGAACGGCGGCGCTATCGAGCTTCGCGGCCTTGATCCTTCGAAGACCTATACCGTTACTGAGTATGCGGCAGATGAGCCCCGCTCTTACGGGATCGACGGATCGAATCCTGTCATCAAACCGGTTTTCACTGGCAACTACCTAATTGAAGTCAAGTAAAAAATAAATATTAAAGCTATGATGAAGAGATTACTATCATTATTGTTATTGGCTCCCTTCCTTTTTGGATGCAACCCTAACGAAAAGACTCATGGTGTCGAAGACAAAGTCTTGAACGGACCGGATTATGAGAAGGCTGCGCCGCAGGTAAAGAACGGCGATACCGTCCAGGCGAACAGCGAACTCTCCGAAGCTTTCCTCACAGGTGTCACTTATTCCGACTGGCGTGACGAAACTTCGCACAAGTCCAAGGTCTTTGACTATTATGGTGGCTTTAGGGGCACTGACCTGAACTGGGATAACTGGGAAAAGGAGTGGCCGGACGGAGACAAACCCAACTCATACAGTATCCGGTGGGAGAAAGATGCGTCCGTGGGTGCGATGACCCTCAAGCTTTCCGATAAACTTGGATGGTCGGCGGAGATTGCTATCAAGGAAGCTTCATGCTATGTTGATATCACGAACCTCGTGCCCAATGACGAGTACGAATATGAGGTTGTTTCCGAGACTGGCAAGGTGATGGCAAAGGGCAGCTTCAAGACCAAGGGCTCCGTCCACCAGGTATTCTTCAAGAACAAATGCCGTAACGGCCGCGACCTGGGCGGCTGGAAGACCATAGACGGAAAGACAGTGAAATACCGCAAGATATACCGCGGCGGTCGTATGAATGATCCCTGGGAGACTATGCTAAACAAGGCCGGAAAACAGGAGGTTCTAAACGAAGGTATAGGCGCAGAACTTGAGCTCCGCGGCTCGGATGACTACATGACTACTCCCGCAGTCAAGGATCTCGACCACTGCCATCCTTGCATCGAGGAAGGTGGTAAGGTGATGCTTGGAGTTACCAAACCTTCAGCAAAGAACTGCGCCAAGTGGCTTGTCTACGACGCCTCCAGCCCATGGACTGCTGAGAAGAAAGCCCCTTACCTTACGGAAGAAGGAAAGATAAACAAGGATAAACTCGGAGAGATTACCCCCACCAACGATGAATATGCCGCCTTCCAGGCAGCATACAAGGCCAAGACCAAGGAGTGCTTCATGTTCGTTTATAATAGCGTTAAGGAAGGCAAGGGCGTTTATTTCCACTGCTCCCTGGGCAGGGACCGTACCGGTACGATGAGTATCCTTCTGATGGGATTGCTCGGTGTCCGTGAGGGAGATATCGCCAGAGAGTATGAACTTACTTACTTCGCTCCTGTCGGCTTCAGCGTTTCTTCATCCGACAAAGCAAGCAATACCCAGCCCATATTCAACAATACCCGCGAGCATTGGGTCTACAGCGATGTGGTCCCTTACTTCTGGAGCATGGCAGGCGAAGGCTCTTTTGCCAGTGGAGTTGAGAAGTATCTCGTCCAGGAGGCAGGCGTAAGCCAGGCAGTTATTGACGATTTCCGAAACTTGATGCTTGAATAGAGTTGTATGAAACAGTTAGTAAGAATCTTGTTGATTTCCCTGGCAATAGCGCTGTCAGGTTGCAAGCATAATCCCACACCAGCACCAGCTGAAGAACCGTTCAATGGCCCTGAATACCAGGATGCCGCCCCGATGGTTAAGGATGGGGATGTGGTTTTGGCCACCAACCGTAATGTGGAGAAGTTCCTTACGGAAGTTACTTATGAGGACAAAGACTGGTCTTCGACAAAAATCTATGACTACTACGGTGGCTTTAATCGTGTGAAGTATAACGAGGAGGGCATTCCCGACGAGAACGGTAAGGTTGTGAAGAGCCCGAAGTCGGACAAACCGGAATCTTACAGTATCCGTTGGAAAAAGAAAGAGGATGCCGGAGCTCTGACCCTTTCTTTGGAAGAGCCTACATTGAAGCAGGTAAAGTCCGTGAAGGCCGGCGCCTGTTATGTGGTTATCACCAATCTGGTTCCCAACACAACTTATACTTATAAGGTTACGTATGATGACAGCGGAGAAGTCGCAGCTGAAGGATCATTCAGCACTACCGGTCATCTTCACCAGGTCTTCTTCAACAATGCCTGCCGCAACGGCCGTGACCTGGGCGGGTGGAAAACCCTTGACGGTAAGACCGTTAAATACCATAAGATATACCGTGGAGGCCGAATGTCGTCAACTGAAACAGTGGATGTAATCGGTGCCGAGGAGATTCTGTCAGAAGGTATAGGCGCCCAGCTTGACCTCCGCGGAAAGGACGATGTCCTTTCCGCTCCGGCCGTCAGTGGATTGGACTTCTGTGCTCCCGTGATTGAACAGGGCGGTACTGCTATGCTTACCGATATCAACGATGAGGGCGTCAACAAAACAAAGCAATGTTTCGACTTTGTGCTCAACAGCGTGAGGGCGGGTAAAGGCGTGTATTTTCACTGCTCCCTTGGCCGCGACCGCACAGGTACTCTCGCAGTGCTTTTGCTCGGCCTGCTCGGTGTTCCTGAACACGATATCAGCAAGGAGTACGAAGTAACTTACTTTGCTCCTCTTGGATACAGCTGCTCGAGTTCCGAGAAGTCTTCCTATGATAAGGACAAAGGCGGATGGCTTTTCCAGAACAACAGGACAAAGTGGGTTTACAGCGAGGTTGCTCCTTATTTCTGGAAAATGGCTGGAGAAGGCGGTACTTTCGCCCAGGGTGTTGAGAAATATCTCACTACAGTTGCAGGTGTTCCTCAAGCCGATATTGATGAATTCCGAAACCTGATGCTTGAATAACAAATAAGCGATAATATGAAAAAAATTTTTGTACTGGCAGCAGTGGCTGCACTGTCATTTTCCTGCTGTAATACTTCCGAGTACGGCTACACGATCAAGGGTAACCAGATCGTTTACAATACTCCCGCCCGTCCGGCAGACCAGCAGTCTATGCTTGGATTCGCAGCAGAGCCTATCGAGCATGTCAGAGTAGGCCTTATCGGCCTCGGTGACAGAGGAACCGGCGCAGTCCACCGTTTCCCTTATATCAAAGACGCGACCATCGTAGCCCTTTGCGACCTCTACCAGGATCGTATCGACAGGGCTCAGGGCATTCTCGAGGAGCACGGCGCTCCCCGTGCGAAGTATGAGTTCAGCGGCCCCGAAGGCTACAAGCAGCTCTGCGAGCTCGAGGACATCGATCTCGTTTACCTCGCAGTTCCATGGCAGCTCCACACCCCTATCGCAGTCTATGCGATGGAGCATGGCAAACACGCCGCTATCGAAGTCCCTGCCGCTACCTCGATCAAGGAATGCTGGGATCTTGTCAACACTTCCGAGCGTACCCGCAAGCATTGCATGATGCTCGAGAACTGCTGCTACGACTTCTTCGAGCTTACCTGCCTCAACATGATCCAGCAGGGTCTGTTCGGCGAGGTAGTCCATGTCGAAGGCTCCTACTGCCACAACCTCGAGCCCTACTGGGACAACTATCAGGGCGACTGGCGTATGACCTATAATAAGGATCACCACGGCGACGTCTATCCTACCCACGGCATCGGCCCCGTCTGCCAGGATCTCAACATCCACCGCGGCGACAAGATGGATGTCCTCGTCTCGATGGACACCGACGCTTTCGCCGGCCAGGATAAGGCAGACGAGCGCTATGGTAAGGGTGTAGTAGAGAAATACGCCAACGGCGACAATACCTCTACCCTCATCCGTACCCGCAAGGGAAAGACTATCCTCATCGAACACCGTGTAGTTACCCCTCAGCCCTACAGCCGTATGTACCAGATTCAGGGTACTAAGGGTTATGCCAACAAATATCCCAACGAGGGTCTTGCTCTTGGCGGAGCAGAACTCAAGGACGTAGCTTACGACAATCTCGATGCAGAGGAATTCATGAGCGACGCCGAGCGCGACGCCCTGATGCAGGCTTACAAGTATCCCTTCGTCGAGGAGATCGAAGACCTTGCACGCAAGGTCGGCGGTCACGGCGGAATGGACTTCATCATGGACTACCGTCTGATCTATTGCCTCCACAACGGCCTTCCTCTCGATCAGGATGTCTACGACGCAGCGGAGTGGAGCTCACTCGTAGAGCTTACCGAAGTCTCCATCAACCACGGCTCCATGCCTGTCGTGATGCCCGACTTCACCCGCGGCGAGTGGGACAAAGTCGACGGCCTTACCTTCGCGATCGCTCAGTAATCCCCCGCGACGACATACAAAAAAGACCGGCCATTCAATGGTCGGTCTTTTTATTGTATCAAGAGGTGATTACTGATCCTCCTCGAGGCGGAGATGCTGTACGTAGATAGCCTTCATCTTAGCGACACGGCGCTTGACAGAGGGTTTCTCGAAAGTCTTGCGGGCACGCATCTCGCGGACTGCACCCGTCTTCTCGAACTTTCTCTTGAATTTCTTAAGAGCGCGCTCGATATTCTCGCCTTCTTTAACCTGTACGATGATCATTCCTTATACCACCTCCTTTTTCTTCAAAAATGGACTGCAAAGGTAGACAATTTTTCGTAATTCCAAAATTTCTGGTTAATTTTACTTGTTATGAAAAAGATAGCCCTCCTTGTAATAAGTGTCTTGCTTGTCGGCTTTGCCGCCTTTTCGCAGGACAAGGCCCGCGAAGATTCGATTCTCGCCGCTAACCCTAACCGCATTTATGGATACAACGACGTAATCCGTCCCGAAGAATTTCAGGCGCCCAGCAAGGCTCCGAAGGGATATGAGCCTTTCTATATCGCTCACTACGGCCGCCATGGTTCCCGCTTCGCCTGGAACAGCAGGACCTATACCTGGATAGACGAGGTCCTTACCGCCCAGAAAGAGAAAGGGAATCTGACCGAGCTCGGTCTGGAGCTACAGAAGGATTACAAGGTTTTCGCCCAGATCTGTACCCCTCAGACCGGCGATCTTACCCGCAAGGGCTGGAATCAACACAACGCGATTGCAAAACATATGTATAAGAGCTATCCCAAGCTCTTCAAGCGCAATCCTAAGATCTTCGCCGCCTCCAGCTCGTCTTTCAGGGCGATGATGAGTATGAGCGCATTCTGCGTGGGGCTCAAGGAGTGTGACCCTAAGCTGGATCTCTACGAACAGATGTCTTCGCTGTATTTCGACGAATGTATCCCCGAATCAGGCTCGAACCCCAACAAACTCGGCCCTCAGGACAGGCTCCCGCGTAAGTGTGCGGGCCAGACCGGCGCTTATACCGATACACTGGTGGATGTAGACGCTATCGCCAGGCGCATCTTCAAGGACCCGGAGGCCGCGCTCGGGACTCAGAAAAGCTCGTTCATCTATGAGCTGAATATGGCCTATATCGGCCTCAACAGCCTCGATTTCGAGGTCAAACTGCCCGAGGTCTTTACTTTCGAGGAGTTCAAGGGTTTCTACCTCAGCGACTGCGTCTATTTCTATAACTCGATGAGCGATGCCCTCGATTATGGCGCCCTTATCAAGAGGCTGGTCATCCTGGCAGACGAAGCGCTCGCCCAGGATCGCCCGAGCGTAAATCTCCGCTTCGGCCACGACTACATCCTCGACCGCTATCTCTCCCTTGCCGGAATCAATAATTTCGGAAAAGAGATTCCTTCGATAGACTACGCTTATGTTTACTACCCGGTAAGGGAAGTCCCGATGGGCTGCAATGTCCAGTTCGTGTTCTATAAGTCCAAGAAGTCTCCGGACGTGCTGGTAAAGGTTGTCCTCAACGGAAAAGAGGGGACCCTTCCCGTAGAGCCTGTCCAGGGACATTATTACAAGTGGTCTGATTATAGAGAATTTCTTACTAAGACTGTTATTTCTAAACTCAAATAAGTGGAGAAATAATACTGGAGCTAAGAAATATCAAGTCTACTTAAACCATTCGCAGGAGCTCTTTTCGCCGGCGAGCCAGACGGTATCACCTTCCTCGAAGACATAATCCGGAAGAGGATTGGTGGTAAATTCAGAGCCGTGGAGGACGCTGATAACCAGACAGTGATAGTCGCGCAATTTGCAGCTGCGAAGAGACTTGCCGGTCATATATGAGCCTGCACGGAGGACAATCTGTACTACAGTGAAGTCTTCGTCGGTGTTGGGGCTGGCTGGAAGTTCGGCGCTCGCGAGCATAGCCCTCATAGAGTTGAGCTGCTCCTCGGTACCGACCGCGATCAGTTCGTCGCCGGGGAATATGACCTCATTGCTGCGGGGAATGGTGATGCTTTTGTTGCCGCGCACTATCTTGATTACGTTGGCGCCGGTGTTGAGTCTGAAGTGGATGTCTCCGAGTTCTTTTCCGGCATATTCGGAATTCTGGGAGAGCGTCATGGTCTCGATCTTGACGTTGTAGGCCCCCATTTTCTTTCTCACGGAAGACGAGACGGGTTTCTTGCGCTCTTCGGCCTCTTCTTTCTCGTTGAGGTTGGCGAGGAAGCGGCTCTCGAGCGAGGAGTTGCGGCGGATGAAGTAGCGGGCAACTATCATGAACACGGCTCCGGCAAGAAGGATCAGGATGATGTTCCAGCCGGCAAGAGGGAAATGCGACGAGATGACAGCGGCGATGACGCCGACTGCGAGGAAGGCCCGCAGCAGAATCAGGCCCAGGATCGGCCATTTGTTGCTGTCTTTCTCGCGCAGGAGCTTGCCGGCGGACTGGCTGATGGAGCCGGACGAGACGCCGAGCCCGTAGATAAACGGCATCATCAGAAGGAGGGTGATGCCGACAGTAACCAGGTTATGGACCATGTCGGTCCAGAGAGTAAAGTATTTGTGGAGCGCGGGCTCGAGGACTGTTCGCGAGAGAATTGCGATTGCTAAGATGATGACTCCGTAAAGAACGATTCTGGTGACGTAGGCCTTGATAAGCTTTTTCCACTCGCTCTGCTCGGCTACTGTCCGCTTTTCTTCAGTGGGCTCGAAGGCCTTCAGCCAGCTGGCTGGGAGTTTCTTGCAGAGCAGTTTGTAGGCCGGATCCGCCAGGCGTATCATATACGGGGTAGTAAAGGTAGTGATTACCGAAACCGCGATAATGATAGGGTAGATGAAGTCGCGCATCACTCCGAGCGAGACTCCTACGCTGGCGATGATGAAGCCGAACTCGCCGAGCTGGGCCAGGCTGAAGCCGGTGTGGACTCCGTTCTCCAGGCCCTTTCCGGTAAGGATGATTCCGGCGGCGGAAAAGACTATATGGGTCAGATAAACCACCAACACCAGAATCAGGATGATGTACCAGTATTTGCCGATTACGGAGGGCGAAATCATCATACCAACCGAGACGAAGAAAATAGCGCCGAACAGGTCTTTGATCGGGCTTACTATCTTCATTATATGTTCGCTTTCGATAGTCTCGGCAAGGATGGAGCCCATCACGAATGCGCCCAGAGCGGAGGAGAAGCCTACAGCCGAAGCGAGGGTGACCATTCCGAAACACAGGCCGATACAGACTATCAGCAGGATCTCGTCGTTGATCCAGCGCTTTGCCTTTTTAAGAAGGGTAGGGATGACGTAGATGCCGACCAGGAACCAGAGTATCAGGAAGAAGGCCAGCTTACCGAGGTTGAAGAGCATCTCGCCGCCGGCGAACTTGTTCGATACGGCCATCGTCGAGAGGAGCACCATCAGGAGGATGGCGATCAGGTCTTCAACAACCAGGGTGCCGAACACCATTCCGGCGTACGGCTTGTTTTTCAGCCCCATCTCGTCGAAAGACTTAAGGACCACGGTAGTTGAACTCATAGACAGAAGGCCTGCGAGAAACACGCTCTCCATAGTCGACCACGACAGGGCCTGGCCCACTATAAATCCCAGGATGAACACCCCGAGGAACTTGGTCCCGGCGGTTACCAGCGCAGACGAACCTACCTTCAGCAGTTTCTTGAAGCTGAACTCCAGACCCAGGGCAAACATGAGGAAGATTACTCCGATTTCGGACCATTGATTGACTGCTTCCTGGCTCGAGATACCGGGGAAGAAGTCGATGTTCGGACCGACCAGAAAGCCGGCGATTATGTATCCGAGGATAAGCGGCTGCTTAAGGGCCTTGGAGATTATGGCGAACACGCCGGCCGACACCAGAATGACGGCAAGGTCGCGTACGAGGTTTAGTTCATCTGACATTATCTGATAGGACGATGTTTAAGGGTTTTCGAGCGGCGCTCGATGCCGGCTATCTGCTCGCGTTCTTCGGGAAGGGCGGCGGAGTCCAGCAGGCGCTCCCAGAGTATCTGCAGGGCGGCCGGGCTTGGGTGGACAAGGTCGTCGGCGAAGAAGCGGTAGTCGCGAAGCTCGTCGTGGACAATTTCGAAGGCGGGGAAGTACGGCGCGCCCTCGAGTCCGAGGTGAAGGGTCGACTTCCCGAGGGTGTTTTCGCGCGCCTCGCCGCCTTGGCGGATGGGGCAGACCATCCAGAGGAAACGCTTGCCGGGGTGTTTCGCACTCATTCTTTCCACGGCCCCACGGACCTCTTCGACGCTCAGAAGGCGGCGCGTGAATTCGGAGGCCGGGCGCTTGAGGCAGTTGGCAACCACCCTGCCGCCCCGCTCCCAGACCCATGCGCTGTACAGGATCACGACGACCGAGCTCGCTTCGCGCCAGAAATCCACGGCCTCGGCGAGGGAGGCGTTGGCCCCGGCGAGGAACTCGTCTGCGGAGGGGCGGGCGAACTTCGTATAATGTTCGAACGAGCAGACGAGCCCAGCGCCGGCGCCCATCTCTACGCAGTCCTCCTGCCCGAACGGCTTGCCGCTGTCCATCCGGCCGATTGCATTCTCGACCGACAGCGGGTTATAGAGCGTTCCGAAGGGATTGGTCATCACCGAGAACCCCGCGTCAGCGAATTTCTGACCCAGGTCGTCTGACAGGCAGCTGCCCAGAACGACTACCTTGTCCTTAAGGCTGATGCCGAAAGGAAGGCGGGGGGAAGCAACGGGGGTTGTCAGTTTGACCATATCATCGCAAAGATAACAATTCTTACTATCTTTGCGTACATGAAGAAGCGAATCGCAGTACTCACGGGCGCCGGAGTTAGCGCCGAAAGCGGCCTGTCCACCTACCGCGACAACGGCGGCCTCTGGGATAATTACGACCCAATGGAGGTTGCCTCAGCCGAGGGTTGGGCGCGAAATCCCGCGCTCGTGCTGGACTTTTACAATATGCAGCGCGAACACCTTCGCGAGGTAAAGCCCAATGAAGCCCACAGGCTGATAGCCCAGCTCGAGGAGCGCTTTACCGTAGATGTGATTACTCAGAATGTCGACAATCTCCACGAACGCGCCGGCAGCTCCCATGTAGTCCATCTCCACGGCGAAGTAACCAAGATCCGTCCCGAAAATACCTGCAACGAATTCGACGGCTTCAGCGAAAAATACGTAGTAGACTGCGGATATGAGCGCGTCTCGCTGGGAGATAAAGCCCCCAACGGAGCGCAGTACAGGCCCCATATAGTGTTTTTCGGCGAGGCGGTCCCGAAGATGGAGGCGGCCATAGACCTTGTCGCGAAGGCAGACATAGTCCTTATTGTAGGTACCTCGCTCCAGGTTTACCCTGCAGCCGGCCTGTATCGTTTCTCCAACCCGGATGCTCCGGTATGGATTATAGATCCGGGTGATGTAACGGTACGCGATCCCCGTTTGAAACATATCCGCGCGGTAGCTACCGAAGGAATGAAAGAATTTATTGAAAAATGCGTGTAAATTATTTTTTAATAGCCCTCGCATCTGTCTGTCTTGCAGCGTGTTGCGATCGTCATCGTCCGGAACCTAAGCCCGAGGAGCCGGTGGCTCTTCCGGTAGATCTGGGACTGTCTGTCGAGTGGGCAGACAGAAACGTCGGCGCTACCGAGGCAGAAGGGATGGGTATATATGTTGCCTGGGGCGAGACGTCCGAAAAAGAGGATTATTCTTTAGCGACCTATAGGTTTTATTCTCCTACCAATGGGGGCATCTACTTCGACTATAAAGCAGGCGATGTACTGAAACCGGAAAACGATGCCGCCTCTTCATTGATGGGAGAAGAGTGGAGGATGCCTACCAAGGAAGAATGGGCAGAACTGGTAGACAAGTGTACATGGACGTGGGTCTCCGAGGAGGGCCGGTCCGGTTACACGGTCACCGGCATCGGGGGCGGAAGTATCTTCCTGCCCGCCGCCGGTGTCCGCGAAGGGACCGGCCAGGTCGGCCTTGGCTCGCTCGGCTCCTACTGGTCCGCCTCGCTCGGCTCCGGCCTCGACGAAAACGCATGGGCTTTCAGCTTCTCCCAGAACTCCTATTCTCTTATCTATATAGACCGCCCTTCCGGTTTCCAGATCCGGGCGGTACGCGCAAAATAAAAATTGCGTATCTTTGCGCGCTTATTTTTGGATATGAAAAAGTTCATCACTATTGTGTCGGCAGTATTACTGTCGGCTTCTATTGTCGGAGCGCAGGAGTCAGGATTCAGTAAATTCCTCAGTCATATATGGTTCCCTACGGAGTTCGGCTATTCGTTCCCTATTAAGAAGGGAATAAATCCCGGCCTTGTTACCAAGCTGGCTCTGGAGTGGCGCCAACACGACAAGGACGGTCTGTTTGTAAACGCTTATCTCGATACCCGTTACCTTACTTATAACGATATTGTTCCGGTAGGTTCCAACCTTACGGACGGAGATATGGTATATGACGATTTTCTCTTCGGAGTGGGTTATCGCTTCAAGATTTCAGATTCGTTCTGCCTCGCGGCATCCCTCCACGGAGGTCTCTCGAACGGAGAGTACCACACCATCAACCCTTCTGTAACCTATCCGGGAAAATTCTCACACGAAAGCATTTTTGTTAATCTTCCCGTCTCGAAGGCAACCGCAATTATTGAATACTACATCGACCCGAAGTTCTGCATCTTCCTGACAGGAGCCTATACCCAGCATCTTTCCAGAAGCCCCTTGGCAGACAACTTCGGCGAAGACGGTTCCTTTGCCGTCTCCCTCGGCTTCAACGCGGCGTTATTTTAGGAAAATAACTATATTTGCCCCACAAATCGCGGGTGTGTTGGAATTGGTAGACAACCCAGACTTAGGATCTGGTGCCTCACGGCGTATGGGTTCGAGTCCCTTCACCCGCACGCGAATTCGCCCGGCCCTTGACGGCCGGGCTTTCGCGTGCTAGGGTGAAGGGACTCGGGCTGCGCGGGGCGCAGCCTTCGCTATTTCCCCCGTTGCTTCGCAACTGCCCCCGGGGGCATGCCGCCTCCGCTACGCTCCCGGCGGGTGCCTTCCGGTCGTCGCATCGCTCCTCCCTCACGGCACGCGGCTGATGCCGCTGTCGGCCCTGCGGGCCTCAAATCACCCGCACGAAAATGTATCGAATAGCGTTTCATTTTGTTGTTTGATAATTTATTAATACATTTGTACATTATAATGTACTTGTATTATGGTAGTCATCAGTTCAGCCGAATTAAGAGGCAATATGAAAAAATATCTGGATATAGCCAAAAAAGAGCAGGTGCTTATCCAGCGCGGTAAGAATGAGACTTTTGTTCTAACCGCTCAACAGAATCTTATTGAATATGACCTTGCCCGCGCCGTTACAGTAGATGAGGTAATAGCCAAGGTTCGTGAAGGTCTTACCGAAATGTTTGAAAGGAAAGAAACTGAGAATGTGAAGGTAGGATGAGCGTGTTGTTTCTTCCGGAGATCAGCAATCAATTTGTAGAGCTTGCTGAAATCCTCTACGATAAAGGGTATATGAGTTTTCTGGATGCTGCCATTGAGTATTCAGAGAGTCTTTTTCGTGAAATATAGAGCAACTTACCTATAAAGGTTCATAGAAAGGCGAATGTCAGAGAACCTTGAACTTGAATCGTAATGTTCAAAAAGTCTATGCGTAGTATTATTACTGTATCTGCTTTCTTATTCCTCGCGGCGTCATGTAGCCGTTTTATCAATCCAGTTGTACTAGAAAGCAGTGACATCATTATTCCAGCTGACGGTGGAACATTCTATTTCCAGATGAAATACCATGAGACAACGAAAACTTCACAATCGGTGGCATTTAGAGAATGGGAATACAGGGTAATTGTTGGAGAGACAATAACTAACAGCGTATTGGTAAATTCCCAATGGCCATCGGACTCTTGGATTGAGTTGGAACCTGATCCCGATTACTCATATAAGTATGGCAATTGGGATCATGGCCCTTGGGGAATACCCTTCGATGTCCCAGAAAATATTGAAATCGATAGTCGGCCAGTCAAAGTTGAAGTCCTTTTTGCAAAAGATTACCAAGAGTATGATTCTCATGTAGATCCAGGAGACAACACATGGATGGTTGCCTTTGATGCCATTCAAGAAGGATCTAAGCATTAATCAGTAGACCAAATAGATACAAGGTTCGAAAATCGTCAAAACTGGTTAGATATTTGTCCCGTTGCCCGCACAAGGCCGCTTCGGAAAGAGGCGGTACTTTTTTATCGGCTCCAGCCTTCCAGACAATAAATTTTGCTCGTAAGTAATCGCCTTTCGGAAGAACCTTTAGGAGTGAATATCAAATCTATTCTCACAGCATAGGGCTCTCCCCAACTGCCATCATACAAGGTGGCTTTAGATGATGCCACCTCCCCAAATGCAGTATGTCCTGAGATAGGATAAATAATGGGTTTATGATTGACATAAAAATCCAATTTGTAATTGGACGTAACCTCATATGACTCCAGAGCAATTTCACCATCTGGCAATTGAGGTGCTGACAATCGGTAATAATAGACACCAGGTTGTCCTTCTTCATCCTCAAGCAGAATCCAAGTAGTGGAATCTGACGAATTGGCGGGGAACCCCTTCTCCTTAGGAAGTGAATACTCCAACCCTTCAGGGATAGGATGCCTTGCCCCAAAATGGTCATGCATTCCCGAAGTATATATAGAAAAGAAGCTAAAAAGTAAGAAGATAATGACAGAAAAGACAGTTGCAGCTAATGAACGCCAGAAAAGTTTTCGCTCCTTCATTATCAAAACAACGAAGGGCAGAATGAGTATTAGCATCAACGACAGTCCAAATAGTATATAAATTATATTAGGGAACCAATATTCCTGAAAAGGGTTGCCGTTGAGATAGACTATAATAATCAAGAAACAAAAGTAGGCTATATAGAAAGCCTTCCAATACCTGAACGTATTCTCTTTGATTCTCATGAGTGTAAATGTACTCATTATTGAACGGAAAACCATCGACATCTCCAAATTGGTTCGATAATTGTCCCATCCCCCGCACAAAAAAAGCCCCGGCATTCAGCAAGAATGTCGGGGCCTATTCGTTGAAGACTTATAGCCAGTGAGGTTTCGAGAGAAGATCGATTTTCTTTAATTCAAGCGAAGATAAGATGTGATTACGGGAGCAACTGCATTTGTGGATTTGCCACCTTCGGTAACAACGCCTGTTTCAGCATCTACAATGAAAAGGGAATAAGTGAGATCTCGGTTGTGGCCGCACACATAAAACAAACCAGGGGCAGAGCTGTAAGTCAGATTATAAAACTGTCCCAGGTCGATACTTCCCCACTGTATAGGTTTTGTATTCGTAGTCCTTTTATTTATATCATACTTGGTTATCGTAGTATAATTGTCTGTTATTTCCCATGCGAAACCATTGCTATCGTAATCAATTACCCTTTGAGGGAAATTGGATGGAAATCTATCATTAATTATCTTTCCCTCATTGATATTAATTTCCAGAAAGCCTCCTGTGTAATAGTATTTTTTCCCTTTAGCTGTATTTTGAATAATAATTGGATTATGATAGTCTTCATACGGGGGCTCCCATGGTTCCATAAACAATCTCCTCTGCATTTCCTCCCCGTTTTCTATGTTACAAGTTGTCATCTTTGTTGCCTCTATAAGATATCCATTCAGATACACCTCATAAATATCAAGTGTGATAGTTCCACCTGCAGATCCTGCATCGCCAGCAACCACATATAGCTTTCCATCTTTATATAGAGAGAAAGATGGCCAATGTCCTGCTAGCCATTGTGCCGACCAACTTAAATCTAAATACAAAGGATTTAAATCCATATCATATGATATTGTATTGCTTGCGTCACTCTCAAGACAGAAAAGACGTCCTTCTTCAGTAACCATAAAGCCTCTTGCCCCGGGAGCGTTCAATTCTTCCGGTAGTCTTTTTACGATTAATTCGTCTCCAGCATCTTTTACAATAACAGGTTTAAAACGGATATCTCCAAACTCTCTATAATTGCCACCAGCAATCATCGTTTCCCCATCCGGCGCCATCCTGAAACATCTGTCAACATCTCCATCAGGAATGTATGTACTACCTTCAGGGAAAGGAGATTTAAACAAAGCCCCGTCACTTATTCTAAGCAAGAAGTCTCCGTGAAGATAATGCAACAAATCATTTATTGCCTCTATTTCATTGTCATCTTCAGCATCTAACCACCAATCATAATCTATTCTAAACCAAAGTTCTTGCAGCAGAATAAAGTTGTCATAAATCCTCGTAATGTAGACCGGAACAAACGAGATATTCTTTATTATACTATTCCATACTTTATTTGAACACCTGCCATGTTGATCAAGATGGAAAGAGGCGACATGAGAATTGCCATCTTGATCAATGATACACAAATTAACAGGGCCACCGTCTTCGCCTGCCTTTGTTTGAGCCCCCGCCCCAGACTGCATTATTGCCAACCCCTTCGCTCCCGAGAAGTTGTCAATTCTGGTGATTTCAACTGAAGAAGGTAAATTATAATTACCGTTACGACCAAAAAGCTTATCACAGCTTTGAACGGTAAGGATTGATGCGACAATTGCTAAAGAGAAAAAGACTTGTTTCATAGTGTTATGAGATTACGAAAAAAACACGTCATAATTATGACAACATGGGACAAATAAGAAATAATCTATTGAATATTTTTCTATGGTTTAGTGACACATGTAACCAACATAATGCCACCTTCCGGTGTATAACATCGCATCGGCGGTATCTACATCCATATCCTAACAAATATACAACTTATTTGATATATATCAAATGAAGACACCCTTTGGTTGAAGGAGCTAAGAAAGGTTCGAGTCCCTTCACCCGCACAAAAAAAGCCCCGGCATGCAGCAAGGATGTCGGGGCCTATTCGTTGAAGCCTTATAGCCAGTGAGGCTTCGAGAGTCGGTCGATTTCGCGGAGTTCTTCCTCTGAGAATTCCACGTTCCCCAGCGCCTTCAGGTCGTCTTCGATCTGAGCAACCGAGCTCGCTCCGATGATGACGGAGGTGACCCTTTTGTCTGCCATGAGCCAGGAAAGGGCCATCTGAGCCAGGCTCTGGCCGCGCTCGGCAGCGACAGCGTTCAGCGAGCGAAGAGCCTCCAGCAGCTCGGGGGTCAACACTTCCTTCCGGAGGGAACCGGCGCGCGCCATACGGGAATCGGCGGGGATGCCGTCAAGATAGCGGCCGGTCAGCAGACCCTGTTGGAGAGGGGAGAAGGAGATAAAGCCGCTTCCCGTCTCAGCGCAGAGGTCGACCTGGCCGCCCCGATCCGGAGCGCGGTCGATAATGTTGAAGCGGTCCTGATACAGCAGGCAGGGAACGTCGTGGTCAGCGAGATATTTCATAGCCTTGCGCGCCTTCTCCAGCGGATAGCGCGACAGGCCAACGTAGAGCGCCTTGCCCTGGCGGACGATGTCTACCAGCGCTTGCATGGTCTCTTCGATCGGGGTCTCGGGATCATGGCGATGGGAATAGAAGATATCGACGTAGTCCAGCTTCATTCGCCTGAGGCTCTGGTCCAGGCTCGCCATCAGGTATTTACGGGAGCCCCAGTTCCCATACGGCCCCGGCCACATATCCCAGCCGGCCTTGGTACTGATCAGCATCTCGTCGCGGTAGGGGCGGAAGCTCTGCTCCATCAGACGGCCGAAATTCTCCTCGGCCGTCCCGTATTCGGGACCATAGTTGTTAGCAAGATCGAAGTGGCAGATCCCATTGTCGAAGGCGTAATGGGCCATGGCCTTGATGTCCTGGAAAGGTTTGTGGGAACCGAAGTTCTGCCAGAGGCCGAGGGCCAGCGCGGGGATCTGGATGCCGGAGCGGCCGGAGCGTTTGTAGGCCATGCGCTCATAGCGCTCGGCAGAGGGGGAGTAAACGGGCTCTATCATGGTAAATATTTTATGCTACTCCATTCCGAAGAAGTCCTTCCTTACCCAATACTCGAAGAGAGGATCGAGGATAACGGCGCCGCCTCCCGGAAGGAATGAAACGATTTCCTTCTTTTCGAGGGCGTCTTTGAGGCGGCCGACATTGGCGGAAGAGTTCAGCCCGTAGCGGGCGATTACTTCGGAGGAACTGAATTTTGTTTCTCCGTCCAGGATGGCGCGGAGCAGAAAGACCTGGAAATTGGTAAGGCCGTTCATTACAGCCATAAAGCGCGGTTCGTGCATCGCTATCAGCGAGAGCATACTTTCTTCGACCACTGGCTGGGTTATGTAACCGCGGCTGAGTCCGTCGCAGATAGCGGCGAAGTGATTGACGTAGTAGATGTTGCTGCGCAGTTTAGCGCAGACGTCGCGAATAAGGTCTTTTTCGATTACCTTTCCGCTCACCAGGAATCCGCGGGTTACATGGTTTTCGATCTCCTTGACGCTGATAGGCTCGAGGCGGACCCTTTCTACCATCTTGTAGAAATAGCGCCTCTGTTCGAAGATGTCCTTCATTGCGTTTACCATGCTTCCCGTCCAGACCCAGCTGCAGCGCCCGCGCGGGGCCTTGCGGACTATTTCTTCAAAGATCTGAAGGGTACGGTCGGGGTCTTCCGTAAGAAGGATGTTCTGAAACTCGAAAACGCAGACGAACAGCTTCTCGCGAAGGTCTTCGGCTACCCTGTAGGGCATAGCCAGGACCGAGCGGAGGTCTGCCTTCGAAAGGTCGTCTGTCTTAAGATATTTCCTACACATTTCCTCTACCTCTTCGGGGGTAGTAGTGTAGATTCCGATCACTGCGCAGGCAAGCTTTACCGCGAAGGCTTCGACGGTACGTACGTTCATCAGCGAGACATCTACCGTACGGAAATTTTGTCCCGAAGCCTTAAGCCCGAGGAAGGTTTCGCGAAGCAGGGAAGTCTTACCGGTCTTCGGGGGTTCGTAGATTACGACATTCGAGCCGGAAGAGAGCAAATCAGTCAGCTGCTCCTGTTCTGAGCGGCGTCCGACGAAGCTTTTGCCTGTCACATAACGGTCGTATGTAAAGACGGTATCCATATCCGAAACCTTGGGCAACACAAAATTAACAAAATATTTGGCAGGTAAAAGAATTTTACCTACTTTTGCGTCCCGATTTTATAGATGACCGCTGAGCAGGAAAAGAGCAGCCGCGAGGGCTGACGCTTACGGCCGAAACTTTTTAAACAAAGTTTTCACAATGTACGCAATCGTAGATATTGCAGGTCAGCAGTTTAAAGTAGAAGCTGGCAATGAAATCTTCTGCAACCGCCTCCCGGAAGCAAAAGGTGCTGATGTGGAGTTCGACAAAGTCCTTCTTCTCGACAACGAGGGTAAGGTGAAGGTCGGCGCTCCCTATGTGAAGGGCGTTACCGTCAAGGCAACCGTTCTCGCAGATGACGCAAGGGCTGATAAGGTCCTCGTATTCAAGAAGATCCGTCGCAAGGGTTTCCAGAAATGCAACGGACATCGTCAGAAACTCTCCAAGATCCGTATCGCTGAAATCGCAATCGCTTAAAACTTTTGAATTATGGCACACAAGAAAGGACAATCTAGTTCGAAGAACGGTCGTGAATCACAAAGTAAGCGACTTGGTCTCAAGAAGTTCGGTGGAGAAACCGTAAAGGCTGGCAACATCATCGTTCGCCAGAGAGGTACGGTCCACAACCCTGACAAAAACGTCGGTATGGGTAAAGATCATACCCTGTATGCACTCGTGGATGGAACTGTCAAGTTCACCCGCAAGCGTCAGGACAAGTCTTACGTATCGGTAGTCCCCTTCGAGAACTAATCCCGGGGGAGTAATGAATACAGGACTTGCACTTCGCCTGGCGGATTGCAGGTCCTTTTCTCTTTAGATTATGCTTACACTCAAAACTCTTCGCGAAGACCGCGATAAGGTCATCGCAAAACTGAAGATCAAGAATTTCGACGCAACAAAACTCGTCGATACCATCATTGAACTCGATGCGAAACGCCGTGCGCTTCAGACTCAGAGCGACGCCCTGCTTTCCGAACAGAAAGCAAAGGCAGCCGAGATCGGTGCGCTGATGAAACAGGGCCTCAAGGAACAGGCAGAGAAAGCAAAGGCAGCAGTCGCAGACCTCAAGGCTAGGAGCACCGCTCTCCTCGAGGAGATGGACAGAACTGTTGCCGAACTCGAGTCTGACCTCGTCCTTATCCCTAACATGCCCTGCGATCTCGTAGCGCCCGGTAAGGGAGCTGAAGACAACGAGGTGGTGAAGATGGGCGGCCCGGAGGTCAAACTCCCGGAAAATGCCATCCCTCACTGGGAACTCGCGAAGAAATACGACATCATCGACTTCGATCTCGGAGTAAAGATCACCGGCGCCGGTTTCCCTGTCTACAAAGGCAAGGGCGCCAAGCTCCAGAGGGCTCTGATCAACTTCTTCCTCGACTGCAATACCGCAGCCGGCTATAAGGAGGTCGAGCCGCCCGTAATGGTCAACAAAGACTCCGGTTTCGGTACGGGTCAGCTCCCCGACAAGGAGGGCCAGATGTACCATGCCGAAGTCGACGACTTCTACATGGTCCCGACCGCCGAGGTCCCCGTCACCAACATCTTCCGTGACGTCATCCTCGGAGCGGACGAGATCCCCCAGCGCCTTACCGCTTATACCCCGTGCTTCCGCCGTGAGGCCGGATCATACGGAAAGGACGTCCGCGGACTCAACCGTCTCCATCAGTTCGACAAGGTCGAGATCGTCCGCGTCGAGAAGCCCGAAGACAGCTACAAGGCCCTCGATGAGATGGTTGCCCACGTAGAATCGATAGTCAACAAACTCGGCCTTAAGTACAGGATCCTCCGTCTCTGCGGCGGCGACCTGTCCTTTACTTCGGCCATCACCTACGATTTCGAGCTCTGGAGCGCCGCTCAGGGCCGCTGGCTCGAGATCTCTTCGGTCAGCAACTTCGAAACCTATCAGGCCAACCGTCTCCATCTGCGTTATCGCGACGCAGACGGCAAGACCCAGCTGGCCCACACTCTCAACGGCAGCTCGCTCGCTCTTCCGCGTGTAGTCGCTGCGCTCCTCGAAGACAACCAGACCCCGGACGGCATCATCATCCCCGAGGTTCTGCGCCCGTATACAGGCTTCGACAAGATTGACTAAAATAGGAACCATACTCGGAATAGATCCCGGAACCAACCTGCTTGGTTTCGGGGTCGTCCGTATTGGCGAGAACAACAAACCCGAGTACGTCGAGATGGGCGTGCTCGACATCCGTAAGGAGACTGATCCTTACGCTAAACTCGCCCGTATCAGCGAGTTCGTCGGCGGGCTTTGCGAACGCTACAAGCCCGACCATATGGCGATCGAATCGCCCTTCCTTGATAAGAACGCCCAGGTCATCTTCAAACTGGGCAGGGCGCAGGGCGCTGCGATGGTCGCAGCCGCCTCCCACGGCGTCCAGATTACAGAATACGCCCCCCGAAAGGCCAAGATAGCGATATGCGGAAACGGCTCCGCCTCTAAGGAGCAGGTAAGTACTATGGTACAGAAAACCCTTGGCATAAAAATTGAGGCGAAGCATCTTGACGCAACGGACGCGCTGGCGATAGCTATGTGTCATTATTACCAGCTTTCGAGCCCGCTTACCAGCATTAAAGGCGGCGATTCGTGGGCCAAATTTATTAAGGAAAACCCTGACAGGGTAAAGTAGTTACTCCAACAAGAAGGTTATGAATCTAAACCTTAAAGTCGCAGTTCTCCTGCTCTTCGCAGGCGTGAGTGCGCACGCGCAGACCTGGTCGGTGAAGGCCGTGCTAAAGGACTCTCAGTCCGGAGAAGCCGTAAGTTTCGCTACAGTCTCGCTCCACAATCCCGCAAACGGCAAAGGTGTCGCCTACGAACTCAGCGAAGAAAACGGCAAGGTTACTCTTACCGGAATCAAGAACGGTAAGTACGTCTTCCGCTCGGAGCTTCTCGGCTACAAAAAGTTCGAGAAGAGTATCGAAGTGAAAGACGCCGATCTCGATCTCGGGGAGATCAAGATGAGCCCCGACGCTACCCAGCTGGAAGCCGCGAAGATCACCGACCGCGGAAATCCTATCCAGATGAAGCGCGACACTATTGCCTTTACCGCCTCTACCTTCAAGACTACAGACAATGATATGCTCGAGGACCTTCTGAAGAAGATCCCCGGGATGGAGATTTCCGAAGACGGAACAATCACTCATAACGGTAAGGAAATCAGCAAGATAACAATCGACGGAAAGACCTTCTTCCTGAACGATCCTCAGATCGCTACCAAGAACCTTCCCGCTAAGGTTATCGATAAGCTCAAGGTTATCGAGAAGAAGTCTGACCAGGCAGAATTTACGGGAATCGACGACGGCGAGGAGGAGACTATCCTCGATCTCAGCGTCAAACCCGGAATGATGAAGGGCCTGTTCGGCAACGTCTTCGGCGGCGCCGGCCACGACATCCCCTCTACCGACATTGCCGGCGACTGGCGCTGGCAGACCGGAGGCTTCGTAGGCAATTTCAACGAAGACTACCAGATCAGCGGCGTGTTCAACGCCAACAACACAAACAACCGCGGCTTCAACGACCTCGCAGGCTCGATGATGGGCAATATGCGTGGCAGCTCCATGGGCCGTGGACAAGGCGGCTGGGGCGGAGGCAACGGTATCACTACCTCCTACATGGCCGGCCTGAACGGCGGAACCAACCTCCTTGACGACAAGATGGAGCTCAGCGGCAACTATGCCTTCAACGGCTCCGAAAGAAAGGTCGAGGAAAGCTCGGACAAAACGACCCACCTCGAGGATTCAGACCTCATCTACAAGTCCAACGGCAACAGCATTACCGGTACCCACGGCCACCGCTTCGGGATGAGGATGGAACACAAATTCTCGGAGAACACCTCTCTCATTTTCGAGCCCCGTCTAAATTTCGGCGGCGGCAGCTTCGCCGAGCGCGATACGACCGATACCTATACCCTCACCACGGCAACCGGCTCCGCGGTCAAGACCAACGACAGCCGCAAGCTCAATTCCGGCGACAACCGTAGCCTGTCCGCGAGCGGCTTCGCCCTCCTCCGTCAGAAACTCGGCGTCCCGGGCCGCACCCTTACCGTGATGGGCCGTTACGGCATCAACCGCAACTCTATCCTCGGAAACAATTATTCCACGACCAATGTCTACGACGAGACGGGGACGCCTACCAATACCCTCGTGAACCAGAACTACTCCCAGGAGCAGAATTCCTACAGCGCGTTCGCAAGGGCTACCTTCACCCAGCCGATAGTCGAAAACCTCTACGCCGAGGCCAACGTCGCCTACAACTGGAACAAGTCGGTCTCCGACAAAGAGACTACCGACGCCTTGACCGGAGCGGCAGTAGCCAGCTATTCGAATCACATCACCAACGAGTTTACGAGCGAGGAAGTAGGAGCGAACCTCCTCTACCAGAAGAAAACCTTCCGCGCCCAGCTCGGTTTCGCCGTGATCCCCAGCAAGACTCATAATTACACCCAGAGCGGCGCGGCCTACAAGGTAGATACTACCATCACCCGCCTTAACTGGTCTCCGACCGCGATGCTCTATACCGACCTCGGAGAGAACGGCAGCGCCCGCGTCTTCTACCGCGGATGGTCCAGGACCCCGAGCACCAACCAGCTCATTACCGTAGCAGACAACTCCAACCCGCTGGCAGTCTCGTTCGGTAACCCGAACCTGGCTCCTTATTTCCAGCACAACATCAACGGAGACATCCGCTACAACAATAAGAAGACCTACGCTTCCTTCAACGCCCGCTTCGACGGTTCCTATACTCAGGATCCCATCGTCAACGCACATTGGTACACTAACGGTGTTACTTATTCGATGCCGGTCAACGGCCCCTCGAGCGTGAGCCTCGGCGGCAATATCTTCGCAAATATTCCTCTGGGCAAGAAGTTCACCCTCTTCAACATGCTCCGCGTAAACTGGTCAAATTCCTCCAGCTACGTAGGAAAAGACATCAACACCGCCAAGTACCTGAAGACAGACGGTTCGCTGGACTACGGCCTGTTCTTCGCCGACTACGACGAGATCCGGGAAAAGCTTGAGGTGAACCAGACCAAGACTTTCGGCTTTACCGAGCGCTTCCGCTTCACCTACAGGATAGACGCTCTCGAGCTCCAGGCTTCTGCCCGTACCCGTATGAGCCATTCCAATTATCTCCTTGCTGATACTTCGTCCGAGACTACTACCTGGAACAATCTCGTTTCCGGAAACGCTACCTGGACTATAGACCAAATCGGTCTCAGCATGAAGGGAGAACTCGATTACCGCTGGTACAACGGTTATGCGACCAAGCAACCGGACGAGTACGTCTTCAATGCCGAAATCTCGAAGCAGGTCCTCAAGAGAAAGGGAACCATCACCCTCAAGGGCTACGACATCTTCGGACAGGCGAAGAACCTTACGGTCTCCGATTCGAGCAATGTCCACACCGAGTCCCTTAACAATACTCTCGGCCGTTACATCATCCTTTCGTTCGCCTACCGTTTCGGTAACTTCGACCGAGGCAAGATGGGCGGCGGTCATGGTGGCCCCGGAGGCCCCGGCGGTCCTCCCCGTATGAGATAATGCCAAATATAATTTGTATATTTGTGCATTATGACTGAAAAGAAAAAAATGAACTGGGTCATAAAGAATCTTCTTTGTGGCCTTGTTTTTATTCTGGTGATAGTCCTCGCCGTTGAGGTCTTCCTCAGGGTGACTACCCAGCACAGCATCTCCGTCGAGGTACCCGATATGATAGGGATGCAGTTATCAGACGCCGAGGCCCTCGCCGCTCAAGATAAACTGGATCTCTTTGTTACGGACTCAGTGTTTGTCAGCGCGTTCTCCAAGGGCAGCGTCTACGCTCAGAACCCTAAACCCGGCAATAAAGTGAAAAGGGGCCGTAAGATTTACCTTACGGTCAACGCCAAGAAAGAGAAGCAGGCTGTAGTTCCCAGCCTGGTAGGTCTCTCCCTGCGTCAGGCCAAGGTGGAGCTTACTACCCGTAATCTTAAGCTCGGTAAACTGACCTATGTAGACGATATGGCTACCAACCTGGTTCTGGCCCAGACCCGAAAGGGAGAAGATATTGAGCCCGGAACCAGCGTAGATGTAGGAACTGTAATCGACCTTAAACTCGGACTCAACAGGGCAGACGGATATACGACTATGCCCGACTTCGCCCGCATGCAGTATCAGCGTGCGCTCAGCTATGTCCAGGACAATTCCTTCAACATAGGACGAGTCGTCTTCGATGAGACTGTTAAGACCGCCGAGGATACTTTGTCTGCGATGGTCTACCGCCAGTCGCCCCTGGCCGGTACCGAAAATATTGTTCTGGGGTCGACCGTAACCCTGTATCTTACTGTAGATGAGAGCCGCCTGCCGGCCCTCCCCGAAGAACCGGAAGAGATAATCTAAGATGGCAGACTGGCTGGACAATGCCTTTGAGGTAGAGGACCCCGAGATCCCGGAAGAAGGGCGCGAA
Source organism: uncultured Bacteroidales bacterium (assembly GCA_900319375.1). GTDB lineage: Bacteria > Bacteroidota > Bacteroidia > Bacteroidales > UBA932 > Cryptobacteroides. The sequence continues at coordinate 7,982 of ONOI01000008.1, read as the reverse complement.
CAGGAAATGTTCGAACACTTCCGCTTCGTAGTGGATTCGGGTCAGGCCCCCATCCGCATCGACAAATATATGTCGGAGCATATGGAGGATACCTCCCGTAACAGAATCCAGCTCGCTATAAAGGAAGGCTATGTCCACGTCTCCGACAAACCGGTTAAAGCAAACTACATAGTACGCCCGGGCGATATCATCAAGTTTGTGATGCCCTATCGCCGCCGCGGGGTAGAGATACTCCCTCAGGACATTCCCCTCGATATAGTCTATGAGGACGATGATGTACTGGTCCTGAACAAACCCGCCGGGATGGTGGTTCACCCCGGCCACGGCCATTTCGAAGGGACTCTTGTCAACGCCCTCGCATTCCACCTGGGCCTGAAGCCCGGAGACGCGATGGACGAAGACGGCCGGATGGGGCTCCTTGTCCACCGCATAGACAAAGACACCTCCGGTCTTCTGCTGGTCGCCAAGAACGACCAGGCTCAGCTCCGCCTCGCAAAGCAGTTTTATGACCACTCTATCGAGCGCCGCTACAACGCTGTCGTCTGGGGCAACATAACCGAAGACGAAGGAACAGTAGATGCCCCCATAGGCCGCGACCCCAACGACCGCCTGTGCTTCCGCGTATGCGACGACCCGGAGAAGGGAAAACATGCGGTGACTCATTACCGCGTCCTCGAGCGCTTCGGCTACGTTACCTTCGTGGAGTGTAGGCTCGAAACCGGTCGCACTCATCAGATCCGTGTACATATGTCTCATATCGGACACCCGCTCTTTGCCGACGAACGCTATGGCGGGATGGAGATCCGTAAAGGGACTATCTACGCTAAGTACAAGCAGTTCATCCGAAACTGCTTTGAAATCTGCCCTCGTCAGGCGCTCCACGCCAAGACCCTGGGCTTTGTCCACCCATCCAGCGGGAAACTCCTCCAGTTCGATTCCGTTCTGCCCGAAGATATGAGCCGTCTGCTGGATAAGTGGCGCCGCTATTGCGGCAATATGCCTGAAGAAACTGAAGATGAATAAGGAAAAACGATTGATAGCGCTGCTGCTTCTCGCCTTCGCGGTACTGATGAGCCTGCCGTGGCTCATCCCCCATGTCGGTGTCCTCGCGCTGGTGGCCCTGGTGCCGCTGCTTTGCGCCGAGCGCCTCGCCTCCGGAGCCGGGATTAAGCGCTTTTTCTGGTGGTATTATGCCGCCTTCGTCGTGTTCAACGCCCTGACTACATGGTGGGTCTGTAAGGCAACAGTCGGCGGAGGTATCTTCGCCAGCCTTGCGAACGCGCTTCAGATGGCCGTGATCTTCGGCCTGTTCCGCGTATGCCGTAAGCGCTTTACCGGCGTCCTGCCCTATATTTTCCTCGCGGCGATGTGGATCGCCTGGGAGCGCTTCTACCTCGTTCAGGCCCAGATCAGCTGGCCATGGCTCTGCTTCGGAAACGCATTCGCGCGCTCGACCCGCCTGATTCAGTGGTACGAGTGGACGGGCATGCTCGGCGGCTCGCTGTGGGTATGGGCCGTAAACCTTGGCGTCTTCGGGCTGATGGTCGCCCTCTCGAACGGGTGGTGGGACCGCTGGACCCCGAAGGCCCGTTGGGCAGCGGGCATAGGCCTGGGGCTTGTACTTGCCGGGCCGATGGTCACTTCGGCCGTAATTTACCGGGGCTATGAAGAGCGCTCGGACGCCGGAACTCTCGATGTAGTGATGGCCCAGTCCAACTTCGATCCATGGCAGAAACAGCGCGCCGTCCCCCAGCGGGAACAGAACGCCCAGGTGACCGGCCTGTTCGAAAAGGAACTCGGCTCGCGTACCAACCCTTCCGAGATGGCGCTGATGGTCCTTCCGGAGACCTTTACCTCCGATATCTGGATCGGTAATATGAATTATTCGCCTACCTGGCGTACGTTCAGCGAGATGGTCCGCAGGTATCCGGACGTCAATCTCCTTTTTGGAGCCTCGACCCACCAAGCTTTCCCTACTGCGGCTAAGCCCAACATCCTCGCCCGTAAGACCCGCGACGATGTCTGGTATCTGAACTATAACTCCGCCTTCATGACCGATTCTACCGGCAGGGAAGACAGGGTCGATAAGAGCAAACTGGTTGTAGGTACCGAGCTTACTCCCTTCCCGAAGATATTCGTTCCGTTCGACGACTGGCTGAGCGATCTGCTCGGAGCCCCCGGCGGACTGATGGGCCGCTGCGTTATCCAGGGCGAGGCCCGGAACCTTGAGGCCCGCGAGTACGACGGGCAGGGCAATGTCATCCGCCGTGTACCGGTAGGAGTGCCGATCTGCTACGAGTCTATCTACCCGGAGTGGTGTAGGGGTTATGTCCAGAAAGGCGCGACCCTGATTTCGGTAATCACCAACGACGGATGGTGGGGAAATACCCCGGGCTACAGGCAGCATTTCAGCTATTCCCGCCTAAGGGCTATCGAGCTGCGGCGCGACATAGCCCGCTGCGCCAATACCGGAATCTCCGCCTTCATCGACCAGCGCGGTGAGATAGTAGAGCAGTCCGGGTGGTGGGTTCCGTACCTGCTCCACGGCAGGGTGAACCTGACTTCGTACGAGACTTTCTTCGTCCGCTATGGTGATATTGTCGGCAGACTTTGTACATTTGTATTCGTCTTGATGGCGCTTGCCCTCATCGTAAGACTGTTTATAAGAAAGAAATGAAAACGAAAGCACTCTTCCCCGGGTCGTTCGACCCCTTCACCGCAGGCCACCTCAATATTCTGAAGAGGGCCCTGACGATGTTCGACTCCGTTGTGGTAGCGGTGGGCGTAAATCAGGACAAACCCGGTTTCTACGATAACGATACGAGAGTGAAGATAATCGAGCAGGCAGTAAGGGGCCTCGAGGGAGTTTCCGTAGTAAAGTACGATGGCCTTACTATAGACCTCTGCCGCTCTCTTGGCATCAAACATGTAGTCAGAGGAGTCAGAAACATGCTCGATTTCGAGACGGAGCGCAGCATCGCGGATGCAAACCGCAGGCTTGCGCCTGAAATTGAGACTATAATAATCCCGACTGCCCAGGAATTCGCCCACATCTCTTCGAGCGCTGTCCGCGATATTCTCAGACACCACGGCGATACGTCTCTCTTCGTCCCGGAAGGAGTTGAATTACCCTCGTTTGAGAAATGAAAAGGATAATTAACATACTGATTGCGCTTTCGCTTTTTGCTCCCGCTGTTAAAGCCCAACAGCTGGATTCGACCCGCCTTGCTCCGCTCGATTCCCTTCTTGGAGAGTACTATGAGGCGATGATCTATGAGGCGATGCCTACAAAGCTCCAGGAATGTGATTTCCTGATCGAGTCATGTAAAGACTCTCTGGTAAGGCAGTGGGTCGCGACCCGCATCCTGGAACACTATATGGACAATCCCCCTCTGATGGGAGAGGAAGCGGTGGCAATTTATGTCTACGATAAATGGTTCGCCAGCGGAAAGATTGCGATAGCGGACGAATGGCTTGCCTTCTCGGCAAAGCTGTTTGTAGACTTCAACCGCAATAGCCTGCTCGGAATGAAGGCTCCCATTCTTGAACTTCTTCCTCCTACTGGAAGCGAAAAGATTCAGGTCCCGGAGAAGGGAGTTCCCTCGGTTCTTTATTTCTATGATACCTCCTGCAGTAAGTGTAAGGTAGCTTCCATCATGCTGCCTCAGGTATTGGAAAAAGTAAGTTTCCCCGTGACTCTGTTCCTTATCTATACGGGCCAGGATGGAGACGAATGGGCTGAGTTCAGGGCCGCCTTTACCATCTCCAATCCCAATGTCAAGCTGGTCCACTGCTGGGATCCGGAAATCGATTCCGACTATCAGAAACAATACGGAGTTCTCAGTACTCCCAAGATGTTCCTGGTAGGGACAGACGGCAGGATAGAAGGCCGCCGTCTGGAGCCGGAGACTCTGGCCCAGCTGCTGGGGATCTACGAACAAGCATTGGAAAACAAATAATATATAATGAAGACAAGCGCTAAAATCGACCCCCTGTATCTGGCAAGAGAAAGAGCCGCTCTTCGCCACAAACACCGTAAGACCGTCCTGTTCAACGACAGGGAAGTCGCGGCTATAGAGGAGTACTGTAAAGTGTACCACATCTCCTCCAAGTCGGCGATGTTCCGTCAGGCGATTATGGAAAGGGTGCTTGAAGGGCTGGACGAACTCCACCCCACTCTTTTCTAGAGCTGCCAGTCGATCGGTCCTCTGCCTGCGCTCTGCAGGTAAAGGTTGGCCTTTGAGAAGGGCCGGCTCCCGAAGAATGCGCCCCTGGCGAGGGGTGAAGGGTGTGCGGCTTCCAGAACCAGGTGTCGAGAGCGGTCGATAAGCGCCGCCTTGCTCCTGGCGTAATTTCCCCACAACATAAAGACTATATTGTTGCGGTTCGCGCTGAGATAGCTGATGACAGCGTCTGTGAACTGCTGCCAACCTATTGCGTTATGTGACGAAGGCTCTCCGGCGCGTACGGTAAGCATTGCGTTGAGGAGCAGTACTCCCTGGCGGGCCCAGCCTTCGAGATTGGGCCTTCCGGACATCTTGATTCCAAGATCGTCTTCGGCTTCTTTAAAAATATTCTTCAGGCTTGGAGGAGCCGGGACTCCGTCCGGTACGGAGAACGACAGGCCCATCGCCTGGCCGGGATTGTGGTAGGGGTCCTGGCCGAGTATGACTACCTTGACTTTGTCTACCGGAGTAAGCTCGAAAGCCTTGAAGATCTGAGGTCCGGGAGGGTAGATAACCTTTCCGGCCCTCTTTTCCTGGTGGAGATAACGGACAAGCTCCGCAAAGTAAGGTTTGTCGAACTCACTTTGCAGAGCTTCTTTCCAGGATTGTTCTATCTGTACTGTCAAAATACGAAGTCTATTACGTCGTTTATTGTCTGTACGTAGTGGAAGGTGAGACCCTTGACGTAGATTTCCTTGATGTCTTCTACGTCCTTGCGGTTTTCCTCGCTGATGACGATAGTTTCAACTCCGGCGCGTTTTGCGGCGAGGATCTTTTCCTTAATTCCGCCGACCGGAAGAACCTTTCCTCTGAGGGTCATTTCTCCGGTCATGGCGATGTGTTTCTTGATAGCCTTGCCGCGCAGGGCGCTGACCATCGAGGTGACCATCGTTATACCGGCAGAAGGGCCGTCTTTCGGGGTGGCTCCTTCGGGGACATGGACATGGAGGTCCTTGGCCGCGAACTCGGCGCTGGTCATCCCTACCATCGCGGGATGGGCCTTGATATACTGGTAGGCGATAGTGGCCGACTCTTTCATTACGTCGCCGAGGTTACCGGTCATAGTCAGAACTCCCTTGCCTTCGGAAACGGAACTCTCGATAAAGAGGATTTCTCCGCCCATCTGGGTCCACGCAAGGCCGGTGACGACTCCCGGGCCTTCGTTGCCTTTCTGGCGGTCGTGGGCTGCCGTAGGCAGGCCGAGGTATTCCTTCAGGTTTTCGGGCTCGATAGTGCTGGGATACTCCTCTTCGAGAGCGATTTTCTTCGCTGTTACTCGGGCGATCTTAGCGATCTGTTTTTCGAGGTTGCGCACTCCGCTTTCGTGGGTGTATTCGTCGATTATCTTCTTAAGGGCCTTCGAGCTGATCTTCAGGGTCTTTTTCCCAAGACCGTGCATCTCCAACTGCTTGGGGATGAGGTATTTCTTCGCGATCTCTATCTTTTCCTCAGCCAGATATCCGCTGACATTGATTACCTCCATTCTATCAAGCAGGGCCGGCTGAATAGGGGCGATGCTGTTGGCGGTCGTAATGAAGAGTACGTTCGAAAGATCGTAGTCGATGTCAAGATAGTTGTCGTGGAACGTTCCGTTCTGTTCGGGGTCGAGGGCCTCGAGGAGTGCGGAGCTGGGGTCGCCCTTGAAATCCGACGAGAGTTTGTCTATCTCGTCGAGGACTATCACCGGGTTCGACGTTCCGGCTTTGTTGATTCCGCCAAGGATACGTCCGGGAAGAGCGCCGACATAAGTCTTGCGGTGTCCTCTGATCTCCGCTTCGTCGTGCATGCCGCCGAGGGCGATGCGGACATATTTCCTTCCGAGGGCCCTGGCGATAGATTTGCCGAGGCTGGTCTTACCGACTCCCGGAGGGCCGTACAGACAGAGAATAGGAGATTTCATATTCCCCTTGAGCTTCAAAACTGCGAGGTACTCGATGATGCGGTCCTTGATAGTGTCGAGGCCGTAGTGATCTTCCTCGAGGACCTGCTTTGCGTGTTTGAGGTCGAGGTTGTCCTGACTCATCTCCTGCCAGGGCAGGCTGAGCATAAACTCCAGGTAGTTATACTGGACGGAGTAGTCCGGAGAATTCGGATTGTATTTCTCGAGCTTGCTGAGTTCTTTTTCGAAGAGTTTGGCAACTTCCTCGGGCCACTTTTTCTGAGCCGCCCTTTCGCGGAACTTCTCGAACTCTTCATTCTCGTCCATTCCGAGCTCTTCCTGGATAGTCCTGAGCTGGTTGTTGAGGTAGTATTCCCTCTGCTGCTGGTCAATCTCGCTCTTTACCTTACGGTTGATTTCGTTCTTGATGTTGGAGAGCTGGAGCTGGCCGTCCAGGATGACGAGGAGTTTCATTGCCCTCGTACGGACATCGTCGTACTGGAGAAGCTCTGCTTTGTCTGCAAAGTTCTCAACCTCTACGGTAGTAGCGATGAAGTTCACCAGGAAAGCGAAACTGTCTATGCTGCGCATCGCGGCTATCGCCTCCTTCGGAGCGAAGTTGCTGGACGAAATGATCTGAGCTGCTTTTTCCTTCAGCATAGAGGCCAGGCCCTTGACATCCTCGGAGTTCTCCTTGGTCAAAACATCTCCCAGATAACGGACCTGGGCGGTAATGTAGGGGTCGTAGTCGATGACATACTCCATCTCGATCCTTTTGTGGCCCTGGAGGATTGCGGTTATTGTTCCGTCCGGCATCTCGAGGGTCTTGAGGATCTTGGCTACTGTTCCGAAGTTATATAAGTCTGCCTCTACCGGATCTTCTACTGTAGGATCCAGCTGAGGGACAGCGCCGATGAAGTAGTTGTGTTTCTCGGCGTCTTGAATCAGTTTGATGGATTTCTCGCGGCCTATCGTGATGGGATAGATAGTTCCCGGGAAGAGAACCGCTCCCCTAAGGGCCAGGATAGGCAGGGTAGGGGGAAGCTCGCTGTCGCTTATCTTCGCCACACCCTCACCGGAAACTACCGGGATAATATTCACTTCTGCGGCATTCTGCGAGAAGAAGTCCTTGTCTTTTATCATATAATTGTCAAAATGTCAGTTATAATAATCCTCCCATTACAGGTCAATCACTGTGCCAATGAGAAGTTAGCTGACAAATTTACACTTCTATATTTGATTTCTAAAAAAAAGAATCTATTTTTGCAGTCCATTTTTCGATAAAAGCAATTTATTAGTAATTAGATATTTAGAGAGATGACAAAAGCAGACATCGTAAACAAGATCGCCAAGAACACCGGTCTCGAGAAGACTGAGGTGCAGTCGGTCGTTGAAGGATTTATGGAGTGTGTTATCGAGTCCCTTTCAAAGGATGAGCCCGTGTTCCTCCGTGGCTTCGGCAGCTTTATTATCAAGCACCGTGCTGAGAAGACCGCCCGCGATATCACTAAGAAGACTACGATCGTAATCCCCGCACATGACATCCCGGCCTTCAAGCCCGCGGACAGCTTCATGGAGAAAGTGAGCAAATAATTTTTTAATCTTTAATAATATGCCCAACGGAAAGAAGCATAAGCGTCACAAGATGGCGACGCACAAGCGTAAAAAACGTTTGCGCAAGAACAGACACAAGAAGAAATAATTCTTCAGTGTCGCAATAGGTCCTCGGGAGATCCGAAGGGCCTTTTTGTTTTGTCTATGGATAGCAACGAAAAGTCAGAAAAAGACCTGGTGGTCTCAGTAGGCCCCTCAGAGGTGAAGCTCGCGCTTATGGAGAACCATAAGCTTATCGAGTACAACAGAGAGTCCAGTCAGGG
>ONOI01000016.1 GCA_900319375.1 uncultured Bacteroidales bacterium | reverse complement strand
CGAAGCTACGCTCCACGACGCGCTGGTCGCCGAGCTTCAGTCTCTCCTTCCGGGAAAGACCGTCCTGGTCACTATCGACCACAATTACAGCGATTAAATACTACTGCTGAACAAGAAGCTCAGTTAGCTTGGCAGTCAAGTCAGGCCATTTCTGGGCGTAGACTACCGGGCGGTGGTCCGGTCCGAGGAAGCAGTGTGTACTGGTGGCCTTGCAGGCAAGGGCGCCGCCGGCCTTCATCGTATATCCGAAGGTTACCTTGAGATCGGTCATCTCCTTGACTACTATCGTAATCTCGATATCGTCCGTGAAGGTAGTCGGCTTTTTGAAGTCGATGCTGATCGAGACTACCGGGGAGACTATACCTTCCTCTTCCATCTTGTTGAAAGGATACCCAAGCTGCTCCAGAAGATCGCAACGGGCCTCTTCCATAAACCTGAGGTAATTGGAATGGTGGACTATCCCCATCCTGTCACACTCGTAGTACTTTACGTTATGTATGTAGGGTTTCATAGACTGTTTTCAAGGGTTTGGATAAGGCGCTCCGTAGGGGCATCTTTCAGGATAACGGTTTTATCTGCTGAGAGAAGGTAGACAGAAGGAATAGCACGGATGTGGTAGACAGTGTCTTTCCGGAGGACCAGTAGAGGATCGAATCCGGTGTTCCAGGTTTTGGGATATGCGGGAAGGTACTCGCGCCAGGCGTCGAGGTCTTCGTCGATGTAGATATTTACTACCGCTACCGCTCCGGCGGCTATGGGCTCCGCAAAAACTGCGAGTTCGTCGATAATCTCCTTACAGGCATTGCAGCCTGGGTTACTGAAGAAAAGAATAGTATAGGGAGCGTTAATGTCGTAGAGATGATGTCTTCTTCCGCGGCTGTCTTCAAAGACAAAGTCTGCGGCTTTTGACCCTACGGGGTTCAGAGCGCAGAGCTTCGCAAGTTCCCTCATCTCCGGTGTCCCAATATGAGAGGCAAGCGCTCCGTAGAAATCTTCGTCGCGATACGGGGAATTAGGGTCGTAGAGATATTTTTCTGCGAGAGGAAGTATACGTTCAGGGGCTTTGTCGTAGGCCTTAATGAGGGATTTGATTGAAATGTCCCTGCTTACATAGCCTGTAAAAGCACACCAGTTGCTGAAAGCCTGCTCAAGCGAGACGCTGTCTATCTCAGCTTTGTAGTTCTGCCAATAGTTTTCGACAACATACTCGGCCTGCTCCTGCCCGCTCAACATACCCGGCGGGCTCGGCAACTGAAGCTCCACCTTCGCCGGAGTCTTCCCAGCGCCCTTCGCCTTTGGAGCCCGTCCCCCGCAGGAAACCAGACCCAACACGGCCAGGCCTATGATTAACACTTTTTTCATCGGACACAAATATACTGATATTTTCTTTTCTCTTCTCCATCCGTTTTCAGCATGGTTTCATGTGCTGTTGCGTGGCTATCACCCCTCGCGAAGGGGGCGATGGGAGCAAAAAAGGCCTAAAACGTGGCTATCACCCCTCGCGATGGGGGCGATGGCCACGCCACGGCCTTGCGAAGAGGATGCAAAGAGATGATGGGGGCGGATACGATCAAAACAGATATAAAACAGTTTCCGAGAGGGCTGGGAATTCACAGTGGGAATTGTTATATTTGTAAGCTACGTAAAAGAAGCACTAAACTAGATGAAAACCGAATACGATGTAATAATAATCGGCGGGGGAGCGACGGGAGCGGGAACTGCCCGCGACTGCGCGATGCGAGGTCTGAAGACGCTCCTTGTTGAGCGGGCAGACATCGCGGACGGAGCGTCAGGCCGAAACCATGGCCTTCTCCATAGCGGAGCCCGTTACGCGGTAAACGACCGAGAGTCCGCAGCCGAGTGTATAGGAGAAAACCTCATACTTAGAAGAATCGCTGCCTCCTGCGTAGAGCCTACCGAGGGCCTCTTCATTACACTTCCGGAAGATGACCTGGCATATCAGGCGAAGTTTGTGGAGTGTTGTAAGGCCGCAGGAATAAAGGCGGAGGCGATAGACCCGAAACTCGCCCTGAGGCTTGAGCCGGAGATCAACCCCGAGATAATCGGCGCCGTGAAAGTGCCCGACGCGTCGGTCGATCCTTTCAGGCTCGTGGCGGCCAATGTCTTGGACGCCCGCCTTCACGGCGCCGATATCCTTACCGGTTGGGAGGTAGTCGAATTCATCAAAGAGATGGTGACTATTACCGGAGTGAGGATCCGCAACGTAAAGACCGGCGAAACTAAGGCCGTAAGGGCACACTACACGGTCAATGCCGCAGGAATCTGGGGAGCTCATATCGCAGAGCTGGCCGGAGCCCATATCGGTATGCTCCCTTCTAAGGGCGCGCTACTTGTTTTTGGCCACAGAGCCGCTAAGATGGTTATCAACCGTTGCCGTAAGCCGGCAAACGCAGATATTCTCGTACCGGGAGACGTAGTAAGCGTAATCGGTACTACCTCAGACAAAGTTCCTTTCGAGGAATGCGACGATATGAAGGTAACCCGCAGGGAAGTGGAGATACTTCTTACTGAGGGAAGCAAGTTGGTACCTTCGCTCGCCAGTACGCGCATTATCCGCGCTTATGCGGGCGTCCGGCCGCTGGTCGCAGACGACAGCGACCCTTCCGGACGCAACGTAAGCCGCGGAATAGTCCTTCTGGATCACTCCACCCGCGACGGTATCCGAGGCTTTATCAGCATCACGGGCGGAAAACTTACTACATACAGGCTCATGGCCGAAATGACTACAGATCTTATCTGTAGGAAGCTCGGTCTCGAGAGGCCTTGCGAAACCGCAATCAAGCCTCTTCCCGGCTCCGAGAAAGAAGCCGAAAGGCTTCCTAAAAAGACCTGGTCCGTGGGCCAGAAAGCAGCCTTCGGCCGCCATGGCGGATTGGTGGGGGAGATGGACTTCAAGAGCTCGGAGGAAATCTGCGAATGTGAACACGTAACCCGCGGTGAGATAGCTTACGCCGTAAGGGAACTCGGAGTAAAGACTCTGGATGATTTAAGGCGCAGGACTCGTGTCGGGATGGGAACCTGCCAGAGTTCGTTCTGCGTCCTCAGGGCTGCAAAAGTCCTTGCGGAGGAACTTGGAACTCCGGAAGCGGCAGAGCAATTGGCAAAAGATTTCCTTCGCGAGCGTTGGAAAGGAATAAAGCCCGTGTGTTGGGGCGATCAGATCCGCGAAGCGGAACATATGCGTAATCTTTATAAGGAGGCCTTCAAATGAAATTCGATGTCATTATTATAGGCGGTGATCCGAAGGATGCCGCGGCTGGCCTTCAGTATATAAAAGAAGGAAAATCCGTCTGCCTGATCGCTAAAGGCGGACTTATCGGAGTGTCGCCTGCGGAGCGAATCGAGTTCGCCTCGAAGGGAGGGACTCTTCTCTGCAGCGACGAAGTGAGCGCGGTCGAATGGGCCCAGGACGGGACCGTAGCCTCGCTCAGGACGGCGAATCTCGTAGGCACCCCGCTCGAAGCGGAGCTCTACGTTCTCGCATCCGGCCGCTTTGTCTCCGGCGGACTGAAAGCGGATATGGACCGCGTCTGGGAGCCGCTCTTCGGCGCCGATGTCCAGTTCGAGCAGGATCCGGAAAAATGGTGCGACGACGACTTTTTCAAGCCGCAGCCGTTCGAAAAGTTCGGAGTGAAAACTGATTCTGATGGCAGGGTTCTGAAGGGCGGGAAGCCCGTCGCTAACCTTATCGCCTACGGAAGTATAATTGCTAAACAGTAAGGATATGCAGGAAACCAATATCAGCCCGGCAAATCTTGAGATGTGTCTCAAGTGTAACATCTGTACTGATGTATGCCCGATGTACGCGGTCAATCCCGCTTATCCCGGCCCGAAGCAGGCCGGCCCTGACGGCGAGCGCTACCGCCTCAAGGATCCGGAATTCTTCGATGCTGCTCTTAAGTATTGTCTTAACTGCAAGCGCTGCGAGGTGGCCTGTCCTTCCGGAGTGAAGGTGGCGGATATCATCGCCGTGAACCGGCTCAAGTATGGCAAGCCCTCGCACCCCCTTCGCGACCGGATGCTCGCCTCGACAGACTTCGTGGGCTCGATGGCCTCCCCGTTCGCCCCGGTCGCGAACCCCGTGCTCGGCCTTGGAGTTACGAAATCCGTGATGGACGGCGTTCTCGGTATTTCCGAACACCGTACCTTCCCGAAATATTCCTCAAAGAAGTTCGTCACCTGGTTTAAGCGCCACGCCGCCGAGCAGGAACAGTTCCCTCGCCAGATCCACTACTTCCACGGCTGCTACGTTAACTATAATTATCCTCAGCTCGGAAAGGACTTCGTAAGGCTGATGAACGCGTGCGGCTATGGAGTAAAACTTCTCGAAAAGGAGAAGTGTTGCGGAGTAGCCCTGATCGCCAACGGCTTTGGCGATCAGGCAACAAAGCAGGCTAAGATCAATCTCGAATCTATAGGAAAGGCAGATACCGAGGTCCTGACTACCTCCAGTACCTGTTCCTTCACTATGCGCGACGAGTACGAGGGCGTCCTCGGGCTGGATAACTCCAAACAAAGAAATAAGATCCTTCTTACTACTAAGTGGCTCTTCGACAAGATAGAAGCAGGGGAGATCAAACTCGCTTTCAAGGAGGACTTCAAGATGAAGGCTGCCTATCATACCGCCTGTCATATGTCGAAAATGGGCTGGCAGCAGTACTCGATCCGCCTTCTGAAGATGATCCCCGGCCTCGAACTGACCGTTCTCGGCCAACACTGCTGCGGTATCAGCGGAACCTTCGGTTTCAAGAAAGAGAACTACGAATTCTCGAAAGAAATCGGTCAGACTCTCTTCGATGATATCAAGGCGGCGGCTCCTGAAACTGTAATTACCGACTGCGAAACCTGCAAGTGGCAAATCGAACAGTTTACGAAGGTCCCTACCTTCAACCCCATAAATATCCTTGCCCAGGCAATAGACTTTGAAAAAACTCAAACACTGAATGCAAACTAACAAATCCTTCAAGTTCTGGCAGTGGTGGACCATCATCGTCTCGATGATAGTCTACTCGATATTCTATTTCGTCCGCAAGAACTTTTCCATCGCTATGCCCGGCCTTACCGCCGAATACGGCATCAGCAACACAAGTTTCGGTATTATTATCGCCATCGGCTCGCTGATCTACGGCCTCAGCCGCTTTATCAACGGCTTCATAGTCGAGAAAGTCAGCACGAAACTCTTCATGGCAATCGGCCTCCTTCTGTGCGCCGCCGCGAACTTCTGCTTCGGTTTCGGAGTAGACCTCAGCTACCTCATCACCGGCGTTCACGAAGGCCCTCAGTTCGTCAACATCCTCGTCCTCGTGATGGGAATCACGATAGTCCTGAACCAGTATTTCCAGGGCTTCGGCTACCCGCCATGCGCGCGCATGCTCCCTCAGTGGATTGCCCCGGGCGAGCTCTCTACCAAGATGAGCATCTGGAATACCTCCCACTCTATCGGCAGCTTCCTCGCCGTGATCATCTGCGGTATGATCATGACCGGCCTGGGTTCGGACATGAGCGGCAACCCGGAGATCGTGGGCCGCATCTCGGCTAACCTGGCCGCCAGCATCAAGGGCTGGGACAACCTCGCTGCAGCCGATCAGACCGCCCGAATCATGAGCTATGCCGGCCACTACGGTGCATGGCGAATGTGCTTCATAATCCCGGCCATCATCGCAGTCGGCGCCGCTATCCTCTGCATCGCCGCCCTTAAGGACACCCCGCAGAGCGTGGGCCTGCCCGAGATTAAGGGCACGGAGACGGGTAAGGAAAAGACCGAAAAGATCCCCGGCGCCCATAAAAAGTTCCTGGCGCACATGGTCTTCCACAACAAATGGGTCTGGATCCTCGCGACCGCCAATATCTTCGTCTACGTCCTTCGAATGGGCGTTCTCGACTGGGGCCCGAAGTTCCTTACCGAAGACCGCGGAATGAACATCAAGGGCGCGGCATGGTCCGTAGCGCTGTTCGAACTCTCCGCGATCGTGGGAACCATCTTCGCCGGCTGGGCGGCTGACCATATTTTCAAGGGCAAGTCCCACCGCATGTGTCTCTTCTCCATGGTCGGGGCGGTCGTGTTCCTGGCGCTGTTCGCGCTGGTCGAGATGCCCGTCGTGCTGTCGACCGTCGTGCTCGCGATGAGCGGCTTCTGTATCTACGGCCCGCAGGCCCTTATCGGAATCGGCTCGGCCAATCAGGCGACTAAGGAGGCTTCGGCGACGGCCAATGGCCTTGCCGGCATCTTCGGCTACGTGGGTTCGGCCCTGTCCGCGATAGTCGTGGGTAAGATTGCCGACCTGTTCGGCTGGCACTGGGTGTTCGTGACCTTTATCGCCTTCGGCGTGGTTGGCGCGCTGATTTTCGCCTCAATGTGGAACGCTCCTCGCGACGGCTACGAGCGCTCGCGTAAGTTTACAGATGCCCTGGTGGCAGAACAAGAGAAGAAAAATGCGTAAGTATAGCTGGATAATCGTTTTAGCGCTCGCGCTGGCCTCATGCAAGGGGCCGGTCACGCCCGGTCCGATCCCCGGACCCGGGCCCGAGCCGGTAGACACGACCGAGGTTAACCCGCTCCCGTTCGATCTGGACGGGACGTTCATTACAGACACGGCAGTCCTTGCCCGCATGTTCAAGGACTCGTTTGCAGACGAGGGGACTATCGCCGCAGACAGCATGGTCCTGGCAGGGCGTTTCCTCTCGGACGGAGAGTATATGAAGACATACAATAATTCGATGCGTACGTCTTCGAAAGACCTGCGCTACGAGTTCTATACTCCCGATTTTATGCGCTTTGTAAGCGAGAGCGACGGCTATGCGCTTTCGATCCCGCTGGAACTGGGCCTGGAGCCGGATTTTACCCTTGCGAAGTATGCCCAGAAATTCGTTTCAGACAAGGTCAGGCTTCGAGTCTCGCTCGAACACGTTACCCCGTATCCCGCTACGGAACACTACTACGGAGTTTATACCGGAGAGTGGCTGGACCGCTATATCTGCCAGCTCGGATATGTCAACCAGAACGGGCTTGAGCGTCTGGCTCTGAACGTCGTGGGCGACGAAACGATAATTGAGGGCTACAGCGTCAACATCTATTCCATCAATGCGGTCGGGCTCGAAAGGCCCTATTACAAGATTGCTCTGGTAAGGCCGGTGGGGCAGTGGTACAAGTTCGGTTTCCTGCTCTATAAGTGTAAGGATGAGGCCGATGTAAAGCATTTCAATACTATACTGAAATCTTTCAGGGTAATCAATCCCTACGGCCGTTCGAAGAACTACCTACCTCAGCAGGAAGCCCGTCCGAACCCGAAGTGGAGCGAAGAGACTAAGGCGTACTACAATAAACTTCTGACTCAGGAGACCCTGGATTTCGGAGTTTTTACCTATAGTATGGTCCACTCTGCTTCGAGCCACTATACTACAAATACCAACGGCCTTCGCTCGGAAAAGGCCCGTCTCGAGGAGGCTTTTGGCCACGGCTTCGAGATTATGCCTACCTACACCCATCTGGCATGGGGAACCTCTCCCAATAAGTTCCCTGTCGAGAATGTTAACGAGTTTGCGGGCGGCAACGGTTTCAACGGCAAGCCGGTGCTTCAGTTTACGTACCAGTATACAACAAACAACAACAACGTAAACTCGTCTTCTACCTCTTCGAAGACATCTCCTCTGTTCGATATCCTCCGCGGTAAATACGACGACTTCCTTATTGAGTTGGCCCGCGGCCTTAAGGCCTACGGCCGCCCCGTGCTCTTCCGTCTTAACAACGAGATGAATACAGACTGGACCAGCTACTGCGGTATGATAAATATGTGTGATCCGGAGATGTTTATAGACTCCTGGATCTACCTTTATAAACTTTTCGAGAGGGAAGGTGTAGACAACTGCATCTGGATATGGAATCCCGTAGCGGTGTCCTGTCCTCAGAGCAATTGGAGCGAAGATCTTGCATATTATCCCGGCAACGATTATGTCCAGATCCTGGGCTTAACCGCTTATGAATCAGGCAACTCGCTGCCTCTTCAGTCTTTCCGCGAACACTACAGCAAGCTGTATACTAAGAGTTCTGCAGTTTTCGGCCAGATGCCGTGGGTGATCAGCGAGTTCGGCTGCGGCGCCGGCGGCGCGGCTTCCGGCGAGGAGAAACGCAACAAGGTTCAGCAGGCGAATTGGGTCACCGGAATGTTCGACGACTTCCTTCATCGTGCCAATTTCCCCTACCTCAAGCCCATCAAGGGCGCGGTCTGGTTCAGCGCCAACGACTACAGCGGAAATCTTACTTCCAACTACTACGCCCTCTCTTCCGATCTTACGGAGACCCTCCAGGCCTTCCATGACGGTTTTGACTTGATGTATCCTAATGAATAATTTAAAATGAAATCAGATACTTAGTCCGTAAGACGTCTCGATAGACACGCCCCTTCGGGGCGCGTGACATCTCGACACCCACCGTTCACTTCGTTCACGGTCCCCCCTCTCCTCCGCCGAGGGCGGCAGAGTCTTCCGGACCAAGTATCTGATTTCCAGATTGATAAGATATGAGTAATACACATATAGTAATTATGGCAGGGGGAGTCGGTTCGCGACTCTATCCTATCAGTACGCCCGAAAAGCCGAAGCAGTTTTTGGATTTGCTGGGAGTAGGGAAGACGTTGATTCAGTTGACGTATGAGAGGTTCCTGGCAGTTGACCCGGAAGCGCATTTCTGGGTTGTGACTTCTGAGGCTTATTACAAGTACATCAAGGAGCAGCTGCCCGCGATTCCGGATGAGCAGATTCTGCTCGAGCCGGTGGCGCGCAATACTGCGCCGTGTATAGCTTATGTCAGCTGGAAGATAGCCCAGCGCTACCCGGATGCCCGGGTGATGGTGGCTCCGTCGGACGCCTATGTCCCGGACGTCGAGGCCTTCGCCGTGACCGCCCGCCAGGCGCTGGAGTTCGTCTTGCCCGACCCCGATCGGGCATCTGGTGCTATCGTGACGATAGGTATCTGCCCCGACCATCCGGATACGGAGTACGGATATATCCATGTAGTCGAGTCGGGCGAGGGGATAGTCAAGGTTTCCGAATTCAAGGAAAAACCTTCGCTGGAGGTAGCTGAGCGCTATCTTTCCGAGGGTGGGTATTTTTGGAACGCCGGAATCTTCGTCTATGGCGTCAAGACCATGATCTCTGAACTTCGAGCGTTCGCCCCCTCGATCGCGGCTCTGATGGACAAGCTCGCCCCGGCCCTCTACACCCGGTCGGAGCAGTCGGCTCTCGCCGACATCTTCCCGCGCTGCGAGAAGATCTCCATCGACTACGCCGTGATGGAGCGCTCCTCCCTCGTCTATATGGCGCCTTCTTCCTGGTCCTGGTCGGACCTCGGATCCTTCGCAGCCATCGAAAAAGTTACCGGGAAGAAGCTGGCATTTTAAAAAAGTGAAAAAAGATTTGGAAAATTCCCACAGATAAGATACCTTTGCAATCCCATTTAGGGCGGAGGACTCGTTAGCTCAGTTGGTAGAGCACAACACTTTTAATGTTGGGGTCTCGGGTTCGAGCCCCGAACGGGTCACAAAAATTGAAAGTATGCACCCTTAGCTCAGCTGGTAGAGCAATTGACTCTTAATCAATGGGTCCAGGGTTCGAGCCCCTGAGGGTGTACGAAAAGCCCCGCAGTATTTCTGCGGGGCTTTTTCGTATCTGCGGGAAAATCCGCAGAGATGCTTAATGTTGGTCCTTACTGTTTCTTGTGACAGTTGGGGCTAGGGGTGAGAACAGAGCTAAACAAGAGCTAGAAGGCATACTGTACGCCGAGTCCGATGGGGATTTCGATGCCGTCCCAGCGGTTCCAGTAGATATCTGTCCCGGTGCGGGTTCCGCTGAGGGCAAAGCCCAGGTTGAAGTCAAGGGCGAAGTGCTTGGTGAGGAACCAGTCGTAGGAGAAGTCCAGGGAAGCCAGGAAGTGCTTGCTGAGGTAGGGGAGCTGGTAGCGGAAATCTACCTCGAATGCTCCGTAACACCATCCGAAACCGGCTGCGAAGGTAGGCTCCCAGGCATTCTCGGAGAAGTAGTAGGCCTCGCCGCCTTCAGCTATGAAGCTCATTCCTCCGTAGTTCCCGATACGGCCCTTGACCTTCGCGACATTGCGAAGGGCGTTGATGCCGGGGAGATATTCGGTCTTTACTCCTACTCCGAGATAAGGGAAACGGTAGTCAGGATAGTTCCAGTTGACGATTGCTCCGACCATTCCGGTAATGAAGAGGCTGGCGGCGCTTACTATGAGGCCCGCGGTGTAATCTTTATCGAGTTCTCCGTCGCTATAGTCTTCTGAGACCCTGCCTCCGGGATGGCTGTGGTAGCGATGGTGATAGTAATACGGGCCGTAATCAAGATCGTACCAGTAAGGATCGTATACTACGTAAGGAAGAACTGTATATACGGGGAAATTGTCCCTGCGGATTTTCACCATGCTTACATTTCCTTCATCCACCCTGAGGGTTCCGGGCCATCCGTCATATTCGTAGCCGTAGGCATTGATAGCGACTATTTCGTGGGTTCCGGGAGTGAGGTTAAGGGTAAGTGTTCCTTCTTCGCCGAACTCGGGAGCATGTTTGAAGGAGGCAGTTACGTCTCCTACATACTGCTCGTCTACATAGATACGGAGAGGAAGAGTCTTATACTCGTTGGTCCAGAAACATACCTGCTGGGCGCTCATCGAGAGGGCTGCGCAAAGGATAAGCGCAAATGAAAGGATAAGTCTTCTCATAATTCAAAAATTTGTGCAAATATACTAACTTTACGTCATGAAAAGAATCCTGATCCTACTTTCGCTTGCCCTTATCGGGGCCCCAGCTTTTGCACAAGATACCCTTAAAGTACTTGCTATCGGAAACAGTTTCTCCGAAGATGCGGTAGAGCAGAACCTCTACGATATAGCCGCTGCAGCAGGTAAAGACATCATTATCGGCAATATGTACATCGGCGGATGTACTATAGACAAGCATCTCGACTGTATAGCGGGGGATAAGCCCGCCTATCGCTACCGTAAGATAGTCGGAGGCGAAACTCAGGAGACTTATAAGTTCAAACTCAGCGACGCTATTAAAGACGAGGCGTGGGACATAGTCTCCGTCCAGCAGGCCAGCGGCTACAGCGGCCTGCCCGAGAGCTACGCTCGCCTCGGCGAGCTGTGCGCCTGGGTCAGGGCGAACGCGCCGCAGGCCAGGATAGTCTTCCATCAGACCTGGGCGTACTCCAGGACCTCCAACCACAATCACTTCCCCTGGTACGACCGCGATCAGCAGAAAATGTACGAAGCTATTCTCAACGCTTCCGGAGAGGCTGTTAAAGAGAATGGAATAGAAGTAGTAATTCCGTCCGGCAGGGCGATCCAGATGGCGCGCGGGACGGTCCTCGACGCCTTCGGCGACGACCTGACCCGCGACGGCTTCCATCTGGATCCCAAGGCCGGACGGTACATCGCCGCAGCAACATGGTTCGAGACCCTCTTCGGGAAATCCGTGGTGGGGAACAAGTACTGCCCGGAGTCGCTCAGCAAGAAGCAGTTGCGCCTTGCTCAGAAATGTGCCCACCGCGCAGTACGTCAGCAGCGCCGTGTCAAATAGTTTGGAAAATCCCTCTAAAAGGGATAACTTTACAAACTTTTTAAAAACATCAACTATGGAAGGAATCAGACAGTCAGAACGCATACAAACTTCGGTTCTGAATGGTATAGAAAAGAAGGCCCTCGTCTCGATGGCCAGTAAAATGCCCGATTGGGTCAGCTCCGATATGCTTACATGGATAGGTTTTCTCGGTGCTGTAGTTGCGGCGCTTGGATATGCGCTCTCAGACAAGAGCCTTGCCTGGCTCTGGTTGGCTTACCTCGGAATTATTATGAACTGGTTCGGAGACAGCCTCGACGGTACTCTGGCCCGCGTCCGTAAGCAGCAACGCCCCGTCTACGGCTTTTATCTGGACCACAATATGGACGGTATTACCCTTACTATCGTATGTATCGGAGTAGGTATGTCAAACATGGTCCACTTCTCGATAGCGATGCTGGTTCTCGCAGTTTATCTGCTCCTGAGTATCTACAGCTACATCAATATCGACCTTAAGGGAAAACATCAGCTTACCTTCGGAAAGATGGGCCCTACAGAGTTCAGGGTTATAGTTATCCTGATTACAATGGTCTATCACTTCTTCCCGGGAGTCCATGACTACTCTAAGCTGACTACCTTCCTCGGCAAGCCCATCGTATGGGGCATGTTCGATTACTTCGCTATCGGCGTGCTGTCTATTCTGACGGTTATCTACCTGGTGACCCTGGTCAAAGACGGCATCGAGTTCTCGAAAGCGGACCCTCTTCCCGAGCGTAAGAAAGACTAACTGATGGGCAAGAAAGCGCGTCTGGCTAAGCAAATGGCCAAGTACACCGTGACCACCTTACTGGGCACGGCCGCAGACACGCTTGTCCTCTGGATCCTGTCTACCTATTGGCTTGACGGTAATCACTTACAGAAGTACGTCATCTCCCCGATGATCTCCTTCGAGTGTGCCGTGATGGTAAATTACATTACTGCTTTCTTCTACGTCTGGAAAGACCGTATAGCAAACAAAACTAAAGGCGCGTTCTTCAGCCATTTCTGGAAATACAATCTTTCGTGTATCTCCGCTTTTGTCCTGAAGATGGTGTTGCTGAACGCAATAGCCCTCCTCTTCAAGTGGCCTGCGTTTGTATGTAACCTGATTGCGCTCTGCTTCTCCGGACTGCTGAATTTCTCTATCAACGAGTTCCTGATTTTCGCAAAAAAGGATAGAAGGCCGCAAATAGAAGAGCCCCTGTCAGAAGTCCAAGACAATCAGCAATAAAGTCGAAACTGTCTCTCGAACGATAGGGAAGAAGACCCTGGATATATTCGGTTGCGCCCGCAAGGCCGCAGCCGATTATTGTTATTATCAGAAGGATAACAACAGTCCTGACGCGTCTGTTGTCGGCGGGTTGCAGTACAGACAGACAGGCCAGTATAGGCCAGGGGAGGAACAGCAGGAAGTGGATGCATTTGTCGGCGGGAATAGGGAAGTTCCACTCGTCGAACTTCGGCAGGCTGCCCTGGCTTGCGAAGCATACGTAAGCAACTGCGGCCAGGTAGACCACGAGCAAAACTCTCCAGAACCAACGTCGACTCAGAATCATAGCGCCTGCATGTCGTGGAGTTTACTGTAGATTCCGCCGAGGGCGATAAGCTCCTCGTGTTTTCCACGCTCGACTATCCTGCCTTCGTCCATTACGATTATTTCGTCTGCGTTCTTGACGGTCGAAAGACGGTGTGCAATTGCAATCGTAGTACGGTTGCTCATGAGCCTGTCGAGGGCCTGCTGGACTATCTTCTCGGACTCGGTATCAAGCGAGGCTGTAGCTTCGTCGAGGATGAGGATGGGCGGGTTCTTGAGAATCGCGCGGGCGATCGAGATACGCTGGCGCTGGCCGCCGGAGAGCTTGGCCCCACGGTCGCCGATGTTCTCGTCGTATCCGAGCGGCTTGTCCATTATGAAGTCATGGGCATTGGCGATCTTCGCCGCGGCCTCGACCTGCTCGCGGGTAGCGCCCTCGACTCCGAAGGCTATGTTATTGAAAATAGTGTCGTTGAACAGGATCGGTTCCTGGTTGACGTTGCCCATCAGGGCCCTCAGGTCGCGGGTGTTGTATTCGCGAATGTCGGTTCCGTCTATCTCGATCGCGCCTTCGGTGACGTCCCAGAAGCGGGGGATAAGGTCCACGAGAGTGGACTTGCCCGCGCCGGACGCGCCGACTATAGCGATCGTCTTGCCCTTTTCGATTTCGAGGTTCACATCGCTAAGGATCGGGCGTTTCCCGTCGTATGAGAAGCCGACGTGTTTGAAGGTGATGCTCTTTTCGAATTTGGTGAGGGGTTTCGGGTTAGCGGGCTCCTTGATGGGGCTTTCGGCGCTGAGAATCTTGTCTATGCGCTCCATGGACGCGAGGCCCTTGGGGATGGCGTAGGCGGCCTTGGAGAGGTCTTTGACCGGCTGTATGATCGAGTAGAGGATAGTCATGTAGGAGATGAAGGCGGGGGCGTCGATGCTGGAATGGTCTCCCAGGATGAGGGTTCCGCCGAACCAGAGGACTATCGCGATAAGGACGCTGCCGAGAAGCTCGCTTACGGGGTGTGCGCTAGCTTGGCGTATGCCTACTCGGGTGCTCTTGCTCTTCATGTTCCCGGTGACGGTGTTGAAGCGGTCCGTCATCTTTCCTTCGGCGAGGAAGGCCTTGATTATTCGCAGGCCGCCGAGGGTCTCTTCGACCTGGGACATGGTGTCGGACCAGAAGCGCTGGGCTTCCAGCGAACGGGCCTTCAGCTTACGGCCTATCGCGCTCATTATGAGGAGCATAAGCGGAGCAAAGACGAGGGTGAAGACCGTCAGTTGCCAGGACATCGTAAAGAGTACGGCGAGGTAGATGATGATAAGAATGGGGTTCTTTATCAGCATGTCGAGCGTACTGGTAATCGAAGTCTCGACTTCCTGTACATCGCCGCTCATTCGGGCTATTATATCGCCCTTCCTTTCCTGGGAGAAAAATCCGATAGGAAGGGAAAGGATCTTTTTGTAGATCTGCATCCTCATATCCTTGACGATACCCGTCCTAATAGGGATCATCACCGCCGAGGAGCCGAAATAGCAGCTGGTCTTAATCAGAGTGATGACGCAGAAGGAAAGGCAGAGGACCAGAAGGACCTTGCTGGTTCCGTAGGTCGCGATCCAATCTCCTACATAGAAGTAGATGTTGTTGGTGAAGCTCGCAAAATCGCTTACTTCAGCCCAGGGGATAAACTCGTAGACCTTTCCTGAAGTATCGAAGAGAATCTTCAGGATAGGGATCAGAAGGGAGAACGAGAAGACGTTAAAGATCGCGGAGAGGATATTCAGCAGGACTGAGCCGCCGAGATATCCGGTGTAGGGGCCTACATAACGTTTTATGACTTTCCAGAATTGTTTCATCCTATAGTATTATCATTTTCGAGGGAGTCTGGCGGGGGAGAGCCTCCAGTCTCACCGGCTTGTGGGGACAGAGCTTGACGGCGGCTTTTGCCGATTCGTATGCAAGCTCCGGAGTATTGTTGTTTTCGCTAAGGTGGCAAAGGAAAAGGTTCCTAAGGCCTTTGTGCTCAATCTTTTTAATAGCTTCGGCGCAGTCATCGTTGCTGAGGTGGCCGCTGCCGCTGCGGATGCGGCGCTGGAGATCCTCCGGGTATGGGCCGCTGCTGAGCATCTCAACGTCGTAATTGGATTCCAGGACTACAGTATCTGCCTTGCTGCAGAATTCGAGCGCCTCGTCGGTCATCCGGCCGCAGTCCGTGATATGGACGTAATTGTGGCCAGGGAGCCTGATCGCAAAGCCCACGGTCTCGGTCGCATCGTGAGGGACCACGAAATAGCGGACGCTGATAAAGCCCGGGACTACCTCGTTCCACTCGTCCTTACGGAGGACGCGCTTGCAGCCGGGGACGTATTCGTGGGTCATTATGTGGCTCGCGAGAGCTTTGTGAAGCGTCTCGCTCGCCCATATCGGGCGGCAGAGATGCTTCGCATAAGAGCCCAGCGAGCGGATGTGGTCCATGTGGTCATGGGTCACGAGAATAGCGGAGAAGTCGTCCAGGGTGAGGCCTTCGGCCTGGAGTTCGCGCCTTAAGCGGCGTATGCTTACTCCGGCGTCTATCAGGACGCCGGCTACCGCTACGCCGTCCTGCGCGACTCCCAGGTAGTAGCAGTTTCCGCAACTGCCGGAAGAAAAACTCTTGAATCTAACGTCTGTCATCTTCCTTGCAGTATTTACCTATTACGCTGTAGGCGTCTTTTACTCCCAGTTCTCCTGCCCTGGACAGATCTATACAGCCTTTCTCCTTGTCTTTCAGGAAGATAAGTACGAGGCCGCGGTTGTAGTACGCATCGCCCATCGCGGGGTACTCTTCGATAGCTTTGTCGTAGTAAGAGATAGCCTGCACGGGAGATGACTGCAGGCAGTACAGGTTTCCGAGGTTGAAATTGATATAAGCTAAGCTGGGGACGAGCTCGGAGGCTTCCTCCATATCGACCAGGGCTTCGGAGTAGTCGTAGCCCCTCTCGGCACGGTCGCTGACGCGGGTTTTGGTCGCGCCTTCGTTGTCCATGGTCAGGGTCTGGACGTTGTTGCTGATGCTGGCGATGAAGTCTATCATCTCAGCGCGAAGGACGGCTCTGTTGACCAGGTAGAAGGCTTTTTCTGCTCCTTCGCTGCCATCAATAAGGGTATTGTAGTCCGAGAGAGCGGCATTGTACTGCTTGTCGCGGACATTGCGCAGAGCCCTGGCGAAGGTTACGTCTTTTCGGGCGGGATCATAGCCGGCAAGGCTGGTCTTGACAGCAGCATCTCCGTATGACGAGGCAGGCGCAACTGGAATCAGCTGGTTCTTTACGAAGGCGTCTACTTCGGCGTTTTCGTAGCGGTTGGAGAAGGCTACTTCGCCGCTCTGACGGGTCTGGGCTATAGCGAACCTGTACATGGGCCTTAGCCTGATGTCTATATCGCGGTGTTGGAGAAGTTCGTCGTTGAAGTCTTTTTTAGCGAAGTCTGCATCCAGGGCGAGCAGGGAATTGAAGCGCTTCGAAGTATCGGCAAATTCGCCGGTCTGTTTTCCGCTGCGGTATTCGGCGATCTTTTTCTGAGCCGTTTCGTAGTCTGCCTTGGACTTTTTCTTCATCCCGAGCTGGTTCTCTACATAGGAGCGGTTCTGGTAGGCTTTCGCAAAGTCGGGGTACAGCTCGATCGCACGGTCGTAGTCTGCCAGGGCGCTGCGCCACCTTCCAAGTTCGATAAGACAGGCTGCGCGGTTGAAGTAGGCGAGGACGTTTCGAGGGTTGATGTTGATTACCCTGTCCATATCGTCCAGGGCTCCCTCAAAATCGCCGACCTGCATGCGGATAAGGCTTCGGTTGTAGAGGGTAAGGGCGTTTCCGGGCTCATAGCTTAGGACGGTGTTGAGGTCTGCCATGGCCCCGATGAAGTCCTTGGTTTCGTAGAGCATTATCGCGCGGTTGAAGTAGGCGATAGTGTTGTCCTGGTCCAGGCTGATAGCCCGGTTCATATCTTCGATTGCGCTGCCGTAGTTTTCCTGAGCGGCGTAGAGGCGGGCTCGCCTGATGTAGCCTTCAGGCTCGAAGCGGTCCAGTCTGATAGCTTTATTGTAATCCGACAGGGCTTTCAGAGTATCGCCCAGGAAAAGATAGCTGGCTCCTCTGTTGAGGTAGGCTGAAGGGTCGTTTCCGTTCTGGCGTATGTAGCGGTCGAAATCGGAAACCGCATCGCCGAAACGCTGGGCGAGAAAGTACGTTACTCCGCGGCTGAAGTACAGTCCTGTAGAGCCGGGGCGGAGGTCTATAGCTTTCTGGAGATCTTCGAGTGCGGCGTCATACTCGCCGGAGTTGCTTTTTGTAATTGCGCGGTAATGATAACCGTTTGTAAACAGGGGATTGATGCGAACCGAGCGGTCGAAGTCTCTTCTTGCGCCGCGGATATCTCCCAGATTGTATTTAGCGATACCCCTGTAGAAGAAAGTCCAGTAGGCATTTGTGTCAAGATGGGCAAGGATGTTGAACTGCTCGATAGCCTGAGCGTACTTTCCGTCCTGAAGGGCTATACGGCCCCTGAGCTCGAGAACTTCTGTGTTCCACTGGGCGCTGGCAGACAGACTTAAGAACGCGACAGCGATAGCCGCTGCCGCTTTTCTTATGTGTGTGCCTATCCTTATCACAAATTTTGCTTATTTTTGCTATCCAACAAATATAACATTATTCGTGCCCAAATTGAAGTTTTCGACAAAAATAATTGTTCTTGCGTGTGCGCTCGCACTATGCGCGCCCGCGCTTGTCTGGGCACAACCATCTGATTCCCTCGTAGTTGAACCCTCTCCCTTCGATGTTTTGCCGGACGGGCCTTCGTCGCCTTTGTCTTCGGCCGCCCTGAGGGAGAGCGTCGAGATACTGTGTGATCCTATTTTTGAAGGACGCGCTACCGGAACGGACGGAGCGCGTTACGCCTCGGGATGGATCAGGGATATGTTCGAGGATGCCGGTCTGATGCCTTACGAGGAGAACTGGTTCCACGAATTCCCGGTAAGGGGCTCCAAGGGACGTAATGTCGTAGGCTATCTTCCCGGAAAGACGGGGAAGTGGATAGTAATCGGGGCCTACTACGACGGTCTGGGAGTTATTTCTGGAAAGACCTACCCGGGCGCAGACTCCAACGCGTCCGGCGTAGCAGCGCTGATCGCGCTGGCTCACTCCGTTCGCCGCGACTGCGGCGACGGCCTCATCTTCGTGGCCCTCGACGCCCGCAGCCGCGACTACGCCGGCGCCCGCCACCTCCTTGCCGAACTGAAATCGGGCGGCATTAAACCCCGTCTGATGATAAGCCTGGATATCCTTGGCAGTACTCTCGCCCCGGTATCAAAACGCAACCCCCGCTCCCTGATGGCTCTTGGCGCCAAGCCCTGGGCGGCAACCCTTAAGAAGTGTGCCGCGATTGGTCAGATAGATCTCTACTTCGACTACTACAAGAGCGAGAACTTTACGAAGCTCTTCTACAACAAAATCGGCGACCAGACCGTCTTCATGAAGGATGGAATCCCCTCCGTAGTCTTCACCTCCGGAATCACCCTCAACACCAACAAAGTGACCGACACCCCCGAGACCCTCGACTACGAGGCCCTTCGCGCCCGCATCCTCGCAATCTCCCGCTGGCTCTCCCTCCTCTCCCGCACCCAGTAGCCTCCCGCATCCAGTAGCCTCCCGCCCTGTCCCCTCCTGGCTCCCTTGGGCTCCTAGCTCCCTTGGGCTCCTCCCGCCGCCCTCTCCCTCCTCGGCCCCTCTCCCTCTCTGTTTCGCCAAGATGAAGCCAGGCGATGTGCCCCACAGTATGCTGTGGCGGCTTCACTCTGGCTTCATGCCACGATTACGGGCTGTGAAGCCAGCCGACATGCCTCAAAATACCTTCTGGCTGGGGTGGGCTGGCTTCATCTTGGCGAAAACGTCAAATAATGATGTTATCCTACTTCGTTTTGTGGATCACGTAGGTGACGACGCCCCAGATGGAGAAGTCGTTGCCTTCCTGGATGTGGATAGGCTTGTACTTGGGGTTGGCGGGAAGGAGCCAGATGTCGCGCCTTCCCAGAATGTTGTACGAAACGGGTGCTTTGCGGATCTCGCGAACGGCGCCGCGACGATCCGGTGAAGATACCACCCCTCCGGCACCCGCAAAAGACCCCCAGGCAGTCCCCGCCGCAAACGGGTCGTGGAACGATACGAACTTCAGGGCGAACTCGCCGTCTATAAAACATACACACATATCTCCCTCGGAGGGCTCCAGGGATTTGTCGATGACAAGCACATCTCCTTCGTTGATACCGGCATCGATCATCGAGTCGCCGACGACCCTGCCGTAGAAGGTTGCTTCCGGGTGACGCACCAGTTCTTTATTGAGGTCGATCACTCCGGACATATAGTCCTGGGCCGGTGAGGGGAATCCTGCGTGGATACCCTCGAGGGCCATCTGTATCATTCCGTCTTTTTCTTCGCTCATAGTACAGGGAACTCGCTGATTCTCAGTTTAGTACAGCCGTAAGGAACCAGGTCGACAGTCTCGCCGGGTTCGAGGGGGTAGTTGGGCCAGTCGCCTACATCGGGCGCGCCTCCGGGCGTCCATGGCAGCGGGCCGGCGTCCCCGCCGCAAAGCTGCCATGACGCGATCCGCGCGCCCTGTACTCTCAGGCGTATCGGCGCATCGGAAAGCGTCCACGGAAACTCGCCTCCAACCTTCGAGGAATCTACGTAAACCTCTACAGAAGATATATCTCCCAGCACCTGCTTTCTCAAAAGCCCATAGTTCCAGGGCTCCGTAGGGAATACTTCCCAGTAGCAGTCGCCGAACTTCTCGCGTTGAGAACCGCTCAATACCGTCTTCTTCCATTTTTCGCCCAGTCCCAGCGCATATACCAGGGGCCCGCGCTCCAGAGCGACTGAGTTCTCGTACCAGCGAGTAGCCTCGACCTCCATCCCGAACTCAACCCGTACGAGATCCCCGTCGCTCCACTCGCGCTCTATCCTAACTATCTTACCCTCAGCTTTAACAGCCGAGCCATTAACTGTAATATCAACCGACCTAGCCCAACCCGGTACTCGGAGTTCCAGCGGGAAACGACCCGGCTTATCAAGACTCAGAGCCAGTTCAACCGTGCCCTCGAACGGGTAGGCCGTGCGCTCCGAGATCGTTACCGCCGACCCCCCGCAGACGGTGCTGACCTTGCATGGAGAATAGACCATGGCCGCAAGGCCCCCGTCTCCCGTCCGGTACCAGAGATTCTGCGTGAATTTCGGCCAGCCCTGGTGTTGGTTAGTCAGGCAGCAGGGGTAGGCCGTCAGGAAGCCGAAGACCTGCCCGGTCCCTTCCTGGCCGACGTCGAAGTTATGCAGCCCGAAAGTCACCTGGGCCTGGTTCGGCTTCTGGAAGTATTGGTGGAGGCGGAAATCGCTGCTCGTCTGCGCTGGAAGGGCGTTGAACGCGACCCGCTCGAGCTCGTCGGCAAGGCGCGTATCGCCCGTGATCTTGAGCATCTGCTCGTAGGAGTACATCAGCTCTACGGCACTACACAGCTCGGATCCCTGGCGCGGGTCGGCCCCATGCAGAGCCTCGTCGCCGCCGAACATGCCGCTCGGGAAACCGTTGAAACGCCGGATGTCCGCCAGCCCTTTATCCACGGCCTCGAGCAGCCTCGGATCCCGCTTGTACTGCCAGTAAACGACCGGCTCCTTCAGGCCCTGGGCCAGGTTCACGCAATGGATCGAGGCCTTGGTCGCAAGCATCTCGCCCCTCAGGAACTCGCCCGCGAAATCGAAGCTCTGGGAGTGGAGAAGGTCCGCGAGTTCGAGCAGCCATGGCTCCCGCGTAAGGTTATAATACCACAGCACCACGTCCAGGTTGTCCCCGGCGCGGTACCTCGCCCAGAAAGTATAGGTATCCAGCGGCTTTTCGGGCAGTGTCTCGAGCTGGTAGCGGAAGTACCTCCCGAGGCAGTCCAGCACCCGCTGCTCGCCCGTCGCGTTATAATATTGCTGCAGGACCTTGAGCATCACGATCCGCGGCCACCAATCCAGCGGCATACCGCGCTGCAGCCCCTCTACATACGGGTAGCCCTTGTCCGGGCCGATGAAACCGTCTTCGCGCTGATTCTCGAGCGTCCAATCCACCCATTTCTGCGCCTTCGCCTTGAGCTCGTCGTCATCGAGTATATAGGCCAGCGGCAGCATTCCGTCGACCCAATAAGGCCCACGTTCCCACCTGTCACCATCTCCGCCGAGCCACCCGTTGTCCGGGCCGACTACCTGCGGGTATGTTTCGTCGAGGTTTTTGGTGATTCCGTCGCGCTGACGAATGAGAGTTTCTCTGAGCCAGCCTTCCGGCTTGATGGCTCCCAGGGGCAACTCTTCGTAGCGTCTTTCGAGTTGCGGCGCTTTTGTACATGCAGCAACTAAAACAGTGACAAGAAGGATGGTCATTCTTTTCATATCTTCAAAGATACCGATAATCCTACAAATATCCTTGCTATTACCGGGAAGAATGGACATCTTTGGGGAGGTAATTATTTTTTGAACTATGGAAAACAAACAATTCTTTCATCTGTGCGGCGACGGGCCTGAGAGCAGGAATTTTATTACTTGTAAAGCCGACTTCCGTGCTGCATTTAACCTTGTGGGGGTCTGCGCGGCTAACACTGATGCCGTGGTTGTTTCATTCTCTATCGAAGAAAGCCACGGGCATTATTTGTTGTGGGCAACTAAATCAGATAGCATTGCTTTTAAAGACAAATACGAGAGTCTTTACCGCCATAGTACTTCGCGCACTCGCAAAAAAGGAGATGAGTTAAGTCTCGATTTCGAATTATATCCGATAGACACTGAGGAATATCTCCTGAATGTAGCCGCATACACCATTATCCAGCCGACAAAAGACGGCAAACCGGTTTTGTTCTACGACTATCGTTGGGGTACTGGATCGATGTATTTTCGCGACAAAAATCACATCCCAGTATGGTATTTTGATGACAATGGGGTAATCCAAGAGCCTGTCCGCTTTGATAACCTTGGCAGGACTGAACAAAGAGAAATAGTTCATTCGAGAACACTGACACTACCCGATGACTGGCTGATATGTAATGGCCTGATACTTCCTTCAAACTATGTTGATGTTGCGCGCTTCGAGGAAATCTACCGCAGCCACAACAGATTCAGGGTATTTACGGCAAGTTCCAAGGCAAGAGAAGAAGAGTTGCGAAGAATTATGTCTGCTTATCACGGTGTCACGGTAGAAGATTTAGAAGCGAGGTCTCTTTGCGGAGATTTGTGTAAAACGATGTTCGGAACACGGGATCCACGCCGTCTCGATGCCGTTCAACGAGTAAATCTAGCCCAACAACTACGTCGGCAATACCGTATGACATTCCGTCAATTGGCAACACTGGTCCGTTTGGACGAAAAAGAGTTGCGGATCAATGTGCGTACCTGACAATCATGCCATTATTTGGGGGTGCGTGGTCTTTTCGCCAAGATGAAGCCAGGCAAGTTGCCCTACAATATGCTGTGGCGGTCCCGACCTGGCTTCATAGGACGATTCAGGCCTGTGAAGCCAGCCTACGTGCCTCAGAATAGCTTCTGACAGGGGTGGTCTGGCTTCATCTTGGCGAAAAAGGCGAAGAGGGCGGGAATTACTTGCTGCCGGCTGGGAGCTGGAGTTCGCGTTCGCCCAGGAGGGAGCGGGCGGCGAGGGGATTGTTGGTAGTAATCTGGTCGACTCCGCTCTGGAAGAGCTTCTGCATCTTCTCGGGTTTGTCTACTGTCCAGACATTTGCCTTGAGACCCCGCTTGTGGAGGTTCTTGATGAGGGCGGGCTCGGCGGTGTAGATCATCGCGTTGTAGTCGGCTCCTGTGTAGCCTTTCTTCTTAAGACCCTTGCTGGAGATATTTCCGAGAAGGTACTGGACCTCGAACTGAGGGTGCTCCGCGATAACTCTTTCGCAGGCGACTTTGCTGAAGCTGATGAAGACTATTCTGGAAGGATCGTAGAGGCCGTGGGCCTTGACAATCTCCATCGATTTGTCTACGAGCTGGATGGTAGCTTCGTCTGTACGCTGCTTTTTGAATTCAAGAACAAGGACTGTTGACGAGGACTTTTCGCCCTGAGCGAGGTAGTCGTCGAGGGTGGGAAGTTTCTCGCCGTTGGGCAGGGGATACTTCGCCAGTTCCTCGTAAGTATAGTCTGCGATAACCATCTTCTCCGGGCCGTATTCTTTGTCGTGGTTGGAGACTACTATTCCGTCTTTTGTAAGCTGGACGTCGAATTCGCTTCCCCAGAAGCCGGCATCCTGAGCTGCTTTCAGGGAGGCGACGCTGTTCTGGGCGTGGCCGGCCTGGTCGCAGTCCCAATATCCACGATGGGCTACAATAGCTACTTTTTCAGGGGCGTGAGTTGCAAGTTTGGAAACTCCGCATGAGCAGAGAGCCGCAGCGGCGGCAAGAAGGATAATTATTCGTTTCATAATGTCAAAGATACGCATTATTTCACTAAATTTGTTTCCCCGATTCAGTCGGGAATGACAGCGAAAACAAATAACAACCATTATATGATTAAAGTAAACGTAGGAGGCTACAGCTCCTTTGTCAAAGACGCAGAGTATCAGAATTATGTAAAGAAGGCCCTCGAGGCTTATGACGTTCTCCAGAGCGAGAAGGGTGCAGGTAACGATTTCCTCGGATGGAAGACCCTTCCAAGCGAGACCCCGGAAAGCCTTATCGCAGACTGCGAGGCAGTTCGCGACAGCTGGAAAGCAAAGGGCGTAAATCTCGTAATCGTAATCGGCATCGGAGGCTCGTACCTTGGAGCTAAGTGCGCTATCGAGGCCCTCTCTCATTGCTTCGTGGAGCCTGCGACTAAGGTGGTTTTCGCAGGAAACAACCTAAGTGAGGAGTATCTTGCAGAGCTGCTGGATCTCGCAAAGACCCGCAATACCGCCGTGGTAGTTATCTCTAAGTCCGGTACTACCACCGAGCCCGCCGTAGCCTTCCGCATCTTCAAGGAGTTCGTAGAGCAGACCTATGGTAAGAAAGAGGCCGCCGAGAGGATAGTCGCTATAACGGATGCCGCCCGCGGAGCCCTGAAGACCCTCAGTACTCAGGAAGGATACAAGACTTTCGTAGTTCCGGATAACGTTGGCGGACGTTTCAGCGTTCTGACCCCCGTGGGCCTTCTGCCCATCGTCCTGGCCGGCTTCGATATCCGCGCCCTGCTCAAGGGAGCGGCCGACGAGCGTGAAGAGCTGCTCAAGAAGGGCCCGCAGAATGCTGCAGTAGAGTATGCTGCAATGCGTAATCTTCTTCATACCGAGAACGGCAAGGCGGTCGAAATCCTCGTAACCTACAACCCGAAACTTACCTACATCGCAGAGTGGTGGAAACAGCTCTACGGCGAGTCCGAAGGTAAAGACGGCAAGGGCATCTACCCGGCCAGCGTTACCAATACCGCAGACCTTCACTCCATGGGCCAGTTTATCCAGGAAGGCAGTCGTATCATGTTCGAGACCGTAATCAGCGTAGAGAAGGCTAATAGAAGCGTAGTGATCGGAACCGATCCTCAGAACCTCGACCAGCTCAACTTCCTCGCCGGCCAGCACGTAGAGCATTGCAACGCGATGGCTCAGCTCGGCGTAAAGGTCGCCCATATCGACGGCGGTGTTCCTCAGCTCGAGGTAGGAATCGAGAAGATAGACGAGTACAACCTCGGTGCTCTGTTCTATTTCTTCGAGTTTGCGTGCGGCGTCAGCGCCTACCTGCTCGGAGTCAATCCTTTCAACCAGCCCGGAGTTGAGGCCTACAAGAAGAACATGTTCGCCCTTCTTCGCAAGCCCGGTTACGAGGCTCAGACCGAGGAAATCCTCAAGCGAATCTAAAGTGTGTACGCCCTTGCCGACTGCAACAACTTTTTCGTCTCGTGCGAAAGAGCTTTCCAGCCCCAGCTGGAAGGTCGGCCGGTCGTAGTACTCAGCAATAACGACGGATGTGTAGTCGCCCGCTCGAACGAGTCGAAGGCGATGGGCATCAAGATGGGCACGCCCTTCTTTCAGCTCAAATCCCTTGTGGAGAGCGGAAAGCTGGTGGCGTGCTCCTCTAATTATACCCTCTACGGAGATCTCTCTAACAGGGTGATGAGTATTCTGTCCGGCGTTTTACCAGGCTATCAGAAATACTCGATAGACGAAGCGTTCTTTACCCTCGATGGGATTAAGCCCTCAGACTACAGATCAGTCTGCGGAGAACTGGTCCGGCGGGTCCGCAGGTGTACAGGAATCCCTGTCAGTATAGGAATAGCGCCTACGAAGACTCTCGGTAAGGTAGCCAACCACTTCGCGAAAAAGTACGCCGGCTACCGTGGGGTCTGCATTATCGATACAGACGAAAAGCGCGAGAAGGCGCTGGCTCTTACGCCCATCGACGATGTGTGGGGGATAGGCTGGCGGGGCGCGCCTAAGCTCATGGCGGCGGGAGTGCAGACCGCGCTCGATTTCGTCCGGAGGCCGGAGGCGTGGGTCCGCGGCCGGATGGGGGTGACCGGCGTCCGGACGTGGAAGGAGCTGCAGGGCACTCCCGCCATCGCCGATGAGCTCCCAGCGCCCCGCAAGAGCATCTGTACTTCGCGTTCGTTCGCAGATATGATAACGGACAAGGCCGAACTCAGGCTGCGCGTGTCCGATTTCGCCGGAATCTGCGCCCAGAAACTGCGCAGCGAAGGTTCGGCCGCATCCGCAGTGGGCGTTTTCGCCCACACCAACCCCTTCCGCAAGGACCTCCCGCAGTACTATCCCTGGGAGATGGTTCGCCTCGACACTCCCCGAAATTCTACTCAGGAAATAGTGAAAGCCGCCCTGAAGGCGCTCGAGAAAATCTTCCGCGAGGGCTATGCATATAAGCGCGCAGGAGTAATCATCGACGATATAGTTTCAGCGAGCGAAATCCAGGGCCAACTCTTTGAGACAGAGGATGAAAGGGAACGTCAGCGCCGCCAGGACGAAATAAGCGCCATAATGGACAAAGTCAACAAGCCGGGCAGCAATCTGCTGCGCCTGGCGACCCAGCGCCCCGGCCACTATGCAGACGGCATCCGCCGTGAACACTGCTCGCCGCTGTTCACGACCGACTGGGAAGATCTTCTGATAGTTAAATAGCTGCTACTGAGCGCCCCGTTTGCGGTCGCGGTACTCGGCTGTAGCGGTAAAGAACGCGTCCGCGCTGGAATTGAGCGCTGTCTCGACCGAATCCTGAATAACTCCGATTATGAAGCCTACTGCGACGGCCTGCATCGCTATGTCGTTTCCGATTCCGAGGAAAGAGCAGGCGAGGGGTATCAGCAGCAGCGAACCGCCCGCAACTCCCGAGGTCCCGCAAGCGCCAAGGGTAGCTACAACACATAGCAGCAGAGCTGCTCCGAAACTGACCTCCACTCCTACAGTCCCGGCAACGGCCATCGCCATCACAGTGATGGTTACTGCGGCGCCGTTCATATTTATTGTAGCTCCAAGAGGAATACTTACCGAGTAGAAATCCTCATCCAGACCGAGCTTTCTGCAAAGCTCCATGTTGATAGGAATATTGGCTGCGGAAGAGCGGGTAAAAAATGCATTCAGGCCGCTCACTGAAAGACATTTCCAGAGCAGGGGATAGGGGTTCTTTCCGGTCGCGATGAAAGACCACAAAGGGTTCAGTATCAGCGCATTGACAAGCATACAGCCGACCAGGAGCAGTACCAGCTTTCCGTAGGTGGTGAATATCTCCAGTCCGCTCTGAGCAACTGCCGTGTAGACCAGACCCAGAATACCGAACGGGGCGAACTGGATGATCCATTTGACCATAACGGTAATTACGTCAGCAAAATCTCCGACTACCCTGATCGTTCCGGTTGAGCCTACTAGCTTGAGCCCTACGCCGAAGAGTATAGACCAGAACAGAATTCCTATATAATTCGCGTTAGCCAATGAAGCGATAGGGTTGGCTACCATATTGGTCAGCAGGTTGGTGAAGATATCGCCCAGGGCGCCGGGAGCGCTTCCCGAGGCCCCCTGCTGCAACTGCAGCGTAACGGGGAAGAGCTTGCTTCCCGCGACGGCGACAAGGGCGGCGGCGAGCGTGCTCAAAAGGTACAGCGCAATCACGGTGCGGAACCGGGCACCCAGGCCGCCGCCCGCCCTCGCGATAGAAGCCATCACCAGCACGAACACCAATACCGGCGCAATCGCCTTCAGAGCGCTGACGAACACCGTTCCAAGCACCCCAAGCCAGCTCCACGACGGAGCCAGAAGCCCCAGCGCAGCACCGATTAAGAGTCCTCCAAGTATTCGGAGAACAAGACTCATTTCAGACCATTTCCTGAATGCCGAACCTATCTTACTCATAGTTTAATCGTAACTTTCTGTAAATCAGCGGAAGAACCTCCGTAAAGCAGTTCCCACTCCCCGCGGGTCGGGACCATATCCTGCTTCTCCTCAGACCAGGCCGTAAACACCTCGTCCGTGAGCTTAAAACTCACTTCGGCGCTCTGCCCGGCCGGGACGAACACACGCTCGAACCCGCGCAGGCTCTTGAGCGGCCCCTCGATATCGGCTGGCCTGCGTACATAAAGCTGAACGGTCTCCCATGCATCGACCGCGCCCGTATTCCTTACCGGAACGGTCAGCTTACGTCCCTTGACAGCCGCCTCTCCATATTCAAAAGTAGTATAACTCAAACCGAATCCGAAGGGGAACAGCGGCTCGCCTTCGAAGTAACGGTAAGTCCTGCCCTTCATCGCATAGTCCTCGAAATCAGGCAGTTGCTCGACATTCTTGTAGAAGGTCAGCGGCAGCTTCCCGGAAGGGGAAATCTCGCCGAGCAGTACCTCCGCGATGGCGGTTCCGCCCTCCTCGCCCGGGTACCATGCCTGCAGGATCGCATCGCAATTCTGCGCCTCGGGCACCAGCCCCATCGCGGAGCCGGAAAAGCTCACGAGCACCACCTTCTTCCCGGCGGCGTGGAGCGCTGCGAGCAGATCCCGCTGAACCTGCGGGAGCTCGAGCGAGGTACGGTCGCCGCCGCGGAAGCCGGGCACCTCGACCGGCATCTCCTCACCTTCGAGCTTGGGCGAGATACCGCCCGCAAAGATGACCACATCGACCTTTTCGAGCTGCTTAAGCAGCGAGGAAACCGGGGCAGAAGGGCCTACGAGCGGGCAGCCTTCGAGGACCGGCAGGCCGGGGATGCGCTCGCGCAGGGCATCCGCCAGGGTCACGGTCCGCTCCGGGATAGGGTTGTAGTTGCCCCACATCATCTCGCGGTCGTCGGCGTTCGGCCCCACCAGCGCTATTCGCTCGTCCGGGCTCAGTGGCAGCACTCCGTCGCGGTTCTGGAGCAGAACGAGCGTTTCGCGGGCCATCTTCAGGCTCAGCGCGCGATGTTCTTCTCCCTCTACTATCGAATCGGACAGGCTGTCCCACGGCGTCGCTGTCCCGTCCAGCTCACCCAGCCTGATTCGGGCGGCAAGAAGGCGCACGAGGCTGCGGTCTACGTCCGCTTCGGAGAGCAGACCTTCGGCTACAGCCTCGGGGATATGGACGTAAGAGTCGCCGCATTCGAGATCGGTGCCGTTGTGGATCGCTGCTGCTACGGCATGGGCTGCGTCAGGGCTAAAGTCGTGGCGCCCAGGGACATAGAAGTCCGAGACGGCCCAGCAGTCTGAGACCACGAGGCCTTTGTAGCCCCATTCGCCGCGAAGAATTTTATTTACGAGATAGTCGCTCGCACCGCAGGGCTCGCCGCGAAAACGGTTGTATGCGATCATCACTTCCTTTACACCCGCTTTCGTCACAAGGTCCTTGAACGCAGGTAGATAGGTCTCGCGCAGGTCTCGCTCGCTTACTCTGGCATCATAAGTATGACGGCTCCATTCCGGACCGGAGTGGACTGCGAAGTGTTTTGCGCAGGCGTGGGCTTTGTCGACCCGCGAGCCAGCCGGGCCCTGGAGACCGCGGACGACCGCCATCCCGAGCCGGCCGGTCAGATACGGGTCCTCGCCGTAAGTCTCCATGCCCCGGCCCCAGCGCGGGTCGCGGAATATATTGATGTTGGGAGTCCAGAAAGTCACTCCCTGATACCAGCCGGACTCGCCCTGCTCGAGAGCCTGGCGATTTTTGATGCGACCCTCGTCGCTGACGGCCGTAAATACCTCATTTACAAGAGCTTCGTCGAACGACGCTGCCATCGCAATAGGCATCGGGAAGACGGTAGCCTTGCCGTTTCGCGCAACGCCGTGGAGCGCTTCGTTCCACCAGTTGTAAGCGGGGATTCCGAGTTCGTCGATGGGCGAAGACTGGTGTGCCATGAGGGCAGTTTTCTGTTCGAGGGTCATCTTGGCGACCAGCTCTTTTGCGCGCTGCTCCGGGTTAGGGGCGCAGCAGACCGCTGCAAGGGTTAAAAGCAGAAGTGTTATTCTTTTCATAAGTGAGTACAAGATACCCATTATTCGCCGAATTTTTGCTATTTTTATGTGCCTTAAAAAATAATTTTATGAAAAAATTTCTTTTCGGTCTATTGTTTTTAGTCCCTGCATGCTGTCCTTTTCATCCCTTTACTTTCGTCCAGATGACCGACCCTCAGATAGGGTTCGAGCTGAGCGAGGAAAGGACTGATACTATGTTTAAAGCTGCCGTAGCAG
>ONOI01000022.1 GCA_900319375.1 uncultured Bacteroidales bacterium | reverse complement strand
TATGGCACAGACAAGGCTCAAAACCAGTGAGGTCCGCATAGGAACTGAGCCCCTGATTCTGGGCGGCTCCTCCCCCATCGTCGTCCAGACGATGTGTAATACCCATACAAGCGACGAGCAGGCGACCCTCCAGCAGTGTCGCCGGATGCATGAAGCGGGCGCTCAGATGATACGCATCACAGTTCCCGGTCTGCAGGATGTACCGCATATACGAGCAGTACGCGAAAAGCTGCGTTCTGAGGGGATTATGACCCCGATAGTGGCAGACATACACTTCTCGTCCGCTACGGCCCTGGAAGTGGCCCCATACGTCGATAAAGTCCGTATCAATCCCGGCAATTTCCATAAAGACCATACCCAGGCGCGCGCCCAGTTCGCCGCCCTGATTCAGATATGCAAGCGCTGCGGGACTGCCATCCGCATCGGCATCAACCACGGCTCGCTCGGGGCCTACATCACCGAGCGCTATGGGAACACCCCGCAGGCGATGGCAATCGCGGCGATGGAGTGGGTCCGGATGTGTGTGGAGGCCGATTTTGGCCAGGTCGTTGTCTCGCTCAAGTCCTCGAATACCGTGACCATGGTCGAGGCTTACCGCTGTCTCGCCCGTATGATGAAGGACGAGGGAACGGTTTTCCCCCTCCATGTCGGAGTCACCGAAGCCGGCAACGGCGACAGCGGCCGAATCAAGTCGTGTGTCGGGATCGCCACTCTTCTCGAAGAGGGCATAGGCGACACGATACGCGTCTCGCTGACCGAGGACCCGGTCGCCGAAATTCCGGTTGCGCAGTATCTGGCCGCCCGCTACTGCGGCTCCCCTGCGATGCCCGATCTGTCGGAGCGCGAGCTTACGATGCTCGATGCCGCGTGTACATGGGGCCCGAAGCTTATGAACCGGGAGATAGACGAGATCCCCGAGAGCGTAGATCCCTACCTTCGCGACGAAATCATGCAGGCCGCCAGGCGTCGCTTCTACAAGCCCGAGTACATCGCCTGCCCCGGATGTGGTAGGACCATGTACGACCTTCAGAAGGCCTTCGAAGAGGTCAAGGCTAAGACCTCCGGCCTTAAGGATATAGTAATTGCGGTGATGGGCTGCATAGTCAACGGCCCGGGCGAAATGGCGGATGCCGACTGGGGATACGTAGGCGAAGGCGGCGGAAAGGTCTCCATCTACAAAAAGAACGTACCTGTTTTGAGGCACGTTCCCGAAGAAGAAGCGGCCAACCGCCTTCTTGAACTTATCGAATCAGACCGAAAATAAGCAGATAGATTGCTGAGATCGGCAGGGCAACGATTATGCTGTCCAGCCTGTCGTACAGTCCTCCGTGGCCGGGGATAAGATTGCCGGAGTCCTTCACTCCGAAGTACCTCTTCCACATACTCTCTACCAGATCGCCAAGAAGGCCGCCAAGGCTCGCTATAGCTCCTATCGCTATACAGTGATAGACAGGCCAGTCAAACACTCCCAAGTAGTGAGCGCCGACAGCCAGTCCTATTCCGAACAAAACGGCCCCGAAAAGGCCCCAGAGCGATTTCTTTGGCGAGATGGCTGGAGCTATCTTGATTGAACCCGGCTTCTGACCGAAGGCGGTACCGATAAAATATGCGCCTACGTCGGAGCCCCACACCGTAACCAGAAGAGCAAGCAGAGTCCAGGCCTTGAAGGGATTCCAGCTGTCTACCAGAAGAGGAATAACAGCTGCCAGAGGATAACCTACATAACCCAGTCCGGCAAAAATGAAGGCGAGCTTTCCGTGTTGGGAGTGATCCTTGCGCCAGATAGGAAAGACTGCAAGAACTATAATCGGAATGAAGGCAAGGGCCAGCAGGGACAGATCCCAGATAATTCCAGCGCGGAACAGTACCATAAGCAGGTACAGGGCCTCCGCAGAAAGGATAGCCAGAATACGCTCCGCCCAGAAGGCCTTCTCCCCCATCGACATAGTGTAGAATTCGTGGAGGGTCCAGAAGATGGCAAAGACCATAAGAAGGTGATATAGCGGCTGGAACAAAGCCCCGGCCGCTACAACCACAGCGAATAGAACGCCGAAAATAATTCTTTTAGGCAGCTCCTTCATTCTTTACTTTCGGTCCGAGAATAGCCTCGACATCGTCTGCGAAGATTACTTCCTTTTCGAGAAGGAGGTTAGCTACAGCCTCCCAGCCTTCTTGGTGGTCCTTAAGGAGTTTTAGGGTCTTGTCGTGGATTTCCTTGACAAGTTTCTTTACCTCTTCGTCCATCATCTCGGCAGTCTTCTCAGAGTAAGGCTTGGTAAATTCGTAGCCCCTGGCTCCGGTACTGTCGTAGAAGCTGAGGTTTCCAACCTTGTCTGACATGCCGTAGTACTGGATCATCGCATAGGCCATCTGAGTAAGGCGCTCGAGGTCGTTGAGCGCGCCGGTAGAGGGCTCTCCGTTAAGGATTTCCTCAGCTACACGGCCTCCGATCAGCGAACACATCTCGTCCATCATCTGGCTCTTGGTATGGAGCTTATGTTCTTCGGGAAGGTACCAGGCTGCGCCCAGGGCGTTTCCGCGAGGGATCAGGGTTACCTTGAAGAGAGGGCTGGCGTTAGGGAGCAGCCAGCTGACTACGGCGTGGCCTGCTTCGTGGTGGGCGATGCTCTTCTTCTCGAAAGGAGTGATGATAGAGCTCCTCTTCTCGATACCGCCTATAATGCGGTCTACTGCGTCGAGGAAGTCCTGGCTCTCGATCTTCTTCTTACCCCTGCGGGCGGCGGTAAGGGCCGCTTCGTTGCAGACGTTGGCTATATCTGCTCCGCTGAATCCGGGGGTATGTTTAGCCATGAAGCTGACATCGAAGTCGGGGTCGATCTTGAGGCCTTTGAGGTGGACCTTGAAGATCTCTTCGCGCTCCTTGAGCTCGGGGAGGTCGACATGGATCTGACGGTCGAAACGGCCGGCCCTCATAAGGGCTTTATCCAGGATGTCGGCGCGGTTTGTCGCCGCGAGGACGATAACGCCGCTGTTTGTTCCGAAGCCGTCCATCTCGGTAAGGAGCTGGTTAAGGGTATTCTCGCGTTCGTCGTTTCCTGAGAAGCCGGCGTTTTTACCGCGGGCGCGGCCTACTGCGTCTATTTCGTCGATGAAGACGATGCATGGAGCCTTCTCCTTAGCCTGCTGGAAGAGGTCGCGGACGCGGCTTGCGCCTACTCCCACGAACATCTCCACGAAGTCCGATCCGCTTATCGAGAAGAAAGGTACGTTCGCCTCGCCGGCAACTGCCTTCGCGAGGAGGGTCTTACCGGTTCCGGGAGGGCCTACGAGAAGGGCTCCCTTAGGTATCTTGGCTCCGAGAGAAGTATATTTCTGAGGATTCTTGAGGAAGTCTACTATCTCGACTACCTCTTCCTTAGCGCCGTACAGGCCGGCAACATCCTTGAACGTAACATTTACCTTGTTCTTGTCTGTAAGCTTACCCTGGGCCTTTCCTACGTTGAACGGGTTCATACCGCCTCCCTGGCCTCCGGGACCGCCCATTCCGCGGTTCATCCCACGGAACATCCAGACCCAGAATACGATAAGAAGAAGCAGGGGCAGGGTCCACTGAAGGACGCCGTCCCATATCTTGGCGTCGTGTTCCATGATAACAGGTACGCGCTCGGTCTCGGCCAGTTGGGCGTTCAGATCGCCGAACTCGCGCTCGGCATCGAAGCTCGCCGATACGAGGAAGCTGAAGTGGGGCGATTTGGCCGGCACTTCCCCGCCGAAACGGCTCTTGTATTGTTCGATACGGTCCGGCTTAATTGTAAGGGTTCCTTTAAAGTCGTTACGGACGAAGTGAATGTCTTTCACATCGCCCCTGAGAACCATCTCCTGAACTTCCGCCCATTCTATCTTCTGAGGGTTGGATTTGTTTCCGTCTCTGAAGAGCAGGAAGAAGATACCTCCTACGAGAAGGATGTAGAACCAGGAAAGGTTCAGCCTTATAGTCTTTATTTTGGGAGTGTTTTTCTTTTTGTTTGTACTCATCTTGCCTTGTAAGTCTTGTGAGGAGCGTCTGCCCAGAGGTCTTCCAGGCGGTAGAACTCGCGATACTCTTTCTGGAAAACGTGGACCACTATGTTACCGAAGTCCATGATAACCCAGAAATTGTTCTCCAGACCCTGTACTTTGGAGGGTTTGAGACCGAGTTTCTCTTTAGCTTCCTTGAGGATATTGTCCGCGATAGCGGATACGTTGGTTGTGGAACTGCCGTCGCAGACGACGAAATAGTCTGTAATTGCTGTTCCGATGCTGCGGAGGTCTATCGAGACAACGTTTTCCCCTTTCTTGTCGAGGATAGCGTCAGCGATGACGCGCAGGTCGTGTGTAATCATAAGCAGAAAATTATATGTATTTTTGTACCACAAATATAAACAAAAATAGGACCTAAATAAAGATGTCAGGAATTAAGTGGTTTGCGGAGCTGGATTCTACCAATAACGAGGCCAGAAGGAATCTGGACGGGCTTGACAATTTTTCAGTATTAGCGACAGAAAGTCAGACGGCGGGCCGTGGACAGGGCCTCCACACCTGGTATGCGACCCCTGGGCGC
The DNA here is from genome assembly GCA_900319375.1 of uncultured Bacteroidales bacterium. Classification (GTDB taxonomy): domain Bacteria; phylum Bacteroidota; class Bacteroidia; order Bacteroidales; family UBA932; genus Cryptobacteroides. Next base: position 21,544 of record ONOI01000022.1, on the reverse strand, counting down.
AACCTTACCTTTACTATCGTTTTCAGGCCCCGCCTCCTTCCCGCCCGCGACGGCATCCTGATTACCCATATAACTACCGTCTCCCTGGTGGGGTATCTTCAGTCCCACGGCGTAGAAGCGAGGATAAAGTGGCCCAACGACATCTGGGTCGGCGACAAGAAGATCTGCGGAATCCTGATAGAGAATGTCCTCGACGGACAGTACATTGAAGCCAGCATCATAGGAATAGGCCTTAATATAAATGAAGAAGGCTGGCCGGACTATCTTCCGAATCCAGTTTCTCTTAAGGATCTTACCGGCAAGGAGTATGACATCCACGCCGAACTTGAGGCCTTCTATAAGATTTTCTGCCGCCACGCTGAGATGATACTCGGCGAAGACGGCAGAAAGCTGCTGCAAGAAGAATTTGAAAAGAGAGTCTTCAGGCTTCCTGAAGCGCTTTGATTACTGCAGCGGGGTCTTCAGCGCCGAGTACTGCGCTTCCTCCTACCACTACATCCGCTCCCGCTTCAGCGAGGGCCTTTACGTTTGAAGGGTTGACTCCTCCGTCTACCTCGATAAGGGTCCTGGCGCCCTTCCTCACTATCTCAGCCTTCAGACTGGTTACTCTGTCTATAGTCTCATAAATGAACTTCTGTCCTCCGAAGCCTGCGAATACAGACATCACAAGGATGAAGTCCGCCTTTCCTACATATGTGAAGACCTTGCTGATCTTGACATCGGGGTTGAGGGCTACACCTACCTTCAAGCCAAGTTTGTGGGCCTGGCGGATGAAGCGGGCGGTCCTGCAGCCCGAGGCTTCGTAGTGGAAGCTGACCCAGCTTACGCCAAGTTCTTTGAGCCTCTCGAACCATTTGTCCGGGTTGACGACCATCAGATGGGCGTCCAGGGGTTTAGTCGCTATGGAGGCGATACTCTGAACTACCGGGAAACCGAACGAGATGTTGGGAACCAGGGTTCCGTCCATAATGTCCAGATGGATAAGGTCGGCATGCTGATCGACTACCCTCACATCTTTCTCGAGATGGAGGAAGTCGGCCGTAAGAAGTGATGGAGCTACTAACATGTTACTTGAAATTGACTACTACATCTTCCAGGTGACGGACGAATTTATCCAGACTTGCAAGTTCGAGCTTCTCTCCGGGGGCATGGACTCCGCGAAGGGTAGGTCCGAACGAGATCATATCCAGATCGGGGAACTTCTCGAGGAAGAGACCACACTCAAGCCCGGCATGGATAGCAAGGACGAGGGGCTCCACTCCGAAGCATTTCTTATAGGACTCGACGCATACCTTGAGGATGTGTGAGTTGACATTGGGGTTCCAGCCGGGATACTCGCTGAGGTGGACTACCTTCGCTCCTCCGAGCGAGAGGGCAGCCTCTACCTTGGCTGCTGCGGCGCGGCAGGCCGGTTTCGAGCTGCTGCGCTGGCTGGTACAGACGAGGACTTTATTATCGGAGAGGTCTGTGTGGACCGCCGCGAGGTTAGTCGAGGTCTCGACGAAGTCTTTGATGTCCTGGCTCATGGCAAGAACGCCGTGGGGACAGGCATAAAGGGAGGCGACGATACGGTAGGTACTGTCTGCGTCCATCGTTTCTTCTTCGGCTGCAGGGGCGGTGTTGAAGACAAGGCCGGGGTCGGTTGTGTGGAATTCGTCTGCTATGATACTGCCGAATTCCGAGAAGGCGGTCTTGAGGGCCGCGGCGTTTTCGACTGCGACTATCGCGCTGCTCTCGCGGGCGATGGCGTTGTGTTTTCCGCCGCCGTCCAGGCAGACAAGCCTCAGGCCGGAGCCGAGCTGGGAATAGAGGAAGCGCAGCAGGAGCATGACGGTATTCGCCCTGCCCTTGTTGATGTCGTCGCCGCTGTGGCCTCCTCGACCGCCGGAGATAGTGAGCTTGAGGATCTCGCGCGCGAGCGCAGGCTCGGTCGTGAAACTGTATGTAGCTTCAGTAGTAACTCCGCCGGCGCAACCGATAAACATCTGGCCTTCGTCTTCGGAATCGAGGTTGATAAGAGTCTTACCGCTGAAAAAGCCCGGTTTCATAGCCTCGGCTCCGTCCATTCCGGTTTCCTCGGAGATAGTGAAGATACACTCGAGCGGGCCGGTTTTGTCTTCGCTCTCGAGCAGGGCCAGACAGGCTGCTATTCCTATTCCGTCGTCTGCGCCGAGGGTAGTCTCTTTAGCTATCATCCAGCCGTCTTCGATTACATACTCGATAGGGTCTTTGAGGAAGTCGTGTTTTGAGCCGGCGAGTTTTTCGCAGACCATATCCTGGTGGGCCTGGAGTACGAGGGTCGGGACGTTTTCCTTTCCGGAAGCGGCGGGCCTGCAGATGCAGACGTTGCCTATTTCGTCTCTTCTGGCCTCAAGGCCGCGCTGACTGGCCCAATCGAGCAGCCATTCGGTAATCGGCTCTTCATGACCCGACTCGCGGGGAATACGGGTAATCTCCTTGAATATCTCAAGGACTCTTTTTGCATCCATAGAAGAAAATTATATTTCGACAGGAGCGAGTATGCCCTGAAGGTCAGTGACATACTTCTTGAAGATCCTGTCTGTTAACATCAGATCGGATACGGTATTGCAGGAATGCAGAACCGTACTGTGGTCCTTGCCGCCGGTTTCAGCTCCGATTGAAGAAAGGGAGCAGTTGCTGATAAGGTTGCGGCAGAGGTACATCGAAATCTGGCGGGCCTGGACTATCTGGCGCTTGCGGGAGTTGGAGATAAGGTCTGCATGAGTAATCTTAAAGTACTCGCAGACGGTATCCTGAACCTTTGCGATGCTGATTTCGTTTGTACTCTCACCCACTATCTTGTCTACGATGCTGCTGGCGAGCTCGATAGTACAGTCTTTGTGGGTATAAGTAGCATAAGCAATCATTGAGATGAGGGCTCCTTCGAGCTCCCTGAAGTTATTCTTTACGTTGATGGCGATATGGTTCAGAACATCTTCTTCTACCGGGAGACCTTCCTGGAGGCAGCGCCTGCGAAGCATGGCGAGACGGGTAGCAAAATCGGGGTGTCCCAATTCGACTGAAAGGCCCCACTTGAAACGCGAGAGCATCCTCTCTTCAAAGCCGGCCAGGTCTTTAGGGGCGCGGTCGGAGGTAAGAATGAGCTGCTTTCCGTTCAGATGGAGGTGATTGAAGATGTTGAAGAATGCGTTCTGGCTGCCCGTTCCGATCAGATCCTGGATGTCGTCTACGATCAGGACATCTATCTTCATATAGAACGCGAGGAAGTCTGTCAGCTTGTTTCTGACACTTGTAGCGTCCATATACTGGGTCTTGAATTCGTTTCCGGTAACGTACAGTACAGTAAGATCCGGGTACTGCTCCTTCACGGAGTTACCCACCGCCTGGGCGAGATGGGTTTTTCCGAGACCTGAGCCGCCGAAGATAAAGAGCGGATTGTAAGGGGTAATACCAGGTTTTGAGGAGATATCTTTACCTATTGAAATACCGAGTTTGTTACACTCGCCCTCGATGAGGGTACTGAAACGGTAGGCAGGATTGAGCCTCGGGTCGATCTGAATCCTCTTAAGGCCAGGGAATACGATAGCGCTCGGATTGCCGGACGAAGTATAGGAAGGAACGGAGACGGGCTTGTTCTGGGCTGCGGCGCCCTCCGCGCCTGATAGGGTGATGGACTGCTGACCCTGAACCGGCCTGACCCTGTACATCAGGCGCGCCCCGGCGCCGAGCTCCCTGCGGAGAGTCCTGCAAAGGATGTCGATGAAGGCGCTCTCGAGGTAGCTTCTATAATAATCGGTAGGGACTTCGATAGTCAGAGTACTGTCCACAAGAGAAACAGGCCTGATAGGTTTGAACCAGGTCTCGTACTGTTGGGGCTCTATGTTCTGCTCGATAATGCGCAGACAGTTCTCCCACACTTGAATGTGTTTCTCTTTTTCTATCATTTATGATTGAGGTAAAGATTCTCCTTACCTGACAATAAGTCTGATTGCAAAAGTGGAGGAAAAATTCTTAACAAAAAATATTTTTTGATATTGTTTATTAAAAATTTTTGGCTTAAATTAATGAAAAGCGTCGGCGAAAAAATATCTCCATCATTTTGCTGTAAATCAATCTTTTACAGAGTTTACATATGTGTAACTGATTGATTTTCCCGCTTATTATAATTTAGAAAAATTCTAAAAAAGTATATCTTTCTAATTGGCTCTGCTGACGGAACCTGACTCAATTTTTACGAGGAAACAGTCGGGGTATTTCCGGGCTATTTCTGTCAATTTTTCCCTCGCCTCCTCCTTTGTATCGCAGATCGCGATTACATGTCTATACAGCTTACCGTTAGAGGTCTTAATTATCAAGGGTTTATATCCCAGAAGACGGCTGTCTCCCTGAGGAAGTTCCTTGCTGAGGGTAGCAATCTGGACTCCGTAGCGAATCTGTGGGGCTTTGTCTGTCTCGGGAGCGGCAGTCTTCTCAACAGCCGGTTTAGTCTCGGGGGTAACCGTCTTCGCAGGCTCTGCCGGCTTGCTGACCATCATTGATTTGTCGTAGTCTGTCTTGTAGGCCTTGAAGGCTTCGTACAGACACTCCGCTATATTGTCCCTGCTCTTTTCCTGCTTCAGGACTGCAAGGTCCTGATCGTTGCTGATGAAACCGAGCTCGACAAGAACAGAAGGCATGCTGGTTTTCCAGAGTACATAGAAGGGATCCTGGCTGACTCCCCTGCTGTTTTTAATAGGACCGCCTGAGAGCTTGTCGCCTATTATCTGAGCGAACTGGATACTCTGTTCGAGATAGGCGCTCTGCATCATGGTCATAAATATATAGGACTCGGGGTCTTCGGGATTGAAGAGGGCGGTAGCCGGGTTGTAGTCGTCGTCCAACATGATTACGGAGTTTTCCCTCTGGACCATCGCGAGGTTCATCTTATAGAGATCAGTACCTTTTTTATGGGACTGACCGAGGACGTGGACGGAGTAGCCGTTGGCTACAGTTCCGGCGGAAGAATTGATATGTACTGAAATAAAGAGGTTCGCTCCGGCTTTGTTCGCGATTTCGGCACGGTCATTGAGGGTAACGAAATGATCGGTGCTGCGCGTCATGATCACCTTGACATCGGGGTACCCTTCGCGGATCTTCTCCGCAAGGGTCTTGGCTATATCAAGAACGAAGGTTTTTTCGTATGAGTTGCCGTCCTTGCTTACTGCTCCGGGATCCTTTCCACCGTGTCCCGGGTCGATAACTACGGTCGAAAGACTGAGACGGTCCTCGCAGAGGCCCGCCAGGGAGAAAGCCAGAAGGAGTAATAGCGAAGTCAGGATGCGTCCCATCGTTGATAACTTGGAAATAAAGTAGTATATTTGCGGCTCTACAAAAATAGCAATTTTGCGCAATAAAAGCATCCACATACTGATGATTCTTCTCACCCTGCTGATACTCGGCGGAGTGGATGCGTACGCGCAGAGGCGCGCGGAGCGAAAGCCCCTGGCCGGCGGCGCCCGTCCCAGGAAGGAGGCTGCCCCGCCGGACTCGGTGGAGCTAGCGAGGCGCGACTCTCTCCACAGAGCGGATTCCCTGTTCAGGGTGGACTCCCTGAATATGCTTAAGAACAGTTCCCTCAGCCAGCCTGCATTCTCGACTGCCCGCGACTCTATCGTAGAGGTCTTTACAGACGGAAAGAGAAAAATCTTCTACTACGGCGATGTAACCGTCAAGTATCAGGATATTACCCTCAAGGCCGAGCAGATGGAGTATGACCTCAATACCGGAATCTGCTACGCCCACGGCGTTCTCGATACCCTTACCGGAGAGTGGAAGGGCCGCCCGGTGATGACCCAGGCCGGAAAGACCTACAATATGGCCGAGGTGAAATACAACTTCAACAACCGTAAGGCCAATATCAAGCAGGTCATTACCTCCGAAGACGACGGCCTCCTCCACGGAGACCACGTCAAGATGATGCCCGACCGCTCGATCAACGTTGACCATGGAAAGTATACCGTCTGCGACCTGGAACACCCCCATTATTGGATGGAACTCTCTGTTGCGAAGGTGGTTACCAAACCAAGCCGAAAGACGGTTTTCGGCCCGGCCCACCTGGTAGTCGCAGACGTCCACCTCCCCTTTGTAGGTATCCCCTTCGGTTTCATCCCCAAACGTCCGGAAAGAGCCACGGGACTCCTGATGCCTACCTTCGGAGAGGAAACCGCCCGAGGCTTCTACATGAGGGACGGAGGTATGTACTTCGTTTTCGGAGACTATCTCGACCTGTCTGTTACCGGAGACTATTATACCCTTGGTTCGTGGGCCCTCGATATCAACTCGCGCTACAAGATCAACTATAAAGCCAACGGCTCCTTCTCGCTCACTCTGTCCCATGACCAGGTAGGCGAACAAGGCTCGCCGGACTTCGACAGCTCGGGAAACTTCGGCCTCAGGTGGCAACACTCCCAGGACAGCAAGGCCCATCCGGGAACTTCGTTCAGCGCTTCGGTAAACTTCTCCAGTCCGAAGAACAGCAAGTATAACTCCCACTCGGTTAACGAAGCTCTCCAGAACCAGATCTCATCCTCGATCTCGTATGCCCACAACTGGGGCGGAAAGGTCAACCTTTCCATCAACGCCCTCCACAGCCAGAACTCGCGAGACAGTTCCTACGCCTTTACCCTGCCAAACATTTCCCTCTCGGTAAGTACCTTCTACCCCTTCAAGAAAAAGAACCGCGTAGGTAAGGAAAAGCCCTGGGAAAAGATATCATTCGGCTACAGTACCTCGCTCCAGAACAAGATCAACTTCAAGGCGAGCGAGTTCAAGGAAGAGTTCGGAACTCAGGCCTTTACAGACCGTTTCAAGAACGGTATGAACCACAACTTCAATATCGGTCTGCCGAGCTTCCAGCTCTTCAAATACCTGAATTTCAACCCTTCGGTAAGCTACGGTCAGAACTGGTTCTTCAGGGCCAGCGAGGCCGTCTATGATCCGGAAACAAACAAGACTGAACTGGTCCAGGGCGATGCCTTCGGCCATTTCGGAATAACCCAGACCTATTCCGGGTCGGTCTCTATGAGTACCCGCCTCTACGGTATGTTCAATTTCGGGCGCTACAGTAAGGTCCAGGCGATAAGACACGTCATTTCGCCTTCGGTCAGCATGTCCTTCAGCCCTGAGAAAGGAACGTATGCAAACGGATGGAGAACCCTCTCGTATACAGACAAAAACGGCGAGTCGAAGGAGTACGAATACAACATCTACCAGGGCCAGCTCGGCTCCTACCCCGGTAAAGGAAGAAGCGCGACCGCATCACTCTCTATAGGAAATAACCTCGAGGCCAAGGTCCGCGACCCTTCAGACAGTACCGGCAAAGGAAGCAAGAAAGTCAAGCTGCTGGACCAGCTCAACTTCTCTACCAACTACAACTTCCTTGCAGACTCATGTAAGATGGGTAAGATAAGCGGCTCTATGTCTACTAACCTATTCGGAAAGGTAAACATCAGCGCCAGCGCCGGTTTCGAGCCCTATGCGGCAAAGGTAATTAACGGAAGGCTCTATCAGAGGATCAACAGATTCGCATTCCAGGAAGGTCAGGGTCTGGCCCGCTTTACCAACGCATCCGCTTCCGCATCCTATTCCATCTCCGGAAAGGGCGCGATAAACGGAAACGACGGACGCGAAGACAGCAGCAGCCCTGCAGACTACTATCAGAGGATTTACTATCACCCGGTAACGGGCGAGTACGTCCCCGGAGGATGGCTGTATTATACCAACCCCAATGTACCGTGGTCTGTAAACTTCAACGTCAATTTCAATTGCACCAGAGCTCCGCTGTACGACAAGGACCTCGACCAGCTCATTTTCAAGAATACCTATACATCCACTCTGGGTATGAGCGGAAACATCAAGCTTACCCCCAGGATGTCTATCAACGCATCGTCCGGATACGACTTTATAGCGAAGAAGATAACGACTACTCAGATCAGCGCCACCTACGATCTCCACTGCTTCAATATCGCAGTGTCGTGGGTCCCGCTCGGAACATGGCAGAGCTATAGCTTCAAGATTGCCGCAAATGCGGCCTCTCTTGCAGACCTGCTCCGTTTCAAGAAGAGCAGCAGCTATTGGGATAGATAAAAATTTTACTATATTTGCGTGTCAATTCGATAACGCAGCGGCAGTTCTGCCGTACAATTCTATAATTTTCAACTATGACACATCGTCTTTACGACCTCAGTCAGATGAGTCGTGAGCAGCTCGAAGAGATTGCTTCGGGACTCAAGATCAAATCAATCAAGAAACTCGACGACGAAAACCTCGCCTATGCTATATTGGACGCAGAGGCCAGCCTGGCAGCGTCTCAGCCCGACACTGAAAAGAAAGAGCCTAAGAAACGAGGCAGAAAGCCCAAGGCCCCCAAAGCCCAGGAAGAGCCCGCTAAGGTAGAAGAACCTAAACAACAGGAAGAGCCTAAAAAGGAAGCGCCTAAGAAAGAGGAATCCGAACCAGTTAAGGAAGCGGCCGAACCCGAGAAACCCGCTCCCAAAAAGCGCGGCAGAAAGCCTAAGGCCCAGAAGGCTCAGGAAGAGCCCGCCAAGGCCGAGGAGCCCAAGAAAGCAGATCCCACCGCCGAGGAAAAGAAGGCGGCTATCCTTGCAAAGGCTCAGGAAAGGCTCGACCAGAAAAAGAACCAGAACGGAAAACAACACAACAATAACAACCAGAATCAGAACCAGAATCAGCCTCAGCCCCCCAAACCGAAGGTCCCCGAGTACGAGGGTACGGTCGAGGCTACCGGAGTTCTGGAGATAATGCCGGACGGGTATGGTTTTCTGCGCAGCTCTGACTACAATTATCTCAACAGCCCGGACGATATCTACATCTCCCAGCAGCAGATAAAGCAGAACGCCCTCAAGAACGGAGATACCGTCACCGGCGAAATCAGGCCTCCCCGCGAGGGCGACAAATACTTCCCTCTCGTCAAGGTCAAGTTCATCAACGGCCGCAGCCCGGAATTCATCCGCGACCGCGTTCCCTTCGACTTCCTCACTCCCCTTTTCCCGGACGAGAAGTTCAACCTTCTTGGCCATGGCCACGGCTCCGACCCGTCCTGCCGTATAGTCGACATGTTCTCGCCTATCGGAAAGGGCCAGCGCGGACTTATCGTAGCCCAGCCGAAGACCGGTAAGACCATGCTCCTCAAGAGCATCGCCAACGCGATTGCAGACAATCACCCGGAGGTCTATGAGATCGTCCTTCTTATCGACGAACGTCCGGAGGAGGTTACCGACATGCAACGCAGCGTCAAGGCCGAGGTTGTAGCCTCTACCTTCGACGAGCCGGCCGATCATCATGTCAAGGTAGCGAATATGGTCCTGGAGAAGGCCCGCAGGCTGGTCGAATGTGGCCACGACGTAGTTATCCTGCTGGACTCCATCACCCGTCTCGCCCGCGCCTACAATACCGTTCAGCCCGCGTCCGGAAAGGTCCTGACCGGAGGTGTGGACGCAAATGCCCTTCAGAAGCCCAAGCGCTTCTTCGGCGCAGCCCGTAACGTAGAAGGCGGCGGCTCGCTGACTATCCTTGCGACCGCCCTTACCGAGACCGGTTCGAAGATGGACGATGTTATCTTCGAGGAATTCAAGGGAACCGGAAACTCCGAAATCCAGCTTGACAGAACTCTTGCCAACAGGCGTATCTTCCCTGCCGTCAACGTAGTTCTCTCAGGTACCCGTCGCGACGATCTCCTTTACGAGAAGTACAATGGCCAGAGGATATGGATCCTCAGAAAGCTTCTTGCCGATATGAATCCTACCGAAGCGATGAACTTCATGCTTCAGCTGATGGACGAATACAAGACCAACCAGGATCTTATCGACAATATGAACAAGGTAAGCCCGCGCGAAGCGAAGTTCTACGATACGTTCTAGCGGTAGAAGCGGTCGTTGTCTATATTCGCCTCTTCTTTCGAGAACAGACCGGCGACAAATCCTATACCGTAACCCCAGAGCTGCACGTAAGCAGCAGCTACAGACAGGAGCCCGACTTTCGGGCTCTTGTTCTTTATAGTAGAGTCTGCAAACACGAGAAGCGCGTAAAGGACGTCAAAAGGCAGTATAAGGCTCAGGACGACAAATCCCAGGGGGAACAGGTGTACAAGCCTCAGAGAGCCCGGATGGCGCCTTGTGAGGGAAATCCTGGCCTTTCCGGAGTTGCGGACCTGGCGGAAGAACTTCCGGAAGTCTGTACGGCGCTTATGATACAGCCAGGCATCAGGGATGAGCGCGGTCGTAAAGCCAGCTTCCACTACCCTCATGCTGAAATCGACGTCTTCGCCGAAGCGCATGGCCGAGAAACCTCCCAGTTTAGCGAAGACCTCGCGTCTGACACCCATATTGAAAGAGCGCGGGAAGAAACGGGTTATCTTCCGCTTTCCGCCGCGTATTCCTCCGGTAGTGAAGAAAGAGGTCATCGAATAGCTGATCGCTTTCTGGACGGGAGTGAAATCATCGCCTCCACGGTCGGGGCCGCCGAAGGCATCGGGGGTATTATCCGAGAGGAAGCTTTCAATAGCTTCGAAGTACCCTTCCGGCAGGACGGTATCGGAGTCAAGGATGAGGAGATACTCTCCCTCGGCCCTTTCAGCGGCATAGTTTCGCGCCATTGCCGGGCCCCCGTTTTCCTTAAACAGATACTTTATATCAAGCTTTTCAGCATACTGATTTACAATATCTTCGCATTTTACCGAAGATCCGTCTTCTACTACCAGCACCTCAAAGTCCCGGAAGGACTGGAAGGCTATACTGGCGAGCAGCTCGGACACTTCGTCCGGGCGGTTGTAAACCGGTATGATGAGGGAATATTTCATCTACTCGAAGGCGATCGGAATGAAGAATTCGGGACGATGGAAGTCGGGATCCGGGGTATCGATAGGAGCGTAGCTCAGGAAATGGGGAGTCTCGAGGAGGTCTCCGCATTTGTAGAAATTGGCCTTGAGCTGAATGCCGTTGAAGGATTCCAGGTTCAGGGCTTCAGCCGGGACTATGAGGCATACCTCCCAGGGTCCGGCAGGCCGTTCGGCAAACGGTTTGTCGCCAAGAGAGGCCCATCTTTGGATCTTACCTGCAATCTCAGCCGGGGCCGGGATACGGTCGTGGCGGCTTTCGCCCTTTGCGAGAAGTACTTTACCGATACAGTTACACTCCAGATTATAGTAGACTTTTCCGTCCGGACTGCTGAAGAACTCTACACAGGAGTCTTCCCAGACCTTGCCGAAATCCTCCCCGGCTGCAGCGCGGGAGGTCTTCTCCACTACCCTGTAATCTATCAGGATATTCTTCCCGGTGTGGGCCAGGGCGAATTCGACCGTAGGTTTGTAGGGATACTTATCAGGCCAGTTGCAGATATCTATTGTTTCGAACGGGATGTGTTCTTCGGCAAAAAGCTCCGGGATGTCGGATGCTTTGAAGCCCTCGGGCAGGTATACTTTTCTAATCATAGTCCAAAGATAAACAATTATCGGCTGATTCCGAGCCAGGCGGCAAGTTTGGTTTTGAACTTAGCCGGAACTTTATCCGTGTTGAAAGGCTCATAAGCGGCCTCCAGGTCAAGAGACTTGAGATAGCCGGCTGCGTTGGAAGGATCCTCAGTAATGTGGCTTCCGGTACCGGCAGCGCGGATGAATCCCATCGGCATCTGCTTCCAGCCGTCTACATAGGTAGCGTAAATGAACTTACACTCTTCGCTCAGCGAGGTAATTCTTCTGAGCAGTCCCTTCTTGCCGTTGACGACTTCCCTGTCGGTCTTGTTGGACTCCGGATAGATGACCAAGACGGTTATATCCTCAGTCGCGGAAGCGGTCTCAAGATAGATTACAGTCTGAAGGGTTGCCCCGTCATAGGTCCAGAAAGCGCCCTCTCCCCTTTGCTCCGGGAAGCGGGTGTAAGGTATTTGGGAGCCGTTGACCAGGACACTCTGAGCGGGCAGAACAGCGTCCAGGACTACTCTTACGGTTCTGGTCGGCAAAGCACCCTTATAATTTCCCTTTCTGGGATGGATATGGAGAGTGAGCCCGGAAGCATCCGAGCGTTTGTCAATAGCGGTAATGGCATACTCGGCCTTGTAATTCTGAGTAGCTCCGTCGTCTTCATAGAGCCTGGTCGAGAAGGCTCCATCGCCGGGAGCGACGAACAGACAGAAGCCGTCGCTGGCCTCCTGCAGGGACTGAATGTCCGGCATGGCCATCGGAATGACGGCGCCGGCCTTGACGAACCATGGATTCTCGAACAAGGTATAGTTGAACTTGCAGGTCGCTCCACCCTTGTAGGTCGTTCCGGTAGACACGTCGTACCAGTCACATCCTGCGGGCAGCCACATCCCGCGTCCGGCAAGGGCGGTGGAGCTGTCTATTGGCTCACAGACGGTCGTGGCCAGGATATCGCGGCCGAACATGAACTCCTGCTTGAAGGAGTAGGCCTCTTCAGCCTCGGGATATTCGTAGTACATCGGGCGGCAGAGCGAGATGCCGGTGTCGTAACACTCGCGGGCTGCCGTGTAGATGTATGGACTCAGGTTGTAGCGCAGCCGGATTGCCTCGCGCATCATGTCGAAGTGTTCGGGGAACATCCAGAAGCGCTTCTCCATGGTCATGTTCTTGGTCGAGTGGCTCTTGTAGATGGGGGTGAAGACGCCGCTCTGCATCCAGCGGGTATAAAGCTCGGGGTTGGTAGCGCCAACGCCCCAGGGCTGCATGTGGCCGCCGATGTCGTGGCCCCAGTAGCCGTAGCCGATGTTGGCCGCGGTGGAGGTGAAGTAAGGCAGGTACCCGAGCACCTTCCAGGTAGCGAAGGTATCGCCCGAGAAACCGACCTGGTAGCGGTGGCTGCCGACCCCGCCCCAGCGGTGGTAGATCATGGGCCGCCCTTTGCCCTGCTTTTCCATATCCTTGAAGAAGACATGGTTGATCCAGAAAGTCTGGTTCATGCCCGGGATGAATTCCTTGTTGAGACGCTGTTGCTGCCAGTCAAGCCACCAGAAGTCAACTCCCATTTTCTCCATCGGGTGCATCACCGAATTGAAGTAGGCGTCTGCCCATTCCCTCTGGTCTATACACCAGGGAATGAAGGCATCGCTTCCGTCCGCATTCACGAAATTGTGTGGCCCGTCGTAGTCTGAGGTGCGGGAAAGATAATCCTTCCTCATACGCTCGTAGGGCTCCTCATAGGGCTGGATGCCGGAGGCGGGATGGATGTTCAGCGAAGTCTTGACTCCGTAGTTGTGGAGGTCCTGAAGCAGATTTTCTGGTTTGGGGAAGAAATCCTCCTTCCAGGTATAACCGGTCCACCCGAGGGTCTGGCCGGACTGGTCCTGATACCCCGTGAAGATATCGTCGTTCCACATCTCATGCCAGTCCATATCTATAATGAAGACGTCTATCGGGATGTTAAAACCGCGGAAATGGTCCATCAGGTCGCGGATCTCATAGTCTGAATACTGCCAGTAGCGACACCACCAATAGCCGAAGGCATACTTCGGAGGAAGGGGAATCTTCCCCGCTATCTTCGTAAAATCGGAGACTGCCGCTTTATAGTCATGGCCATAGGCGAAGATGTACAGGTCCTCTCGGTCCTTGCCGCCATCGCGGGCCTGAGCCCAGTCGCCCCAGTCGGTGCCGGTCGGCACGAAGACATGGCGAGAGCTCTCGTCGAGAATAGCCCAACCGGCGCGGGAGACGACTCCCTTGTCGAACGGGTCCATGGTCTTTTCCCCGTCACACATATCCAGCGTCCTGCAGGTTCCCAGCAGGTTGTCTTCCTCGGACATGCCGTACTTCCAGCTCCTCTTCTTTCCGTTCATCTTGAATTCTACGGAAAGGTTGTCGGGGCTGAATTTGCCGGTGTTTTTGTAGGTAAGTGTAAGATCGGAAGTACGGATAACAAGCCGCTTCGAACTCTTATTTGCCTTGAACTCAGGTACTGGGAGGAGGCGGTTGACTACGCCGAGGGTGGCTCTGTCTTCAAATACTCCGTCCTCGGCCCACTCCATACGTATAAGCCTGCTGGTAAGTACCGTAAAACGGGCATTTCCTATAGTGACGACTGCCCTGTCGTCTGCCTTGGGCTCATAATCCTGCGAAAAACTCGCGATAGAGCCCGCCAGAAGCGCGGCAAGAATCAGGATGATGCGTTTCATTACTTGATGTCTATAAGGGTCTTGAGGGGCAAATTGCCGGAACTGCCGCCTACGCTGATTTCAAATTGTCCGGGTTCTACCCTGAAGTCTGCGATTGAAGTATCGAAGAACGAGAAGGCATCCTCTTCAAGAAGGATATTGACGCGCTTGCTCTCCCCTTTCTTAAGGTATACTTTTTCGTAGCCTTTGAGCTCTTTTAAGGGACGCGGGACCGAGGCCTGCAGGTCGCCTACATAGACCTGAGCCACCTCGGCGCCGGCTTTCTTTCCGGTATTGCGCAGGGTGAACGAGACTTCGTAGCCTTTCTCTACGGGTTTTACCTCAAGATCCGAGTAGCTGAAGCTCGTATAGGAAAGTCCGTAGCCGAAGGGGAACAGAGGCTCCTTCCCGGCTTTGTCGTAGCCGCGATAGCCCATGAACACTCCCTCGCTGTACTGGATGCGGGGAACGTTCTTCTCTCTCTTCCAGTAAGTCGAACGGTAGTCGGTGTTATAGGTATCGTAACAAGGGTTGTCTTCCCAGCGGCGGTCGAAGGTGACGGGAAGCTTGCCGCTCGGGTTCACCTTTCCCGCCAGAATCTCGGCGACCGCCTTGCCGCCTTCCTGGCCGGGGTACCATGCCATCAACACCGCTGCGGCTTTGTCTATCCATGATTCCATCTCCACTCCTGCGCCGGCATTGACTACGGCAACGACGTTCTTGCTGAAGCGGAAGGCCATATCCATCGCCAGCCTGTTTGTCTGGGGCAGCTCGAAACTGCGGTCGGCCCCTTCGCGTTCGGTGTCGGCGTCGAAGCCAATACAGAGGACCACGGCATCGGCAGCCGATAGCTTCTTGCGAAGCTTCACTGCGTCGGTCTTGAACACCTTGAGGTGGACTTCGGCGCTTCCTGCGGCCTCATAATAGCCCACGTCGAGCTTGTACGGGCGGCCTGCTTTCAGGTCTACCATCGCTTCCCTGACGGTTATCGAATGTCTGGTCCAGTCGGAAATGACTTCCTTACCATCAACACTGATCCCATAGCCGTCATCGCCGCTGATGCTGAAGAGTACGGACATATCCTCGGACGGGGTGAAGACGGTAGTCCATTTGACGGAGAAATTGTCTTCCGGCATTCCCACCGGGGCTCCTCCGTCCCAGAAGAAGTCGATTGCCGGGTCTTCGCGGATAAGGGCGGGAGTGCCGGCATAGTCGATGTTTGGAAAGTATTCGGCCTTCCATGGACCTATTTCGGCGGTGATGTCCTTTCGCCAGTCGTTATCGCTGAGGGCGATCATCTTCTTCCCGAAAATCTCCTTCATCCCGTCGGCCACGCTGCATTCGTGGTAAGGGTCTACATAGCCTGAGCCGCCGCCCCTGGGGACATTGTGGGCGCTCGGACCGAGCAGCAACACCTTTCCCTTAAGGGGAAGGAGGTTGCGCTCGTTCTTGAGCAGCACAATGCCCTCCCTCGCGGCGTCGAGGGCAACGGCGCGCGAGGCGGGGTTGTCTCTTTCCGGCTTATCCGCTACGGGTTTGTCCATACCGAAAGCATAGACGGTCTGCAGGATATGCTGACACATAAGGTCTATCTTCGATTCCTCGATTACTCCGTTTTCGATGGCTTTTTTAAGGATAGCGGGATCGAGCATCTCCGTTACTCCCATCTCGAGGTCGAGGCCGCCGTTTACGGGGGCATATGCCGAATAGGTGGAGCCCCAGTCGGACATGACTATTCCGCGGAAGCCCCAGCGGTTACGGAGAACCTCCACGTTGGTCCACCAGTTCTCCGAGGCATGGACGCCGTTGATAGGATTGTAGCTGGTCATGACGGCGCCTACATCGGCTTTCTTCACTGCCTTCATAAAGGTCTGGAAGTAGATTTCGAACATAGTCCGCTCGTCGGCATCGGATCCCATGTTGTTGCGGTCGTACTCGGAGTTGTTCAGCGCATAGTGTTTGACTACTGCGCTCACTCCCTCAGACTGGACGCCGCGTATGTATTGAACGGCAGTTTCCGAGGCCAGGTAAGGGTCCTCGCCAAAGTATTCGAAGTTGCGGCCGCAAAGGGGCGAACGGGCGATGTTGACGCCCGGACCGAGCAGGAACTGGGCGTCGTGGGCTTTAGTATCCTGGCCGAGCTGGACGCCCACCCTGTAGAGGAGGTCGCGGTTCCAGGTAGCGGCAAGGCAGATCCCGGACGGGTAAAGAGTGCTCTTGCTCCCGTCTCTTACGCCCTGAGGGCCGTCTGTGGTTTTAAGCGCGGGAATTCCGAATCGGTCCAGCGGCCTGAGATAGAACTCCGGCCATCCGGATACGTAGGACAGTTTTTCATCGATGGTCATCTTGGAAACGGTCTGTTTTGCCTTCAGGATATGCTCGTCTTTGATGATGCCATCCTGGGCAAACAGGCCGGTGACGCAAATGGTTGCAATCAATGCGGCTGCTATTCTCTTCATAAATTATGTGGTTTACAATCCCATCCAGGATACGTGGAGATCTATCTCAGGATAGGATTCAGTGTATTTCTTGCCTCGTACGAGGGTGATGTTTCTCGTGAAAGTCTTATTCTTTCCGCTGAAGGCTGCGGCCTTGATGTTAAGGGTATCAGACCTGAACGGGAACGGCTCAGTGTAAAGCCGGGATCCGGCGTCAGGCTCCAAGCCGTCGAGCGTATAGCGAATCTCTGCGTAAGGGTTTTCGTGGTCCATGCTGACCCTTTTCCCGTCGGTTTCGATCTCGGGCATATCGTGCTGGTCGTAGACATTCAGTCCTCTGGCTTTAAGCTCTGGAATATGAGTGGCAACTTTGTTTTTGAACTGCTCCCAGGTAGTAGTCCCGGGCTCTGACCAGCCTTTTTCCGAGACGGCCAGCATCCTCGGGAAGAGCATGTACTCAAGATGTCCTTCGGTAGGGACGTATTCAGTCCACATACAACCCTGGACTCCCAGGATATTGGGCCGCTCCTGAGGCTCGTAACGGAATATCTTATGAAGGGGACTGTATCCGTATTGGGCCTTCCTCTCATAATGGGGATGGGCCTGGAACCAGTCCAGATACAGTACATCTCCGGGAGTAATGACAGCATTCACTCCCCTGCCAGCCGCCTTGTAAGCGAGGCTGTCGCTCCTGTAGGCATATACTATGCTGCTGCTGTCGAGGTCTTCATTTTCGAGAAGCTGGTCCCATCCGGCCATGCGGTGTCCGTTTTCCAGAATTATTTTCTGGATGTGGCTGATAAGGTAGGTCTGGAGATCTCCGGTCTTTGAGAAGCCCTTTTCCTTCATCAGTTTCTGACACTTCGGGCAGTTTTCCCAGCCCTCCATCCTGGCTTCGTCTCCGCCGATATGGACTATCTTCGATGGGAACAGATCCATGATCTCCAGCAGGACTTTTTCCGCGAATTCGAAAGTCCCTTCATTGGCTACGCAAAACTCTCCTCCCCTGTACCCTTCGGGACCGCAGGTGAGATCGGGGTATGCGGCGAACACTGCGTTTGAGTGGGCCGGGAATTCGACTTCGGGTATTACCTCTATATGTCTTTCAGCGGCATATTCGATGATCTGCCGGACCTCGTCCTTTGTATAGTAGCCGCCATAGGCTCCCGGGGTTCCTTCTTCGCAGAATTCCATCGGAGAATGGAGCCAGAAGGTATCCCAGTCCTCAATTTTTCGGAACGCGCCGTAGCGGGTAAGCTCCGGACAGGAGTCCAGCTTTATCCTCCAGCCGCCGTTGTCGGCGAAGTGGAAGTGGAAATAGTTGAATTTGTAGCGGGCCATCTCGTCCAGTATCTTCATCACCTCTTCTTTAGGGAAGAAATGACGGGAAACATCGAGGTGTATTCCGCGGTAGGGAAAACGGGGTTTGTCTGTAATCTTAGCATAGCGGATTCCGGTGCTGTCGGAGATCTGACAGAGAGTCTGGAGCGCATAGAAAGCGCCCGCCTTCCCGGCGGCCTTTATCCTTACTCCCCTGCGGTCTACCTCAAGATTATAGCCTTCAGGCCCGTACTTGCTGAGATACTTGCCGTCTATTTCGATGCTCGGCTCGGGATTGCCGCTGAGGGTACCGCAGCCGTAGCGCTCCTGCATAGGCGTAGGAATGACCGCGGGAGCAGGAGCCTTCCCGCAGCCGGCAAGTATTGCCAGTCCCAGAATAAGCGCTATTCTTTTCATTTTCCGGCGAGTCCTTCGAGTATGATCTTACGCTGCTTTCTGATTGCTTTCGGGTCGCGGTTGTAGGTCCAGCAGTCGGTAACTATTTCCTTGCATATTGCGTCTGCCGCCGCCCTTCCGAACTTATCCTCGTACATACGGAGCAGTTCGTAGTCCCTGATACCGTCACGCATCGCAACGAGGCGGATAGAGGGATATACCTTCTGATAACCTGGCCAGATAATCCACATGTCGCCGCCGAGGTACGAGCCGCTGGCGTTCTTCCATGGATCTCCGTCGGGGGCGCCTTCCCAATAGTTGAGACCCCAGTGGAGGAAGCCTACCGTATGATATCTGTAGTTGAGCCAGTGGATAAGCCTTGTCTTGTAGAGCGGGATGCGGATGAACCTGTTGAGACCTTCTCCCTGGGGGCCCATCGCGTGGTAGAGCCAGGGAATCTGGTTGTCTGAGTATTCGTAGCCTCTCTCGCCCTTCATTACATCGATACAGGGGCAAGGGAAATCCAGAAGGTCGGCCTTAATGTTGTGGGTCCCAAGAGGATCCATCGTCTTGAGGTCCGGAGCGCCGTGTTTGATATAGCTGGCAAGGCGGTCGTAGGCCGGAGCGACTTTGTCGTTGGGTTCGTCGCAGATAGTCTGGAGATAGACATCGTTGTAGGAACGTCCGTCCGGTAGGAAGTGGGACTTGAGGTACTTACATAGAGCTGCGGAATAGAGACTGAAATATGCGTCTGCTTCTGCCGAATATTGATCTGCCTGGTCTACGTAGGTGTATTCGAAATCGTAGGTCCCGTCTCCATTGTCGGTTGCCTTGATGGAACCGTCTGGATTGAGCTCAATCCCCAGGATGACGAGTATGCCGTTGCCTTTTTCAGCTACGCTGGCAATCAGGTTGTTGCCCTGGACATAATGGAGATCCGGACAGGCGCGGTAGTACATTTCGATTTCCTTTCCCCAATCGTTGAAATTGGCAATCATTTCAAACTCGCCGTTGGCGTTCTTTTTCAGTTTGCGGCCCGATACGCGGGCATACTGAAGATTGAAGGTATTCTGGCCGTAGCGGCTGACAAAGGGAACGATAATATTTTCGAACCAGTTGTAGACCTGATACATCTCAGTACTCTCTCCGTT
Organism: uncultured Bacteroidales bacterium; assembly: GCA_900319375.1. Classification (GTDB taxonomy): domain Bacteria; phylum Bacteroidota; class Bacteroidia; order Bacteroidales; family UBA932; genus Cryptobacteroides. The sequence continues at coordinate 2,100 of ONOI01000022.1, read as the reverse complement.
ATTCATGGCAGAGAGGTTCATGTTGATCCACTGGTCTACATCGAGGGTCTGCTTCTCGGGGAGAGTGACGTCGTAGACCTCTACAACGAACGGAAGGGTGCCGTGGTCGTTGCCCTGAAGGTTGGCAACTCCCTCATAGATACCGGGCGCGAAGTCGCGCGGGATGTCGAATTCGATGTATAGGGGTTGTTTGGATCCGTCTATCATGGAGACTTTGTATTCGTCTACCGGCATCAGTGGATCCGGGAACAGCTTTTGGTTGGAGGGATAGGCGTCGGAAGGCTTCCCTCCAGCCCATCCGTCCCAGTGTTCCGAGCAGGTAATTTCCCTTACCCAGTAGAGTGAGGGCTCAAGTACCTTAATGTCATCTGAAGTTCCCTTCGGGGCGAACTTGCTGACGTAACACGAGACGCTAGCGCCCTGATTGGCGGCGGCATATCCTATCATCTGGATGCAGGCGGTCTCTCCCCTGGCGACTCTGACGGTGTCTTTTTCGAAGGGGAAATACTCGAACGAAACCGGCTTATAAAGCGGGTCAACCTGTTCGAGCCAAAGCTTGCCGTGGCCAAGGACACGGATAGTGCCGCTGCAGTCTCCGGCACTGGCGATTATATCCGCATAGCCTTCTCCCTGAATGGTGATCTTGCCGTCTGAATCGACCTCAGCAACTGACTCATCGGTAGATTCCCAGCTTATTATGTCGGTCGAGTTGGAGGGCTCGAGTGCGGCTTTGGCTGTTACGGTCTGTCCGATTGTGGCGGAGAACCAGTCCTGCTCGAAGGTGATTGCGGTAGCGGCTATGCGCGAGGACACGACGGTAAGATGGCAGACGGCCGAAGCGTCTTTGTAAGACAGCTTGATGTCTGCCTCTCCGGGGGTATGGGCATATACGCGTCCATTTTCGTCTACTGTGGCAACCTCGCTGTTTGTCGAAGTCCACTCTACCTGAGCATTGGAAGCCGAGTTCCAGGGGGTAATGCGGTAGGTAAGCTCAGATGAAGTCCCTTCCTTAAGAGTCAGCTTTGAGGGGGTAAGGACGAGCGACCACGTTTCTGAATCGGGATAGTTGAAGTCCTTTATCCCGGAGTTGTCCTCACAGGAAGTGAATGTGATTCCGGCTGCTATTATGAGTAAAAGTAACGGTAATTTACCTTTCATATCTATTCGATTGTGTATTCAACGTTTGAAGGGGTATCGATCGAGAATTCCCCGCCCACGGCTGTTACGGGAGTTCCGTCTACCTTGAGCCCCTTTATCTTTAGACCCTTGATGCTGGCTCCGTTGGTCTTAATGTAGAGCGCGGGATAGATGCTTGAATTGCCGTCGAGAATAGTAAAGTTCTCGAAGGTAATGTCTGACATCTCTACCGGGGCGCCGGAACTCTTGTATTGCCAGATCGCTACAGCGCGGCCGGCTGAACTGATATTGTCGAAGATAAGGTTTGAGGCTCTGACTCCGCTGATTTTTGCCGGCGGGTCGGTTCCGGACCAGAGGTCTGTGTTGCCCTTGCTTCCCTGGCCTATTGCCAGCGCGGCTCGCAGGTCACCCGCGCCGCCGTTGCCGTGTTCGAGGAAGATGCAGTCGTGGATACGGATGTCGTGGAGGTAACCGGAGGTAGTAGTTCCGGCCTCGGGACCTACGACTATTCCCCTGGCATAGTCGTTCCAGATAAGGCAGTGATGGATGTCTACATCAGAGACGTCCGTCATGGGATTTACGATGAAACGGATCTTGAGGGTGATGTTATCGTCGTAGTTGCGAAGGAAGCAGTTCGAGATCTCTACATCCTTGCAGCTGCAGATATCCAGTCCGTCTCCGTTGAGCTCCCAGCTTATCGTATTGACGCCGTCTATACGGACGTGGTCGATGTTGCGAACTATTACATTCCAACCGGGACCGTCGATAAGGGTGACATCCTTGAGGGTAAGATTGACGGCTCTGGAAGATTCTTTGCCTATATTGACCAGGAAATCTCCCCAGCTGTACTGGTCGTCTCCCCAATGCTTCATTTTCTGACCGGAGAGAATACCGTTACCCATTATAGTAATATCAGAGCCGGAAGCAACGACGTTACCGTAGACGACTGCCCCATAATCGATG